>CAINHP010000238.1 GCA_903848905.1 uncultured Pseudomonadota bacterium
AAACACATGGCTGTATGCCACTAAATACATTTGCGTCGGTTCATGCGCGTGCTGGGGACTGATGCCATAACTGATGGCTAAATGGGCAAGTAATGCACCCAGCAACTGACGAATTGCACCAAATATGATCCATCCAGGACCACCAGCAATCACGGCAATCCACCATTTCACCTGATTTTCTTTGGTTTTATCGGGCATAAAACGCAAAAAATCCACTTGTTCGCCAATTTGCGCAATCATGGAAAAGGCTACGGTTGCCGCAGTGCCAAATAATAGCCAATCAAATTCTTTTCCTTGAACGGCTAAATGCAGAAAATGGCTCAGTACAGGCAAAGAGTTGGGCTCTTGAACCAAAATCGCAATATAGGGCGTGATGAGTAAAATCAGCCAGAGTGGTTGTGTCCAAAGTTGCAAGCGGCTAATAGTCGTAATACCAAACGTCACGAGCGGAATGACAATAATGGCGCTAATGACGTAGGCCATTTCAAGGGATATTTGAAAATATAATTCTATGGCCTGCGACATAATCGAGGCTTCCAGCGCGAAGAGCGTGAAGGTAAACGATGCGTAAATCAGCGAGGTAATCGTGGAGCCAATATAGCCAAAGCCCGCGCTACGCGTCAGGAGGTCAATATCAATGTGATAGCGGGCAGCGTAGTAGCTAATCGGTAAACTGGTGATAAATATCACTATGGCTACAATAAATATGGCCCAAAAGGCGTTTGTAAAACCATAGTTAATCGATAAAAAAGCCCCTATGGCCTCAAGGACGAGAAAAGAACTTGAGCCAAAAGCCGTATTGGCAACTTCAAATTCAGACCATTTACGAAAACTACGCGGTGCAAAACGCAGCGCGTAATCTTCCATGGTTTCACTGGCAACAAGACTATTGTAGTCGCGTCGAACGGTTGTAATCGTTTGATGAATGGAATTTTTCACAATCGTTTTTTGACATTCACGTGCTTAGTGTCGCTCATGCCCAAAATTGATGGTCAGTGGCGTGCCTTGGTTGTGAATAATTAATTCTTTGGTACCTTCTTCTTCACTTTCAGGCGTGGTTGACGGTGTGTTTTCACTCTGACTCTTTGGTGAAACCCCATTTTCAACACCTAAATTTTTAGCAGGTAGCGTTGTGTTTTTTTGTTTTACTTCAATTTGTATATCTGGCATCCACGTTGGTTTGAAGGTGGTATCGCTCTCGGTTTTCTTACCCACTTTTGGCACTTTATGATCGTCGAGCAAATTAAAGCACGTCGTACTGATTTGATCAATAAGCTTTTCTACTGCTTTTTCTTTGCTGAAATCATCGGTTGATTGATAAGCAGTAAACGTCATTTTATTTTCAAATTCAATGACATCGCTAGGTGATTTTTTTAGTTGACAGCGAATAGGCAAAACATCTGCTTTTTGAAAATCAACCGAGCGTGGATCCGAATTTCCACTTGAAAATGAAAAGCCTGTTGGCGTTGTTTGGTTGGATACACTGCCTACAATAGCTGTTAGCGTATGGGTTGAATGTTGACTGCTTGCACTGACGGGGAAGCGCCATTGCGTTAGATTGTCACTGACTTGCGTGATGACTTTTTGCATGGGTACATCAAAGGTTAAATGACTAAGATTTGCGTCATCAAGCGTAAATTGAATTGACGACAGTTCACTTTTGTCATCAGCCAAAACGGGCAGGGTAAAGAATATTAATCCTATGATCACCCACTTCTTTATAACGTTTTGATTATACATAAAGCCCTCAATTCCTCAGCTATCGAAATTTTTTCTTGAATAGGTATGACATTGTACGTAAAGCGAAATTTATCTGTTATACGTCAAATAACTCATGCGTTATATGACGTATTGTGCATTATGTCTACACATTTGAAAATGAAACTGTCCAATTTGCTTAGATACTGATTTTATTGGCGAAGCATTGGAGCAATGAATGGAACAGTCGCATTTTGCATTATATGCGTCAACGTTTTAGATTTAAGAAAAAGTTTTTATCGCAATTCAGACAGTGAAGGCAAAAAGTGAAATGAAAACATTAATTAAATTAGATCTTGATAAAAAACCGTGGGAACAAGAAGGGCAAATTCATAATCGATGGCATCCTGATTTGCCTATGGTCGCCATGGTAAAACCCGGTGATGAATTTCGCGTTGAGTGTATGGACTGGACAGGTGGACAAATTGGCAATAACGACAGCGCAAACGACGTGCGCGATGTTGATTTAACGCAAGTTCATTATCTCAGTGGCCCTATTGGGGTTGAAGGTGCAGAGCCTGGTGATTTGATGGTGGTTGATATTTTAGATGTCGGCACGTTTCAAGAATCGCAATGGGGGTTTAATGGGCTATTTTCAAAAGAAAATGGGGGCGGATTTTTAACCGATCATTACCCTGAGGCGCGTAAATCTATCTGGGACTTTCATGGTATTTATACCACTTCTCGTCACGTTCCCAATGTGAAATTTGCCGGCATTATGCACCCCGGATTGATTGGTTGCTTGCCTTCAAAAGAATTACTTGCGCAGTGGAATGAGCGTGAAGCCACGTTAATTGCAACGGATCCAGAGCGTGTTCCTGCGCTAGCACTTCCGCCTAATTCGCAATCAGCGGTGATGGGTAAATTAGTCGGTGACGCTGCTAAAGATGCGGCATTAGAAGGGGCTCGCACCGTTCCACCGCGTGAGCATGGCGGTAACTGTGATATTAAAAATCTCACCAAAGGCTCAAAAGTCTTCTTCCCTGTCTATGTAAAAGACGGTGGCCTATCTATGGGTGACCTGCATTTCTCTCAAGGTGATGGCGAAATTACCTTTTGTGGCGCGATTGAAATGGCGGGGTATTTAGATATTAAAGTCAGTTTAATTAAAGACGGTGTGAAAAAGTATGGCATTAAAAATCCGATTTTCCAGCCTAGTCCATTAACACCTAATTATCGTGATTATTTGATTTTTGAAGGTATTTCCGTTGATGAAAAAGGCACACAACATTATTTAGATGTCCACGTGGCTTATCGCCAAGCTTGTTTAAATGCGATCGAATATCTTAAAAAATTCGGTTACAGCGGTGAGCAAGCGCTCTCTATTTTGGGAACGGCGCCTGTTGAAGGTCATATTAGCGGCGTGGTTGATATTCCAAACGCCTGCGCGACACTTTGGCTACCCACTGAA
>CAINHP010000239.1 GCA_903848905.1 uncultured Pseudomonadota bacterium
CAACTTTATACGCCACAAGATGCCGATCAGCTAATGTTCTACAAAGAAGATAAGCATGGTCAAGTATTGCAAGAAGGGATTAACGAGGCGGGCGGTTTGTGTGATTGGATTGCGGCAGGAACGGCCTATTCAACGCATAATGTACCCATGATCCCGTTCTATATTTTCTATTCGATGTTTGGTTTTCAACGTGTTGGCGATTTGATTTGGGCGGCGGGTGATCAGCGTACACGTGGTTTCTTGCTTGGTGCGACCGCAGGTCGTACCACGTTGAATGGTGAGGGCCTCCAACACGAGGATGGTCATAGTCATCTAATGGCAGCTACCGTGCCAAATTGTGTTTCTTATGATCCAACTTATGCGTATGAAGTCGCAGTGATTATTCAAGATGGTCTACGTCGTATGTATGTGGATCAAGAAGATATTTTCTACTACATCACTGTGATGAATGAAAATTACACACATCCCGCAATGCCAAAAGGCATTGAACAAGATATTTTGAAAGGGATGTATCACTTTAAACAAGGTGATCACAACGCAAAATTGCGAGTGCACTTACTTGGCTCAGGGTCAATTTTCCGTGAAGCTGAATTTGCAGCGGAATTACTTCGTAGTGATTGGGGCGTGGAATCTGATTTATGGAGTTGCACCAGCTTTACAGAACTTGCGCGTGATGCGCAAAGTTGTGAGCGTTGGAATCGACTGCATCCAACTGAAACACCCAAACAATCGCATGTTGCGCATTGTTTGCCTGATGCAAAAACACCTGTTATCGCCGCTACGGATTATATTCGTGCGTTTGCTGAGCAAATCCGCTCAGATATTAAGGCACCTTATGTTGTGCTAGGTACAGATGGATTTGGTCGCTCAGATACACGTGAAAATTTACGTCGTTTCTTTGAGGTGGATCGTTATTATATTGCCGTGGCAGCACTCAAAAGTTTAGCGGATAACGGACAGTTTGATTTAGCAAAAGTAGATGTGGCGATTGCTAAATACGGTATTGACGCTGACGTCGTCGCACCTTGGTTAAGATAAATTAAAGGGACACGCCATTATGAGTAACATTTGTGAAATTAAAGTCCCCGATGTGGGCAATGTGCATGACATTGATGTCGTTGAAGTGAGCATTCAGGCAGGTGATGTGATTGTTATAGATCAAACGATTGCAACACTTGAAACCGATAAAGCGAGTATGGATTTGCCTGCAACAGCCACAGGGACTGTTCAGCAAGTTCACATCAAAGTTGGCGATAAAGTCAACGAAGGGACGTTAATTGCAACGGTTCTAGTAGATGATGTCACAGCGGCGCCTGCAACACCGGTTTTTGAAACAGTTGCTGTTGCAGAAGTTAAACCTGTTGAAGCGGTTTCTGTTGCCTCTATGCCAATTGAAATCAACTCGCCAATTGCTAAATCAGCAGATGTACCTGTCGTGAATCAGGTGCAATCATACTCAGCACATGCGTCGCCTTCGGTGCGTTTATTTGCAAGAGAGTTAGGTGCTGATTTATCAAAAGTGACGCAAGGCAGTGGGCGTAAAGGCCGCATCTTAAAAGATGATGTAAAGAATTATGTTAAAAAAATTCTTGTCGAAGGCGTTAAAGCAGGTGGTGGCGCGGGTATTCCGTCAATCCCCGTGCCTGATTTTTCTGTATTTGGTGCAATTGATATTCAGCCGTTGAGTAAAATCAATCGATTGACCGGGCAACACATGACGAGCGTGTGGCTCAATTTGCCGATGGTTACTTATCACGATGAAGTGGATATTACCGAAATGGAGGCCTTCCGAGTTGCGTTAAACAATGAAAAAAATAAAGAGGGTGTGAAATACACTGGCTTATTGTTTATCGTAAAAGCCTTAGCGGCAGCCATGGGGCAATTTCCACGATTTAATTCATCGCTTTCAAGTGATGGCGAAAGTTTAATTTTTAAAAAATATTTGAACATTGGTATTGCAGTGAATACGCCAAACGGTTTAGTCGTGCCCGTGCTACGTGATGTGACAAGTAAAACGGTAAAACAACTCGCCATTGAGCTTGCTGAAAAAAGCGAAAAAGCCCGTTCTGGAAAATTACTGCCCTCTGATATGCAAGGCGGATGTATTAGCATTTCGAGTTTAGGTGGCATTGGTGGTACCGCGTTTACGCCTATCGTCAACGCACCTGAGGTGGCCATTTTAGGGGTGACTAAATCGAAAATACAGCCTGTTTGGAATGGCGAAACTTTTGAACCTCGCTTAATGTTACCGCTGGATTTAACTTACGATCATCGTGTTATTGACGGTGCTGAAGGCGCTCAATTCATGGAAGCCGTAAAATATTATTTGGGCGATATTCGCCGTTTGCTGGTTTAAAGGGTCGGGGAAATCAAACATGAGTGAAAATTTACAGGCGCAAGTCGTTGTTTTAGGTGGCGGTCCGGGTGGTTATAGTGCGGCATTTCGCGCGGCCGATTTGGGTAAAACGGTTGTTTTAGTTGAGCGTTATCCAGTGCTCGGTGGCGTTTGTTTGAACGTCGGATGTATTCCTTCCAAAGCCATGCTTCATCTTGCACATACAATTCATGAAGCAGAAGAATCGAAAAATTATGGTGTCACATTTACTCAGCCTGAGCTAGATTTAGATAAAATCCGTGCATGGAAATCAAGTGTGACTAAAGGACTTAATGACGGTTTGGGTGCGCTAGCTAAACAACGCAGTGTGACGGTTGTTCAAGGCGTAGGTCAGTTCACAAGTGCGAGTACCTTGGTGGTTGGTGATACGACAGTGACGTTTGAAAATGCCATTATCGCCGCTGGTTCACAACCTACGCAAATTCCAGTTTTTCCTAATGGTGATCCACGTTTGTGGGATTCGAGTGATGCGCTGGCTTTGCCGTTTATACCTAAAAAATTATTAATTGTTGGTGGTGGTATTATCGGGCTTGAGATGGCAACGGTTTTTCATGCACTAGGTAGTGAAATTCACGTTGTAGAATTAATGGATCAAATCATTCCTGGTTGTGATAAAGATTTGGTAACGCCACTGCATCGTAAAATCAAAAAACAATATAAAAATATTTGGCTAGAAACGAAAGTAACGACTATTGAAGCGCAATCAGATGGTTTGAAAGTCGCTTTTGAAGGTAAAGGTGCACCAGAATCCGATTTATTCGATGCCGTTTTGGTAGCGGTTGGGCGTCGTCCCAACGGTAAGAAAATCGGTGCTGAAAATGCGGGGGTTGTCGTCGATGATTTTGGGTTCATTGCCGTTGATAAACAGCAGCGAACGAACGTAGCTCATATTTTCGCGATTGGTGATATTGTCGGGCAGCCAATGCTTGCACATAAAGCCGTGCATGAAGGTAAAATAGCCGCTGAAGTCATTGCGGGCCATAAGTCGTATTTTGATGCCTTAACGATTCCGTCAGTTGCTTATACTGATCCTGAAATTGCATGGATGGGATTAACTGAAACGCAAGCGAAAGCGCAAGGCATTGAATACGAGAAAGGTGCATTCCCTTGGGCAGCAAGTGGACGTTCACTGAGTACAGGGCGTAAAGAAGGATTGACCAAGATTTTAGCCGATAAAGAAACTGGACGTATTTTAGGTGCAGGAATTGTTGGTTCAAATGCGGGTGAATTACTTGCCGAAGCCGTATTGGCGCTTGAAATGGGCGCTGATATGAAAGATATTAGCTTAAGTATTCATGCGCATCCTACTTTATCTGAAACGGTTGCCTTTGCAGCTGAAATGATTGAAGGCACAATTACGGATTTGTATGTCAAAAAAGGGTAATTCGTTAAATCTTAAAAATCGCACTATTTTTGAGTAGTGCGATTTTTTTGAATTTATGACTTCACCTATATTGTCGCAATCAGTCAAATAAGCTTAAAAAAAGCCAGTAGAGTATTGCAATCAGATAAACATAAAATTACGAAAACCAATTTGTTTAAATTTTTTCTGCGAATAAGGTGGTTTTCGATATGGTTTAAATATAACAAAATGAAAGCTTGAAAATCCGATTATGGGTTTTTATGTATATTAAGAAATAAATGAAAAAATGGAGTACAGATTTTGATGCTGGATAAGTCACTGGCATGGGTTAATAAAAATTTATTGACGCTATTATTTGGAGTGACTCTGTTACGTTTAGTATTTTTGGCCCTAAATGGTTTAGATTTGCTAGGCGATGAAAGTTATTATTGGGATTGGTCACGTCAACCAGATTGGTGTTATTACAGTAAACCACCTATGGTGGCATGGTTAATTGGTATGTCCACTTGGTTGCTGGGTGATTACGCGTTTACGGTACGTTTGCCCACGGTGATTTTAGGCGCTTTTTTTTTATGGACATTCCACGCAACAACTAAAGCGTTTTACGGTCAACGAGCGGCGGCGCTTGCCTTGCTGATGGTGTTAGCTACGCCAATAAATATGCTGGCGAATTTTTTAATGACGATTGATCCACCGCTTTATTGTTTTTGGATGATGACTTTGTATTACCTGCAAAAAGCTATGTTTGATGATTGTTCTCGGGCTTGGCTTTGGGCCGGAATTGCAAGTGGCGCGGCACTGCTAAGCAAGCAGGTGGCGATTGCTTTGCCGTTGTTGCTGTTAGTATTTTTAATTATAGAGCCATCGCATCGTCGGTTCTTAAAGCGTGAGTTTTTCTGGTATTTTTTGCCGATTTTGTTGGTGGCTGTGCCGCTTTTTCTTTGGAATCAACAGCATGATTGGGTGATGTTTGGGCATAGCAAAGGCCATTTTGAGCATAAAGAAACAGTCAGCTTTGCTAAGCATTTACTAGAGGCTTTAGAGTTTTTGCTTTATCAAGGTTTGCTGGTTTCCCCGGTTATCTTTTCGCTGGTTTTGATAGTTAGTGTAAAAGCCACATTTCAATTTAGAAACTTAACCGCAGAACAACGTTTTTTATGGTTAATGGGGCCATTACTGTTATTGTTGATTTTATTGCTGAGCATGATGCAAAAAGTGCAAGGTAATTGGTCGATGCCGTTTTATTTTAGTGGACTGATTTTGCTCATTAGTTATTGGAAAGTAGGCGCTTGGCAACGAACCTTGAAAGTAGGATTGCTGACAGGGTATTTGATGGTTGTGTTAACCTATTTTCTTCCACTGGTTATTCAGTTGTTGAATTTGCAAAATACAATATTTGATCCTACCCAGCGTTTTAAAAACTGGGAGCAGGTGGCAATAAACATACAAGAACAACGATTAAAGGCGTTGCCTGATTTGAATGACAGCTTTGTTGTGGCTTTAGGGCATAGATATTTAGCAAGTCAGTTAGGGTTTTATTTGCCAGATCATCCATCCGTGTTTCGTTTTGAAACGAGTGGACAAGTGGTTTCTCAATATGAAGTTTGGGAGGGTCCATTAAAATTTATGGGTAAAAATGCATTTGTCATTAGTGAAAGACCTGAACAAGTTCCTGCTGAGTTAAAGTCAGCATTCGAAAGCTTTCGTTTTGTAACGAAAGTGATTAATCCTAATCAAGCTAATTCCTATTATTTTGTCTATTTAGCTGAAAATTTACAAGAATGGCCTAAATCGGCTCTATCTGGAAAACTTGAACATTGATATGACCCATTATCGTCGTTTTTATGAATTAATTATTGTGCTACTTTTAGCCATTCTTACCACTTTAGTATTTTGGTTCACTGATTGGGATTATCGTTTAGCGTCTATTTTTTATCATCCTGAGAAGCTAGGTGATGTTTGGCCATTACAGCATCATTGGTTTTTAAAGCTTTTGTTTGACTACGCTTTTCCATTTATAGTGGCTGTAGGTGTATCAGCCCTATCGATATTTTTGTTAAGTCATGTTCATGATCATAGTCGTCCTTATCGTCGCCAAGCTTTGTATGTTTTACTGGTGATTGCTTTAGGGCCTGGACTGGTGGTGAATGTGATTTTTAAAGATCATTGGGGTAGACCACGTCCAGTGCATATACAAGAATTTGGTGGTGAATTTCAATATATTCCGCCAGTTAAAATTGGACATACCCCTGATAAATCCTTTGTTTGTGGCCATTGTTCAGTTGGATATGCATTCTTTGCAGTGTATTTTTTAGCGAAAAATCATAAGTTAATTTATTTAGCGTTAACCTTAGGTTTGGCTTGGACGATGGGATTTACCCGCATGTCGGCAGGTGGGCATTTTGTCTCGGATATTTTATGGTCGGGCTACTTAGTTTTCTTGGTTGCGTATGCTTTATACTATGGCTGGTATGCTCGAATTAATCCTAGTTCGCCTGAATAGCAGGGTTTTTGCGTTAAGTTTGTTACGATGACATTGTTTTGTGTGATAAGAATAATATAATTGTATGATTCAATTTAAGCATAAGCTAAAAGAATATAAAACCATGACTTTGCAAACATTGACTTCGAATTGATTTCGCTGTTTTGTTTAGGATTTTACAGTGCAAATGTACCTTACTCTGCTTTAGTTGGGTGGGAGTTTCTTTATTAAATTACTTGATTACTCATAAAGAACAGCTACTCTAGCAAATAAGGACTATACTGCGATCATAAGTATTGGCATGGGGATAAGGTCATGAAAAACCAAGTACAATTTCAAAAAGGCTATAGTCTAATCGAGTTCATG
>CAINHP010000240.1 GCA_903848905.1 uncultured Pseudomonadota bacterium
GCGTTAGCAGTTGGTATTGCAGACGAAGATTTTGTATCGGGTAATTTGCAAAGGATGAGTTATGCTAGAGCATCTAAACTATTTACCGCAAATGAAAGTCTATTCTCTGGAATAGCAGGGCAGTTAAATACGGAGAAATTTCAAGAAATTAAAAATGTAGTTGTTGATATTTTAAATGGCTAGGCTTGAAGCTATTTTGATGTTAAATGTTTTCTTTCATAAAAAATTAATTTCATAGTATTATAGTGGGTAGTTGTTCTGAGCGAGTTGGGGTTCGTCGCGGTGAACTTCTTAAAAAAACAAAAATAATTAACTCTCTACCTACTTTGGAGATGTCGCTATGAAAGTATCAGCCAAAAAGTTGGACGCAAAAAAACAATTAGAATTTGAATATGGTTTAGCGTTGATTCTGTTCGCTATCCTGTTTTTCTTTGCAAGTATGCCGTCGATGGCTGCAAGTGATCGAGAAATGCAAGAAAGTTATTTGCGCTCACGCGCCACTACCCTCATGCAAGAAGGCAGTTTGAGTGTCGATCAAAGCAATAACGTTGATAAAAGTCAAGAATACCGTGGTGTGTATTATGGTTTTTTGCCTTGTGATGATTGCCTTGGCGTGAAAATGACACTGTCTTTGAAAAACAATACAAATTATTTATTAGTCACGCAATACACGAAAGAATCTGCCCGTGAGTATTTTGAAAAAGGAAAATACAATTGGGATGATGACAGTAAGACACTGGTTTTAACGTCAAATAAAGATGGTTCAAAACGCAAGTTCATTATCAAAGATGATAATGCACTGGTTCAACTTAATAGCGATGGTTTACCTATAAAAGGTGCATCCGAGGAAAAATACACGCTACTGAGAAGTGATGCTGTAAAATCACGCGATGTGCATATTCACTAGTGGTTATTTTATATACGCCCTTTTTGTCATTACAACGCAAAACAGGGCGTTTTTGTTTTAAATAAACCAATTCACTGCTAGACTTGAAATGCGTCAAACGTTTGTATAATCGAATTCTAATAAAAACTATTTCACTCGAGGTGAGTATGTTACCGATTCAATCAAAAAAAATGATGTTGCCATTAGCAGTTTGCTTGATGTCATTAGCGCTATCACCTGTTATAACGCATGCTGAAGGCATGGAAACAGGTAGCACTGCTGCACGTCAAGCGGCAGATCAAAAAGCAGCGTTAGCTAGAAAAGCCGCAGATAGACAAAAAGCGACTGAAGAAAAACAAAAAGCAGCTCAGGCTCAAGCGCAAGAAACTCAAAAAGTAGTTGAAGAAGCGCCAAAAGAAGTCGAGTTACCAAAATAAGATTTAATTTTAACGCCCAGTGAATGGTATGTCACTTGGGCGTTTATATTGTACTTTAAACCTACTGTATTAGTATGGAATAAACGTTTTTTATAACTCAATATTCAATTAGTAAAGGAAATACTATGTCTACTTTTAAAAAATATCAATGCAAAGTTTGTAATTTTATCTATGATGAGGAACTGGGTGATCCTGATAGTGGAATCGAGCCTGGTACGCTTTGGAAAGATATTCCAGATGATTGGAGTTGCCCTGATTGTGGCGTAGATAAAGATGATTTTGAATTGCTTGTTGAATGAGTAATTCTTCAACTAGGTAACCTCAAC
>CAINHP010000241.1 GCA_903848905.1 uncultured Pseudomonadota bacterium
ATAATAACGTCTACGCTAGTAAGCTATCTTTTTTAACGCCCCGATCTTTTTTATAAAATAGTTATCCAAAGAAATACAAACCGTGTCTAGTGCGGCAATTTTTATTACTACTAATACTTATTTTTCCTACTTTATTAGTGTATTTTAAATACTTACAATAAATTCAAATTGGCTCGACTATAATGATGTTTTTTAATTATTCTACTTCGTACATTGGCTTTTAATATGAAAATAAATCCCGTTTACCTATTTGCGATTACAGGCTTTTTTCTAACCAGTTGCGTTACATCGCCACCAACTGAATTCAAACAACGCCACATACAGACAAAAACATCTTTTGGACTTTTAGAGATCAGTAGTTTTGATATCTATACTGAAAACAATGCACTCCATTTGTTAATTTCAGGTACGTCATCTGAAAATACTAATTCAATATCTGTTCGCTATTTAAAGTCAATTGATCAAGGTGAGCATTGGTCTAAACCCTTGGATATTGGAACAAATCCCCCCGCTCCTTTAGCTTCACGTGGTAATGACGTGCAAATTGCAGCACGAGGTGATGATATTATTTCACTTTGGCAGGTACAGGGTGAGATCCCAAATAACGGCCCCTTGGTGTCCTTCTTGTCTCATGACTCGGGAAAATCTTGGCATCAAGGCAAAAACCCAGCTGCAGACAATAATGGCGATCAGTCACATATTGATTTGATAGTAGATACTCTAGGTTATTTCCACGCAGTTTGGCTCTCTGATCCAGAAGAAAATGGCTATCAAAGTTTAAGCTATTCTCAATCCATTGATCATGGTGAAGATTGGCACACCCCTCTTAAGCTCGATGAATCAACATGTTCCTGTTGCTCCAATACACTCGCTTTATCACCTAATGGAGCAATTCATGTTCTTTACAGAGACATGAAACCTCGAGATATGGCCATGCTTACCTCTATTGATAATGGAATTTCTTGGCAAGACAAAAAAATAATAGGTAATTTTAATTGGCAATTTGATGGGTGCCCCCACGTGGGAGGTGGATTAACATTTGATCAATCCAACAATTATTATAGTAGTGTTTGGACTGGATTTTCCGGTATGTCTGGTTTGTATACCATATCAAGTAGCCAGACAGTAAAAATTGGTAAGAATGCTACACACAGTGACATTATCGTTATTAATGATCGAATTATTGTTGTTTGGGACGAAATACAGCCAGGTGGCACCGCAATTTTCAGCTCACAATCATTTGATAATGCAATGTCGTGGTCAACGCCACAAAGACTATCTGATCCAGAACGTACTGCGACTCATCCACGAATAATTGCATCTAATACTAACGCACAAGTATTTTGGACTGAAAAAATGAACAAACATGAGAGTAATCTCGTGATGACATGGCTTGAATAACTTATTTAGCTCCAATTACGGATATTAAATCTGTTTTTTTCACCGCACCAGAATATCGAAAAATTATTTTACTATCCGAATTTACAACTACCGTATAAGGGACTGTATTTGCGCTATTACCCATTCGTGAAGATAACTCATAACCATCCCACTCACTTGCAACCAGTATCGGATAATTAATCTCAATCAAATTTTTATAGCGCAAAACGGACGATAAGTCATCTATAGCAATTCCAATAAATTGTACGTTTTGCTTTGCATATTGATTTTGTAATGCCATAAAATCAGGAATTTCTTTCAAACATGGCTGACACCATGATGCCCAAAAATTGATTACAATTGTTTTTGTTTTCCACTCTGCAATTGAGTGTTTCTTATTTTCTGTATCCGAAAAACTGAATTCTGGAAGCTCATCATCTGCCATTGCTATATTAATCAGAAAAACAAAATACACCACAATTATTTTTAATATATTTATCATTATTAGGTTAGAATTTTTTTTCATAAGTAAGGGTATAATACGATTCCTTTAACAATTCATCACTAAATTTTTATGAAAATGTATTATTTACAAAAAAAAGTTTTATTAATTTCTATTTTAATTTTAAGTACAACTTCTCTGCCAGTTTTTTCACACGCAATTATGGTTAAATCTCAACCTGAAGAAAATGTGACATTAACCAGTTCTCCTAAACAAATTGATGTTTGGTTTAATGATA
>CAINHP010000242.1 GCA_903848905.1 uncultured Pseudomonadota bacterium
CTCGTCGCCCTGGGCGCCGGCCTGGGCCAACTCATGGCCCCGGTGCAGGTGGAAGGCAAGTGGTATTACTACTGGGATTTGTCGGGGAATGGCAGTGCCACGGTCAGCGGCACGGGCACCAATGGCGTGGCGACCAACGCGACCAATGGCACGACGGCGGGCAGTGACGTGGCCTACCACGACTTTTTGGACACCTTGTTTACGCAAAGCATTTACGGCACCACGGGCGGCAGTGGCAACACCACAGACACTTTCCGCTACGCCACCATCAATGGCATGCGGGTGGCTTTGCCCACTTATGGTGGACCGGTCAGCGCTTCTGGCATTGGTACGCCTACCGGTGGAGTCAATACCGCACAAAGCGATACTGCCTATTCCGTCGGCTCAACAGCAAGTGACGCTAGAGACCCAACGCCCAACTCTAACGCTACCTACAATGATTATTTAGCGATTTGGGACGGACATAATTCGGGCACTAATACAAGTGGCATACCGCTTGGTTGGAACACCTTCTTTGGCACTGCTACGCTTGCGACGACGAACGGGCATATTGGTTTTAATATGTCTATTGGTGCCGCATATGACCACCCCTCATATGCAGACAACCAATTGCTGAACTACGCCCTCCAAGTCCTAGCCCCCACCACCCTCACCGCTGCCAGCTACTACGCGGCGGGCGACACCTTCACCGTCACCGGCACGGCGTTTGACTCGGCGGGCAATGTGGGCGACGACATCAAGGCCCAGCTCGACTGGAGCAAGTTTGGCTACGACACCAACGGCGACGGTGTGCGGGATGTGACTTTTGCGGCCAGCGACATTGCCTCGGCCACGGTGCTCAGCGCCACGCAGCTCAACATTCAGCTCACCACCACCAAAGCCACCGCCCTCGAAGCCGCCAGCAACTTTGACCTGAGCGGCACTGTGGGCGGGGCCGACAAGGTGATCACCAGCACCGGCTTCACCGACACGGTCTACAACACCAGCACCCAAGTGCGCAGCGTCTGGCAAACCCAAGACGCAAGCAGCTTGGGCGTGACGCAAAATGCCTCGTTGGCAGGGCAGGCCATCATCGACCTGGGCACCAGCGGCAAGCTGATAGCGCCCGTTCAGGTGGAAGGTAAGTGGTACTACTACTGGGATCGGTCGGGCGATGGCACCAGTGCGAATACGGGGTCGCTGAATGGGGGTACGGACATAGTAAGTCACGACACCTTGGACGGCATCTTTACCCAGACCCTGGCCCAGCTCAATGCGGGGACGACAGGCACGGGCACCGACACCACCGACAGCATTCGCTACGGCACCATCAATGGTGTGAAGCTGGCATTGCCGACATTGGGTGCGGCGTTTCCCGGTGACGGTATCACTATGCCTGGCACAGTGGCTAATACGACATACTCTGACGTACTCGGTATTTGGGATAGTCAAAATGGCACACCGGTGGGTTGGATGCCCGCTTCTTTTTACTGGTCTGCTACGCCTGCTGGTCTGTCACACGCCTTCGTTCAACTGGGCCAGGGGTACGTCGGTAACAGCTTTTCTGAGGCTGATCGACTTTACGTCGCCCTCCAAGTCCTCCCCATCGTCATCGACCTGAACCACGACGGCGCTTTGAGCTATGGCAAGGTGGTGATGGACGTCAACGGCGACGGCCTGCTGGACGCCACTCGCTGGGCCGGGGCGCAAGACGGCGTGCTGGTCTGGGACAAGTACCACGACGGCCAGGTGCACGACCACAGCCAGTACGCCTTTGCGCAGTACGACACCACCTCCGCCGCAAAAGGCCAAACCGCCACCGACTTGTCGGGCTTGGCCCAGGCCTTTGACAGCAACCACGACGGCGTGTTTGACGCGAAAGACGCGCAGTTTGCCGACTTCAGCGTGTGGCAAGACGCCAACCAAAACGGCGTGAGCGATGCGGGCGAAGTCAAGAGCCTGGCCGAGCTGGGCTTGGCGTCTTTCAGCTTAAGCAGCGACGGCGTGGCCCGCAACCCGGTGGACGGCGTGTATGAAGCCGGCCACACCAGCGCTCTTACTGCCGACGGCACGCAAGTGCTGGTCGCCGACGTGGGCTTTGACTTCAGCACGCTGCCTGTGGGCCTGAACTTGAGTGGACTGATCGCGAAGTTGGACCTCAGTGCAGACCCTGCAGCCAACAGCTTGAACTTGAAGCTCAGCGATGTGCTGGCCCTCCCGCAACAAACCCTGGTAGTGCAAGGCGCCGCCAACGACAGCGTCATGCTAGCCGGCGACGGCTGGACCAACACCGGCACCCTGGCCGCCCAAAACGGCCACACCTACGCCGTCTGGCACAACCACACCGCCCAAGCGCTGATCGACCAGCAGATGATGACAACGGGGGTTGTGATCTAAGCGGGGTTGGGTCAAAATCCCGTTCCTAACGTTTCAGGTTTCGAAAGTTATTGAGACACGCAAACGTTTCGGTCGGGGTTGCAAACCCCGACCGGCATCGGTTCAGTAAAATTAGGTTGATTTGTCAGTATTTTTATAATTTTTTTTGGATAATATCATGAGTAAAGTGTTAACAATCGTTTTGGTCGCTTTTTTAACTGGCTGTGCTTCTTCAAAAAGTCTTGTTGTAGTTGACGAGAAAATGAATGTAATGAAGTCAGATATAGTCGATCTATCTAACAGAATTGATTTCTTAACAAAAAAAGAATCGACTAATATGGCCGCTATCAATAATAAATTTGAAGTCATTTCCCAAACTGAAAAAGTCTCTAATGCTAGTGTTGGCGAGGGACTTAAAGAAGTTGGTCATGCTATTGGGCATATCAATAATAAACTATCAACCATCGATAAAAAAACAGACCGTATTACGAAAAAATTATTTGGTATGACTAAATCCGCTTCTAAGAAATTTTAGGCTCGCATGATTAGCGGTTTTTGTTGATAAAATAAGACGCTTATTGTTTAAGTTGATTTAGGTCAGTAAGCGGAACGGTGGCAATAACGACTTGCAGGCCTTGGTGGCGGCGTTTGACACCAATCATGACGGCAAGTTCAACGCACAAAATGCGAAGTTTGGCGAGTTCATGGTGTGGCAAGACGCCAACCAAAACGGCGTGCGAGATGCACACCCTGGCCGCTTTGCCCTGCAGCAAAAAGCCCAACCGGAGTGATCGGGTTGGGCTTTTTTTGGGGGTGCTACTTGGTGAGCAGGTCGCTTGGCTTAAAATGATTAGACGGCCCGATGGCGCGCAAGATGTTGAAATTGTCGACTACCACGCAAGGACGATTGATGAAAAAAATAACCCGACAAATTACACCCGTCTCGCCCGGTGAGATGCTCGAAGAAGAGTTCTTAAAGCCCTTGGGTTTGACCAAATACCGCTTGGCCAAAGACATTGGTGTGCCGCCGCAAAGGATCGGCGAAATCGTGGCGGGTCGGCGGGCGATTACCGCAGACACGGACCTTAGGCTGTGCAAGTATTTCGGGCTGAGCGATGGGTGGTGGCTTCGCGGTCAAGTGAGCTACGACACCATTTTAGCCAAAGAGGCTTTGAGCGAAACCTTGGCCAATATTCAGCTTTGCCCTTTGCTGGTGGCCTAGTCCAAAGGAGACACGCTGAGGTGGGCTATGAGGCCCAAAGCAATAAAGCCCAACCGGAGTGATCGGGTTGGGCTTTTTTGTGGGGGTGCCACTTGGTGAGCAAGCCGCTGATGGTTAGCTGATTAGTCGTCGCGTTTTATTTACTTTAGATTCCCATTTGATAAGATGAAGCCTATAGTCGCATTCCAAATGAGAAATGGGAATGGTGTGACTAAGTTGAACTCATCAAGAATAATAATAATTATAATAAAAGGAATATAACGATGAAACTACCTAAGCCTTCGGTGGGCGATTTTTGGGGTGGACTGGCTGCTATGCTGGTTGCACTTCCCTCAGCGATAGCCTTTGGGGTCAGCATTTATGGGTCACTCGGTTCTAGCTATGTAGCGCAGGGAGCACTGGCAGGCATTCTTGGTGCAACCGCATTAGGGCTTGTTTCTCCTGTTCTGGGTGGCACTAATCGCCTTATCACAGCGCCATGTGCGCCTGCAGCAGCCGTTTTATCCGCTTTTGCCGTTGAATTTATGCTTAGTGGCGGCAGTGCACAATCTGTATTACTCATGATGTCGATGCTGGGTCTTTTTGCAGGTATCTTGCAAATTTTGTTTGGTATGGTTCGCTTAGGTCGGTTGATTAAATATATGCCCTATACTGTTGTCAGCGGGTATCTTTCTGGCGTGGGTCTTTATATTATTTCAGGTCAAATGCCTAAATTTCTTGGTGCGCCTAAAGGGTCGCATTTCTGGGAGTCGCTTGCTGCACCCGAATTTTGGAAATGGCAAAGTATGGTCATTGGACTGGTGACGGTGACCGCGATGATCATTGCTCCTCGAATCACGAAAGCCATACCAGCTGCTATACTTGCATTATTAGTGGGTGTGCTGACCTATTTTGGATTAGGAATCATTGATCCCACATTGTATACATTGGAAGGAAATGCGTTTGTAGTGGGTCCACTGGGCGCTGGTTCCAGTGGCGGTTTTATGGATTCACTGTCAGTGCGTTGGAGTGCGATGAGTGATGTGGATATCAATCAAATTGTACATATCACTGTTCCGGCATTGACGCTAGCTGTCCTGCTTTCCATCGATACACTCAAAACGTGTGTCGTTCTAGATGCGTTAACGCGATCACGTCACAATTCAAATCGTGAACTTATTGGACAGGGGATTGGAAACGTTGTCGCATCTCTCATGGGCGGCCTTCCTGGCGCTGGGACGATGGGAGCGACACTGGTGAATATGTCGAGCGGCGCAACAAGTCGGTATTCAGGGGTATTTGAAGGGATATTAGCATTAGTTGCCTTTCTTATCCTTGGCGCCTTCATTTCGTGGGTGCCAGTGGCAGCACTGGCTGGAATATTGATAGTCATTGGCATACGGATGATTGATCGTCACAGTTTTCAATTTTTGAAACAGCGTTCTACGATACTTGATTTCTTTGTTGTGGTGGCAGTGATTACCACGGCATTAACCGTGAGTTTAATTGCAGCATCGGGCGTGGGTATTTTCCTTGCCGTCTTTCTTTTTATACGCGAGCAAGTTGGTGGTACTGTTATCCACCGTAAACTCCCCTGTAATGAAACTTTTTCCAAACGCTTACGGACGCATGATGAATTAGACGTTCTTTCGATGCATGGTGACCGTGGAATCATGGTTGAATTACAAGGTAGTCTTTTTTTTGGTACCACAAACCAACTTTATCTTGAGCTAGTAGAAGAAATCAAGACCCGTGACTTCATTATTCTTGATATGCGTCGAGTGCAGTCTATTGATATTACGGTCGTCCATCTCCTTGATCAACTTCGAGATATGATGGCAGATAAAAATGGCTTTTTAATTTATAGTCATTTGCCTACAAATCTTTTATCAGGTCAAGATATGCAACACTATTTTGACCAAGTTGGACTCGTTCCCAAAAAAAGTGCTGCACGCGTTTTCGATGATATTGATGACGCAAAAGAGTGGGTTGAAACTCGGATTTTAAAAGAAGCCGGCTTTCATCAAGAAGAAGAAACGCCATTAAATATTAAAGAGTTTGATTTATTTAAAGGGCGCAAAGAAGAAACGCTGGCTGCATTTGAAACGCATCTCGTGAAAGTCAGTTACAGCGCAGGAACAAAAATTTTATCGCGTGGGGACACGGGCGATGATTTATTCTTTATTCGAAAAGGTCTAATTAGTTTCGTTTTACCCATTGATGCAAATCATGTGCGACGCCTTTCTACCTGTGGTCGAGGTGCTTTTTTTGGCGAAATGACTTTTTTAGATGGTTCTGCTCGCTCTGCAGACGTTATTGCTATGACGGATGTGGATTTATATGTGCTATCTCGTCAGACTTTCGATACCTTTTCTGAAGAGCACAAAAATGTGGCTTTAAATCTTTTTGAAGGGATGGCAAGTGAACTGACTAGACGACTCCGACATCTTAATGCGGAGCTTATTGCTTCACAATCTTAGATTATTTGGATTGAGCGCGATCAGTAAATAAAATTATTAATTATATTTTAGGAGTGAATCAATCATGTTTTCGAGCGCGATGATTTTTAATACACCCTCTGACACACTTCAAGTTTCTGCTGCTATTCGTGATGCGGTGGCGCCTGTATTTTTGTTGACGGGTATTGGTTCATTTTTAGGTGTTGTTGTTAATCGTTTAGGGAGAACCATTGATCGTGCAAGACATTTGAATGGACTCAATGTTGAGCAACGAAAAAAATTTATCAATGAATTTGATATTATTCAGAAGAGAGTGACTTGGATGCGTTTGTCGATTGGTTTATTTATCGTTGCAGGACTCTGTATTTCACTGTCTGTTGCGTTGATATTTATTGGTGTGGCGATAAAAATAAACGTATCAAACTTTATTTTGGGTACTTTTATTTTCGCCATGTTTGCGTTAATTTTGGGTATTTTCTGTTTTTTAAGAGAAATTATTTACGCCACGCAAGAAGTGATTACATGGCATCGCCAAGATTAACGTCAAGTATGGATTAGTTGAGGAGGAAAGAAAAAGGGCTACGCTAAACGGATGTTGTTTGAGTAAACCCCGATGTTTTTTTGAGGCATATTGACTGCCGCGATCTTTATGCCAAAGGAGTCCTATGGCGGGTTTTGCTACCAAATGGCCATCTGCATGGCTCCGTCACGAGGATTCTACCCCCGAAGAAAAAACACATCTGCATTAAGTTGCACAGAATTTGTCACCATAGCGAATTCAATGGGCGCAACGCCACCGACGCCGTCACTATCATAAAATAAAGCGTGATTGGTGGTATTCAATACTATGCGCTGAAGCGAATTTTCAGCTGCTTGCACATTATGACTGATTAAAAATGATGCCGCGTTCAATTTATCGCCTAAATTCAGATGGTTAAAAATTGAGCGATCTAGAGTGATTATATCTTCAAGTGGATTAAAATCAGTGAGGGTATCAATATTCGATGCGCTTAATGGTGCTGCAAAAATGAAATTATCTTGACCAGCGCCGCCGGTTAATTGATTTGCAATGCTATTTCCAATTAACGTGTCATTGCCGACTCCCCCGATTGCATTTTCAATCAGTGTTCCGTAAGCAATGGATAAATTATTTTTTGCATTAAAAAAAACAGTCGGGGCATTAGTATATTCAAAGGCAACAGCGCCTACGCTACTAAATTCACCAGCGCGTAAATCAATGGATTGCGCCTTAATTTGATTGCTCAAATCGAGGGTATCAACGCCGCCACTGTCCCAAATGGTCATGAAAGGATCTGTATTCAAATCCCAACGATAAACCGTGTTATCCCCATTATAGTGTGTATTTGCACCATATAACGATTGGATAGCTGCTATGTCATAGAGCAGCGGCGTTTTGGCTGCAACGGCACCAGAATTTTGATAAAAATGCGTGCCATCCTCTTGTTGATAGGGATTGATGTTATAGGACATGATGGAATATTGATTATTATCTTTGGTATTAACTAAAAATGGTAATTGCGAATCCTGTCCACCCGTGCCATAACTTCGCGGATGTTTCAAACCCAACGCATGCCCAATTTCATGGAGTAATGTCATGTAATTATCAGAGCCAATTTCCACACGAGAATTTTGCTGACTTGAAAAATCAATACGGATTAATGTGTTTTCAATATCATGCATGGATGAAATTGAGGGTTGCGTATCGCCTGACGCACCGCCCAAATTTGTACTTGCTGCAAAAACAATATTAGAATTTTGTTGTGTGTTGCTTGGGATTTCAACAAATTTTAATTTTGTAATATTGGCAAAAGCCTGCAATGCGAGTTTGGTCGCGACTTTTTGTGCATCGTTATACGTGCTCATTGCTAAATGATCTGGCCCTTGGCTACTATCAAAACGGTAGGTTAAAACTAAATTACCCTCCGCGTCGTTTGTAAACGGTGATTTTGGATTTGCGGTGTCGGCTTGAATGACTAAAGGGGCGTTAGAAATCGAATTACTATTGAAATTCACGTTATTGTTGGCAATCACAGGAATGTCGATTATTTTAGAATCCGTTATCAGTGCAGCTGTTTTGACGTTCAGATAATAAGTGCCCGCCTTGAGAGTGTAGGTGTGTATTAATGGCTGCGTATGAGTAAAAGTATAGTTAGGACCGCCGAGATTACCATCGGATAAAAAATGATAAATATCGATTATTACCGAATGACCAAAATTAGCGGTATTTAGTGAAAACGCGCTTGTTTTATCGAGTGTGAATTTATAAAACATATCTTGTTGTTGTGGCGATAATTCAGCGTGAATAGTTGAATTACTCGCGTTAAATTGTAATGCTGGGAGTAAAAAGTCTTGATTTGTTTGTGTATTGATGACGAAACTAAAATTTGAAACTGCATTATTTGATGCAGAGTCGCCTTTATCGATGCGTATAAAATAATCCCCTATGGGGAGATCTTGATATGTTTTAACTGGAATAGTGGAGGCAAAGAAATTTTCAAAATACGTCAATCCCTTTGAGCCATTATCATCAGCAAACAATGCAGCATCAACGAAATCCACTGAAGACTTAGCCGTTGAATTGGCAATGTTGAGTGTTGTAGGTTGTGTTATATGTATTTTATACCATAGTTGTGCATCGGAATTGGCTGCTAAATTGCCATTCAAATCAACTGTATTGACTGTTTTATCGGTTTGGGTTAAATCATACGCTAGAGAGGGACTGCTTGGACGAATACGCCATTTTTCAGGTTCAATCGTTGAATAGTTTACATTGTTTATAGGCGTAGGCGAATAAGTCAATAAAGTCGTAATACTATCTAATTGCGTGAGATCCTGCGTTTGATAGATGAATTTAGGCTGATTTTCAGCATTATCAACGGGTTTAACGGGTGTTGTGTTTGGACGAATATCAAATGTCGTATCAGAAAATTTTAAAAACTCAATGTCACTTAATGTGTCCGTACCCTCGTTAATGATAGACTTTTTAAGGCTGCCAATATATTTTACGGTGAATTGAGTTGAGCCACTTTCACTGATTTTAGGGGTGATTTGGTATTGATCTTTTGGATTATTAAATTGGGCTGTGTCATTTCCTTCCCCGCCACTTAGCGTATCATTTCCAGCACCGCCATTTAAGGTATCGTCACCCTGATTACCGCTGATTTTATTATCGAGTAGATTGCCTATGCCTTTTATGGATTGGCTACTGCTGAAACGTAAATTGTCGACATTACTGGGTAGGGTATAGTTGATTAAACTCGTTTCTATCGTGTCATTTCCGGCATTTTTTGCATTGGTTTCGATAACGGTATCTTTTAGATCATCCACAAAATAGTAATCATCACCAAGGCCACCGGTCATTTTATCTGCGCCAAGACCACCGTTTAGGGTATCGTTTCCAGCGTCACCACTGATAATATCCGAGTCCTCACCACCAATGAGCAAATCATTTCCATTTCCACCACTTAGCGTATCTTTGTAGTTCCCGCCAATGATTGTGTCCGCTGATGATGTGCCCGTTATTTTTTTACCTTTGGGAGTGACCATACTTTCCTCTGTGCATTGAAATTAAATGAAAATATTGAAAGGTTGAGTTCACTGTAACACGGTTTTGGTACAGTATAGGCTAGGGATATTGAGTTCTAAATTGGTTTAGATCAAAACTGTGATGTAGTTCACAGTTTCATGTTGAATAGCCGGCTTTTTGAGATTTATTAAGCATTCATTTACGCACATAGTGCAAAGATATAACAATTAAACGAAGTTTATCGATTAGACAGGGACAGTACACTTAAAAAAGGGGATTGACGGATAAAACTCTTAATCCGAGCTAAATGAACAGTGTTTAGCTATTATTTTTGTATTTTTGGGATGCTAAATGGAGTCTTTTCAATGTAGTTATTCGTACTCACGCATTGACTGC
>CAINHP010000243.1 GCA_903848905.1 uncultured Pseudomonadota bacterium
CCAATACCGCTAATATCCAGCGATTGGGCGATGCTAATATGCGCCGCCGTTGACGCATAAGCCGTTAAATGCGGTGATTGCCCTACTCCGTCTTTGCGGGTACTTGCACCTAATACGCTCGTTTTTGCACATAAACAGCCAATAAAATTCGCCATTGATGTCCCAGTGACAAAAATGCCACTTGCTGTATCAGGAAAGTGAAATAAATCACGGACCCAGCGCATCACTTGGCGCTCAATCTCAACAGGAGCTTGATTGCGTCCCCCTAAGTTGGCATTGAGCCCAGCGGCAAGCATCTCAGCGAGCATTCCTACAGGCGTGCCACCACCATGCACCCACCCCATAAAACGCGGATGTGCGTTGCCCACCGCATAAGGCAAAATAGTGGTCATAAAGTGACGATGCGCCTGTTCGAGCGTTTTTTCACTTACAGGTTGCTGTAATTGAGCTTTAAGCGCCTCGGGTAGCGGTTGCCAAACGGGGCGTGTTTGAATATGCTGTGTGTAATCGAGCATATCATCAAGCATTTGGTGAGCCAGAGCGCGAAACGTCGGCCAATCTTTCGGGTCAAGTGATTCACCGGCCGTTTCAAGCATGATCACGCCAGTTTTTATACGGGTTACGTGCGAGATTATTATTGTAATAACGTAAATCCTGTGTCACTTCGTCACCAAGCCAATCCGGTTTTGAAAAAACTTCACCTTCTGCGCTCAATTCAATTTCAGCGACCACTAACCCTGCGTTATCGCCATAAAATTCATCTATTTCCCAAACATGATCACCATCGATCACGAAATGGCGCGTTTTCTCAATAATCGGTTTTGCACACAATGTATCTAAAATCTCTTGCGCATCGCTAAGCGGAATTTCATATTCGAACTCTTGGCGCTGTGTCCCTATGGTGGCGCTTTTGATATTGAGCCACGCTTGTTTATCACTAATGCGAACACGAATGGAACTTGTCGGTTGAGAACTTAAATAACCTTGTTTGTAAATCACGCGGCGACTGACTAACTCACGCCATTGATTGGAAGCTAATAAAAATTTATGTTCGATTTCAACTGCCATAATATATTAGCCAGCGTTAATCTTGGTGTTGATGACTGCCGTCACAATATGGCGCATTTTGTGTTTTTCCACACGCACATAAATACACACTGCCTGTTTGCTCTGGTACAAATTTCACAGAACGCTTATCCGTTTCAGCCGTTTTATGTGTCCCGTCACAAAAGGGTATCGTCCCGCTGAGACCACAACTACACCAGCTATAATTTTTACCTTCTTCTACATCAACTTTAATGGGTGCATTTTTTTGATTTGTCATAATTCTGTTTTGATAAATAGTGGTTATAATTTAAAGAGTATGGATTATAAAATAATTTTAATCTGATACTTTATTTAATTAGCTAGCAATGCTAAAGTTATTTTCGTATGAAAATACTTGGTATTTACTTTTTGGAGATTATATGAGTTTTGAACTTCCCGCTTTACCGTATGCAAAAGATGCGCTTGCACCACATATTTCTGCTGAAACTTTAGAGTTTCACCATGGCAAACATCATCAAACCTATGTCACTAATTTAAATAATTTAGTGCCTGGTAGTGAATTTGAAGGTTTATCACTTGAAGAAATTATTATGAAATCATCTGGTGGTGTTTTCAATAATGCAGCACAAATTTGGAATCATACATTTTACTGGAACTGTTTAGCACCACACGCTGGTGGCGAGCCAACTGGTGAACTAGCGGATGCGATCAATAGTACATTTGGATCGTTTGAGAAATTCAAAGAAGAATTTACAAAATGCGCCGTGACCACATTTGGTGCTGGTTGGGCATGGCTGGTAAAAAATTCAGATGGCAGTTTAGCACTTGTTAGCACAAGCAATGCGGGTTGCCCTCTAACAGCAGGTCAAACACCTTTATTGACTTGCGACGTATGGGAACATGCTTACTACATCGATTTCCGCAATGCACGACCTGCTTATTTAGACGCATTCTGGGCATTGGTTAATTGGGATTTTGCAGCGAATAACTTTGCTGCTTAATTAATGTGTAGGGGCGGATAATTATCCACCCCTACTTTTTTTTATACACTTCCTAACCATAAAAATTATTCGCATTGTTAAAGTGATAGTATGCCAATGCGCTGAATCAAGACATAAAATGCGTTTAGCAAAAGGGTAACGTAGGTTAATTTCCCTTCAAAATCAAACTCAGCAACTGATTAATTATTTATTTTTAATACTTAAAAATCAATAATTTAAACTAATCGGTTAACCGATTAGTTAATTTCATTTTAGCCTCACCTAAAAACAGCAAAAACACTCCCGTAATAACTCACTCAATAACGATAACTTCTATGCTGAACACTCCATTCATGCTCATATGTGCTTATCCTTTGCACCTAGTCTTATTATTCCATTCCTTGACATGAAATTTTGAGATAAACTATTCTCGCAGGGAATCGTCTTATCGATATAAAGGTAACTACCACCTTGATTTCTAGGATATCGATCATCATTGATATTGATGCAGTGTAAGGAATAAAATAATTTGTGAAATGCTTATATGCGCACAGCGAATTTGGCTGCAGAACAACAACTACGCAATATAGCATCATAAAAATCACAAAAGCTATTCTCTTTTACATCGCAAATCCTCTGCCATGCTCTGGAATAATTTAGTACATCAATATCGTCTTTTTATTTTTTCGCTATCGCGTGCGTACAATATTTCGTTGTTTTCGCAACTCTCTATGGTCCCCCTTTAATTTGTTTATTGATTGATAGTTATAAGGTTTATTTACCCCCACCCATGCAGTAAAAAATAATCTGACCAATAATTAAAATAAATATTTAATTTAATTATCCATTGGTCGCTAACCCGATTTTACAACTTGTTTCTTAACTTTAAAGGCAATTACTATGGCACTCATCAAAAAAACATCGAACG
>CAINHP010000244.1 GCA_903848905.1 uncultured Pseudomonadota bacterium
ACCATTAATACGATTGGCAAAATCAGTAATAAACGCGGCGCAGGTTGATTATTCATTTTAGGTAATCCACGCCAATGTGACGCACAATATTTTGATCGTGGAAATATTTAAATTTTGGCAACGCAATGATTCCATGACATTCCACGCAAAAGGTATTTTTTACGCCTTCGGTACGTAAAAAACTATTTAAGGGTGACCCTTCCACGTTTTCAGTTTGCCCTAACGATAAAATGGATTTTGGCGCAGACTTGAGCGCATTTGTTTGAATTTTTGGGCTCCAAAAATGCGGATCGTGGCAGGTTTTACAAGCAATCTCCCCTAATTCATCAACTTCTTCTTTTTGATTGAGTAGCGGCATGATTTTTTTATCTGAACGCAGCACCATATCTTTACTTGGATGCGTGAAATATTTAACCACTTTTTTTTCTGCAATACCCTGCTTTTGATGGCAATTAATGCACAATTTATCTTCACGCAATTTACTGTGTTGCAGTTCATGATCTGCAAAATCTTCAATCACTGATGTCACAGACGATAAATGAGGCGGATTATTATCACCCCTATGTAGCGTATGACAAGAAGCACAAACCCCTATCTTACTTGGCTTTTCACCAAAACGATTAGTCGTGTTTTTTGCCGTGATACGCAAATCATGATCACTTCCCACAACAGCTTGTTTACCTTGATGGCAATGCGAACAAAGCTGCCCGTCCTTATCCGTTTCCACTAAGGCCGGCGTATCGGGTTTGCCATCATGGACGCTATGACAGGTTAAACAACCAATTTCGCGTATCTTTTTGCCTTCGACGATTTCAACAGCTTCATCAAGTTTCACGTTCATTGGATGCACGCCTTTTCGATGCGCCTCCTGTTTATCTTTGGCGTGTTGGCGAGTGTGGCAGGTTTGACAAAGTGCCTCCGCCTCTTTAATACCTTTATCAAGCAGCGCCGTATCGGGATTGCCACTGTGAACGTTATGGCAACTTTGACAAGTGACTAATGTCACATCTTTATCATGCTGTTTCATTGGTAAATCAGGTTGGACATTCACGGGATGAATGCCTTTATGCCGCGATTCTTCTTTATTTTTAGCCGCCTGTTTATCGTGACACGTTTCGCATAACGCCTCTTGCGTGGCGTATTTTTT
The DNA here is from genome assembly GCA_903848905.1 of uncultured Pseudomonadota bacterium. Classification (GTDB taxonomy): domain Bacteria; phylum Pseudomonadota; class Gammaproteobacteria; order Methylococcales; family Methylomonadaceae; genus UBA10906. Next base: position 1,148 of record CAINHP010000244.1, read on the forward strand.
ATCGAGCAATGCACTGCCGAGTTTACCATCATGCGCAACATGGCAAGATTCGCACGTCACAAAATCGATATTCTTATTATCCTGTTTCATTGGAATTAAATGTTTCTTCACATCTGGTTTGATATTGACGGGATGCACACCCTTTTTATGCGCTTCTTTTTCATTTTCAGAAAATTGCCGCAAATGACAGCTAATGCAAAGTGTTGCCTTGGTATTTTCTAAAACGGTTAACGACGCATTGTCAAAACCACCATGAATTTGATGGCACGTTTGGCACACCATTTCATGTTGATTACCTAAAACCGCACCGTGATTCGCCAATTCTTTAGGTAATCCATGTGTTTGCAAAGCCATTTCAGTAGCATAACCGAGCGCATTTTTTTGCGGTGGTGCGCTTAACTTTATAGTTAAGGGATGATTGATACCGCGATGCGTGACTTCTTTTTCACGCGCCGCTTTCCCTTTCGATTCATGACATTTTTCGCATAAATCACCATTTTTATTTTTCACACGTAGCCACGCATTGCCATGCTCTTTGTAGAGTGTTTCATTGGCCTGAGAAGGGGTGTCTTGCGTGTGGGGGGTGTGGCAACTTGAACAGTTGAGCGCATTATGCTCACCATGAGGAAAATCATCCGGTAATTTATCTACACGTTTAGCAACAAATCGCTCTTTTTTCAAGGCGGCATCATCATACACACTCGCATGCTGACGCCCCGCACCTATTCGCAAACGCGAATCAACAATCGCGCCATTGTGACAGCTATAACACATTAAAAACGCACCATCAGGCAAAACGCCTTGTGCATCGACTTTCGCTGTTTTTTCAACCCAAGACAAATGGCACATCAGGCAATTTTTCTGTGATGAATTCACACGGTCAATATCTTTACTTTTTGCGACAGGGGTTAATTTATCCGTATTGATTGTTAATTCAATAAGTTGATTGGCGAGTGTTTCTGCCACAAATAACTTGCCTTCGCGCCACGCAAGCGAAGTGGGTGATTTCAAAACAAGCACATTACCTTCGCTGTCAGCTAATTCCCCCAAGAATTCACCTGCATGAAAGACTTTAATGGTGCCAAAATAGCTGTCACTCACATAGAGCAAATCTTTTTTAGTATCACTGGCAATTCCGTTAGGGCGAAATAACGTTGAACTACTCACGCCAAACATGCCAATAGAAGCCAAAAAACGTCCGTTTTTATCAAATTGCTGAATGCGTGAATTCATAATATCCAACACATATAAATAGCCGTCACGATCAAACGTCATTTGAAAAGGAAATTGAAACTCGCCATCCATTTCCCCACGCTGACCAAAACACGCTAACGCTTTATTGTCCACTAAATCATACCGACAAATACGATGATTCGCCCGATCTGCCCAGTACACCATGTCATTGGAAACGGCTACTGCAATGGGTTCGGGCATATTTTTACTTTCTGGCGTATGCGATACATCCATTTTTTGAATAAGGTGGCCTGCGTTATCCATATTCATAATTTCACGTTTGAGCGGATTAGCTACCCACCATGTATTTTTCGATGCGAATACATCTAACGCCAAGCCATCACTATTGACTGTATTTTTCACGTCATCAATGTGTAATCCTTGCGTATCCAAAAATGCGAAATTGTTATCTGACAAAGCTAGGCCGCTTGGTTGCGCGGCATTGCTAATCAACACGCGTTGCGCCGTCACCTCCACT
>CAINHP010000245.1 GCA_903848905.1 uncultured Pseudomonadota bacterium
GTTTTAAAAGAGTTGAAGGTTGCGCGTTCAGCCATTGGTGTGCCAGTTGAAATAGCGCTTTTATATCCACCTCTGGCGAGAGCGTTTGCTGATAAGGTGTGTCAATTAAATAGCGACCAACCCCATGTTTAAATCCGGCTTCTTTTAAAGGCTGATCTAAATAATCTAACCAGGCACGTCCTGTTAATCCGGCTATATCATCACCTTGCTGTGAAGTACTTATCGCTACGCGACGGAGTAAACTTGATATTTCACATACTTTTTGACGATCACTTAATTTGTCATCATGCTCAAGTTGCTTAATTACTTTACGAGCCAATTTGACTGCTGTTTTTTGACGCAATCGTTTAATAAGAATAATAATCAAAAACGTGCAAACTGGAATTAAAAAGGCAAGTATCCACCATCCCATAGCGGGAGGAAACCAGCCTATTGTTTCTGGTAAATGAATGTCTCTAATAGGTAATTCTTCAATTGGTGGCATAAATGTCAACTCTTCTTACATTCTTAAGCAAGTAAGGGGATCGGCTTGTGTACTCACCGGAATAAAAATCATACCACGTTGCTTTGCTAACGTTTGTAGTTGCTGTTTTTTTTGTTGAAAATGTTCTTGATAGGCTTCCAATTGCTTAGCATTACTCGCGTTAATGGTGACATAGTGATCATTTTGCGTAAATTGATATCGCCCAGAACTGGGTAAATTCGCTTCAAGTGGATCATAAATAAAAATCATCACTACTTCACAGTGTGCGGCGAGTTTAGCTAATTGAATTTGCGCATGCGGTGTTAAGCCGCGAAAATCACTTATTATATATAATAAACTGCTCGGTCTTGCATGGGAAAGTAAACGATCGAGAACGGATTCTAGATTTTCATTTACTGATTGATTTGCTGATGGTATTGGCCGCGCAAGTGAATTTAAAAAATGTAAAACGGCTTGTTTACCATTTTGTGGTTTTAATTCTTGGCAATGGCTATCATAAAATAGTTGCCCACCACAGCGATCACCATGATGATGTGCTGCCCATGCAAGTAGCGCAGCGAGTTTTGCTGCCATTACTGATTTAAATACGCCACGTGACGCAAAGTGCATGGTATCTCGTTGATCAACTGAAATAAATACAGGTCGCTCACGCTCTTCACGAAAAATTTTAGTATGCGTTTTGCCCGTTCTTGCTGTCACGCGCCAATCAATACTGCGAATATCATCGCCCGATTGATAAAGACGCGCTTCGTTAAATTCCATGCCGCGTCCTTTAAATCGTGAAATATAGCCGCCCGATTGTTTTGCGCGAATCACACTATGATGAATGGTTAAACCCGCAGCAGGACGTGCTAAATCCACAAGCATTTTCAGTGAAACTGTGGTGTAGGGTGAACCCGTCATGTGCTCCATGAATAAAACCTATTTATTTAAATATAGCGCGAAATTAGACCGTGCGAATAATCACCTTGAATGCTTGGCAACGGAATTTTTACTTCATAACCCCCGCCTGATGCTTCTTGCATTGTTTGACCGTACATGCCCTCCATACGTTCAATAACAATATCTTGATTGCCTTCAGGTAGAATTAACTCAATTTTATCACCGACGGAAAATTTATTTTTTGCATCAATAGTGGCCAAGCCGGATTCTTTATCATACTCGCGAATTTCTCCGCAAAATTGCTGTTGATGACTTTTTGAATAACCGGTTAAATAATTTTGTTGTTCATGCGTGTGATGACGCTGATAAAATCCATCCGTGTAGCCGCGATTGGCTAAATTTTCCAAAATACCCAGTGATTGTGGGTTAAATTCACGACCAGCAAGGGCATCATCAATGGCATTTCGATATGTTTGAGCGGTACGAGCGACATAATAATGCGATTTTGTGCGTCCTTCAATTTTTAAGCTATCGACGCCAATATCCACTAAGCGTTGAACATGTTCTATGGCCCGTAAATCTTTTGAATTCATAATGTAAGTACCGTTTTCGTCTTCCATGACAGGCAACAATTCGCCTTTGCGTCCTTCTTCTTCCAAAAAGTAAATATTATCGGCAAGTGGATGACGCACCGCACCGCCGCAACTCGCATTGCTAATGTCGTTCATCGACAAGACGGCACTGTCTTCTGTTGGCAGCCAATCGCCTTCCGCATTTTCTTGTGCGGGCTTAGTGTCATATTTCCAGCGGCACGAATTAGTGCAAGTACCTTGATTCGGGTCGCGATGGTTAAAATAGCCAGAAAGCAAACATCGCCCCGAATAAGCGATACATAACGCGCCATGCACAAACACTTCAATTTCCATATCGGGACATTCTTGACGAATTTCAGCAATTTCATCAAGCGATAACTCACGCGACAAAATGACTCGCTCAACGCCCATTTGTTTCCAAAATTTAACGGACGCATAATTCACCGTGTTAGCTTGAACAGACAAATGAATAGGCATGTGTGGATGCGTTTCACGCATCATCATAATAAGACCGGGATCTGCCATAATTAAGGCATCGGGTTTCATGGCAACCACAGGCTCGATATCTTTCAAAAATGTTTTAACTTTTGCATTATGAGGAATCACATTCGCAGCAATAAAAAACTTTTTGCCAAGTTGATGGGCTTCGTTGATGCCAATCGCTAAATTATCATGTAAAAAATCATTATTGCGTACACGTAAACTATAACGAGGTTGTCCTGCATAAACTGCATCAGCACCGAATGCAAAAGCATAACGCATATTTCTAATGGTGCCGGCAGGAGAGAGTAATTCAATTTTTTTCATTATGGGGATAGATAGTGCTCGAGCAAGCGATACGAGATGGTCTTAAAAAGTTGGATTGCTTCGCTACGGGCGTGAACTAATTCCACGCCCGTAATAAACTTTAGTGTTGAATCACCGGAGTGTAGAGATTGTTAAATAAGCGAACCACCACAAATAACATTGTTTTCGATAAATCCACAATAGCTTCATTGTAAGTCTCGCCGGATTCTTTTACAAAATCATCAATCGACATATTCATAAAATTGACTAAACCCGTTTGGATAAATTCACCTTCTTTTGGTTTAAAGAAGTCTTCTCGCATTTTATTGGCGACTTTATCGCTAACGTGATTTGATGCAAGTAAAGGGGTAAGCTCTTTATCTAAAAGCATAGCTTGACGTTCCATCCATGTTGGATCATCGTCAAATTTTGGCATTTTACCAAATACTTTTTGATATACACAAAGCACGTCAAATGCTAAATCGGCAAAAAATTGTGCCAAATTTTCGTATTGGTGCTCGTCATTTTGATTATCAATGATAGAGGGGAAAACATTAAACAAGGTTTGTGAAAACAAAGGTTGATCAATTTCAAATTGAATCAAAATATGTTTTCCTTTATCTTGATCAATGGTACGTGCATAGTCCAAAGCTTCATAAAGCTCACGTTCAACGAGTTCGTGCATAACTTCCTTTGTGTATCAAAAAATGTAGAGAGAATTAACAGCGAAAAATTAAACCATCGCCGCTACAATCGCATTACCCATCTCGATGGTGCCTGCTTTTGTGTTTGGATTTAAATCAGGCGTCACATGAATACCTTCATTGATGACTTTTTCCACAGCGGTTTGAATACGATTTGCCGCTTCATGTTCGCCAATATGATTTAACATCATCACGCCCGCCATAATAACTGCTGTAGGATTCGCTATATTTTGACCGGTAATATCGGGTGCGCTACCATGAACTGCTTCAAATAAAGCAGCGTCTTTGCCGATATTTGCACCTGCAATCAAGCCAAGACCACCAACTAAACCAGCGGTTAAATCCGATAAAATGTCACCAAACATATTGGTGCATACAATGACGTCAAATTGGCTTGGATCCATGACCATGTGCATACAAGTTGCATCAATGATTTTTTCGTCAAACGCAATATCGGGGTAACGTAAAGCAGTTTCTCTTGCGATGTCTAAAAATAAGCCTTGTGTATATTTTAAAATATTGGCTTTATGGCATACGGTTACTTTTTTGCGATGATTATCACGTGCATATTTAAACGCATAGTCGATAATACGCTCTGAGGCCACGCGAGTAACCACGGCAATACTTTCAGCAATATCTTTTTTTGGGGTTAAATAATGTTCCAATCCTGCATACAGTCCTTCCGTATTTTCACGCACAATCACAATGTCCACTTTATCATAACGTGTTTTAACACCATGCCAACTTTTTGCTGGGCGCACATTAGCGTATAAATCATATTTTTGACGGAGAGCCACATTAATACTTCTAAATCCTGCGCCAATGGGCGTTGTCAGCGGACCTTTGAAGGCTAATCGCGTACGGTCAATGGATTCCATGGTTTCATCTGGAATAGGTGTGCCAAAGACTTCAAACGCACCCAACCCTGCATGCGTTTTTTCCCAGTTAATTTTCGCGCCAGAAGCATCAATAATTTTGACGGCTTCATCCATAATCGATGGGCCAATACCATCGCCTTTAATGAGGGTTATGTTGTGCATAATGCTTCCTTTGATTGAATTATGTCAAAATACTAGCTATTTCTAGTGCTATATATTTTACCGCAACATGTCTTGCGATGCAGTCCTTTCGAAAAAAGTCCCATAAAAAAAGCGCGGGTGAATTATCAACCGCGCTTTTCAAATAGATGTCACCTGTTAAGGCTTCAACACATTTATTTTAAAATCTTACTTCGCAGCGCGTACATTTACTGCTGTTAAGCCTTTAGGGCCTTTTTCAACATCAAATGATACTGATTCGCCTTCGTTTAAAGTTTTAAAGCCATCACCTTGAATAACTGAGTGATGAACAAATACATCTTCACCACCATCAGCAGGGGCAATAAAACCAAAGCCTTTTGTATTGTTAAACCATTTAACGGTACCTGTTGCCATTTTGAAACTCCTAATAAATAAAAAAAGGTTACACAGAACTACAACATTGATAACCAGACAACCTACAACTAGGAATCTCTTAACTCAACAGCTGTTTTCTGACGCGCGAGTATTGTATCTGTTTTTTTGGCATAAAGTTGTTTTTCTTTCCGCATTAAGTGAAATTTTTATTTGAAGGAATTGTGTTTTTTTGCTTTTAGCGATAACGTGAATAGTTAAATTAACCATTTAGTTATATTGCCACTTATGTTTTTTAAATCACTAGAAACACCCTTAATAATGGGTATTTTAAATGTTACGCCCGATAGTTTTTCTGATGGCGGGAAATTTATTCAGCCAGAATTGGCTTTAAATCAAGTAAATATCATGATTGCGCAAGGTGCAAGCATCATCGATATTGGGGGAGAATCAACGCGCCCCAATTCAAAACCAGTTTGCGCAAATGAGCAAATCTCACGTGTTGTACCGATTATTGAAATGATTAGGCAACATAGTGATATTACCATTAGCATAGATACTACCCTAAGTGTTGTTGCGAGAGCCGCTTTAGACGCTGGCGCAAACATGATAAATGATGTGTCAGCAGGATTGGGTGATACCAATATGTTCGCATTGGCTGCGCAAAAAAATGTGCCCATTGTGTTAATGCACGCGCAAGGAACACCGCAAACCATGCAAGATAATCCTTATTACGATAATGTGGTAGAAGACGTTATTAACGCATTAAAAACACGTGTTCACGAAGCCATCTACCAAGGTATCAA
>CAINHP010000246.1 GCA_903848905.1 uncultured Pseudomonadota bacterium
GCGGATAAAAATATCGACGTCCAAAAATACCGTTTTCTTTTAATGTTTCGTAAAGTGCATCACGATTTTTTTCTACAAAAATGGGGAAATAAGCGTAATTAGCCATGTGTAAACCACTTATTGCACAGCGAATGCCGGTAATGTTTTTTAAGCCTTCACGATAGCGTTCATCAATAACTTGACGTTTAGCCAACGCATCATCAATACCTTTGAGTTGAAGCAAACCAAATGCCGCATTGATTTCGCTCATTTTGCCATTGATACCCGCTGCAACGACAGTGACTTCATCAACGAAGCCAAAGTTTTTTAAATGATCAATACGACGTTTTGTTTTTTCATCAGGGCAAACGATAGCGCCACCTTCAAAGGTGTTAAACACTTTGGTCGCGTGAAAACTTAAAACAGATAAATCACCATAATTTAAAATACCACCGTTTTGATTTTTTACACCAAAAGCGTGTGCTGCATCGTAAATTACTTTTAAATTGTAGTTGTCTGCAATGTCTTGAATTCGTTCAACGTCGCAAGGGTTGCCGTAGCAATGCACGGGCATAATCGCTGTGGTTTGCGGGGTAATGGCGGCTTCAATTTTGGCAGGGTCAAGATTGAGTGAGATAGGATCAATGTCGACAAAAACGGGTTTAATACCGTTCCAAAGTAATGAATGGGCTGTTGCCACAAAAGAGTATGGGGTGGTAATCACTTCACCTGTAATGCGCAAAGCTTGAAGTGCCGTAATGAGTGCAATTGTGCCATTGGTAAATAACGCCAAATGTTTTACGCCCAAATAATTACACAAGGCTTGTTCAAGTTGCTGATGAAATGTACCGCCATTGGTGAGAATTTTATTTTCCCAAATTTGCTCTAAATACGGAATAAATTCTTCAAGTGGTGGCAACGTTGGTTGTGTGACGTAAATATTTTTCATTTTTTGAGTGATTAAGTGGTCGTATAAACGGCGCCACGTTGTTTAAAGCAACGCGAACTAAACAAAATTTGTTTTTCAACTTCCCTTAAATTGCAATCTTCAATAAGTTGCGCGAGTTGGGCGTTTACCTTGGTTTTATTTTTACCATGAATCATGCAGTATAAGTTATACGGCCATTCTGGACGCATTGGGCGTTGATAGCATAGCGTGACAAATGAAAGTTTGAGCATTTCTTGTGCCACGAAGTCAATATCTGCTTCAGGTATACGCCAGACTATCATGGCATTAGCGCGATAACCGAGTGTTGCATGTTTGACAATAATACCTAAACGCTTAATCATGCCCATTTTTTGTAGATGAGTGATTCTTTTGATAACTTCAGACTCACTTAAACCGATGCGCTCACCAATGACAGCGTATGGGTGTGAACAAATAGGCAACCCTTTCGCAATTTGTGTCAATAAAAGGGCGTCTTTATGATCAATCATTGGTTAAGTCCAAGTGAAAACTCAAATCAATAAAAAATTCTTTGATAAGAGGGAAACGCAAAACAGGGTAACCCGATTCGGTTTCGATAGAGGTGATCACATTATCTAAATGCGCGGCATTTTGGGCAATTAGCACAAACCAGAGATTCACCTCATGCTCACGCTCGTAATTGTGGTTCACTTCAGTGTATTGATTGATTTGCGCCGCAACACGTTCAATCTCATTTTCGGGAACCGACATTGCGGCAAGCGTACTCACGCCAATTTGATTGGGAGGAATAATGGCGCCAATACGACTAATACAGTGTTTTTCATCTAATTCGTTTAATGCGTCGAGTACGTCATTTTCACTCACGCCAAGTTGTTTTGCGATATCTGCGTAAGGCTTTGGCGTGAGTGGAAAATTTCGCTGAAAATCATTGAGTAACTTTTTTTGTAAATCGGACAATTTAAGCACAATTACATTCCGATTTTATGCGCTCGAGCGCTAAAGAAAATACCATTAGGCTTGTCGGCAGGCAGTCGTGTAATTTCGCTAAGCGTGGCAGTATCGTAAACAACAACTTGATTATCATCGCGTACGGCAACCCACACGTTTTCACCGCGCGGTGAAAATTCAAAATGCAGTACGGCTTTACCAGGATTGAGCGTGTTTGTGACACTTAATGAACTGGCATCAATGATTTGAACTTTATCATTGTTGGGTAGCGCAAAATTAACCCAAATTTGCCGCCCATCAGGTCTTGCCATGACAAAAACAGGTTGCCCTAAAACGGGAATCGTTTTGACAAGTTGCCACGTGCGATTATCCACTACCAGCACTTCATGTCGTCCAATTGCTGGCACAAAGACATAATCACTTGTCATTGCCCAGCCTTCAAAATGCGGCATTTTATAAATGGGCAGTTGCTCGTCGTCTTTGCCGTAATTTTCAAGCACCCGCTTGACGCCATTTTCGGGATGCCATAAATCCAGTAAAGCCAAGCCTTTTTCTGCAAATAATCCGGCGATGTAATAACGCCCATCTGCTGAAATCATAGCGTCATAAGGCTGTTTTCCAATGTTTTTGAATTTTTGAATTTTAGGATTCGCAATGTCGTTGACATCAATGACCCAAATTTCACCTGCATCAAATAAGCTCACGACAAAACGATGGTTTGGTGCATCGACAAGGCCAACGGTTTTGGATAATTGATTGTCCCCGTAACTGGCTGGAATATCGGCTAATAATTCCAGTGTCTCTGCCGAAAATAGTTTGACACCGGGAGGGGAATAGTTAGAAACTGCAATAATACGGCCATCTTGAGAAATTGCACCGCCAATACTATTGCCCCCTTGAATTATTCGATGGCTGACCTCATCTTGTAGTAAATCTATTTTACTTAGGCCGCCATCGCGTCCAAAAATATAGGCAAAACGCTCATCACGAGAGAAAACAACCGAGGCGTGCGATAAATCGCCGAGGTTTTCAATTCGCGCTAATTGTGTTTTTTGCGTGGTATTCATAATGAGCACTGAATGTGCTTCACGCTCGATGACCACGCCTAAGTCGCCAGTGGGGCGCATCTCATCGGCACTCGCAATTGGGCTTATGAGTAAACCGAGGCTTAAAAAAGAAACAAATTTGTTCATATTTCGATTAATTGAACTTTAAAGTGAGTGGTTAAATTGTTCGGTCTATGATATCAAGAAAAATAATGAAATATTGTTTAAAAATGTTAAAATTATTCGCATTAAGATTTAACGATACACAAGGGTTTTATTTATGACAAACGCTTTAGCTATACCTGTAAATTTATCTGTTGGAACGTTTGACGCTTACTTAAATGTTGTTCGTCAAATTCCACAATTAACAGTTGAAGAAGAATACGATCTTGCTTGTCGATTCCATGATGAAGGCGACTTGGAAGCCGCGCGTCAATTAGTGATGACAAATTTACGTTTTGTTGTACATATTGCGCGTGGCTATAGTGGCTATGGATTGTCTATGCCAGATATCATTCAAGAAGGCAATGTAGGCCTCATGAAAGCGGTGAAACGCTATGATCCCCATGTAGGTGTTCGCTTAGTGTCTTTTGCGGTGCATTGGATTAAAGCAGAAATTCACGAATATGTGATTAAAAATTGGGGCATTGTTAAAGTTGCTACCACTAAAGCGCAACGTAAATTATTTTTTAATTTGCGCAAAGCGAAAAAAGATTTGAATTGGCTTTCACACGATGATGCAATCGCCATTGCGGATGATTTAAACGTTAATCTAAGTGATGTTTACGAAATGGAAAAACGTTTAGGTAATCATGATGTATCGTTTGATATGTCGGGTGACGATACCGATGATGAAAATTACTCGGCCCCAGTGAATTATTTGCAAACATACCATAGCGATCCTGCTGAATTGCTCGAGGCGTCCGATTGGAAAGGTAATGAACATGAATTGTTAACCGAAGCGCTAAAAGTACTTGATGAGCGCAGTTTAGATATTTTATCGAGTCGCTGGCTCGTTGAGAAAAAAGCGACGCTGCAAGAATTAGCTGAAAAATACAATGTATCGGCTGAGCGTATAAGGCAGCTCGAGCAAAATGCAATGAAAAAATTACGCAGTGCAAGTGTTTTTGTCGCGTAGTATTTTTTAATCGTAATATTGAAAGCCTTCTGCGCAATTTTTGCGTAGAAGGTTTTTTTTATGCCGCTACAATAAGACGACATCGTATTGTTCTTGGTTATAGCTGGTTTCAGAGCGGAATTTTATTTGCACATTGATAAATAATTCAAGTTCGGTGAGCATGTCAGCTTTTTCATCAAGTAACATTTCAACGACTTCCTGCGAAGCGAGTACGAGAATTTTCTGAACATTGTATTGGCGAACTTCTCGAATAATTTCACGGAAAATTTCAAGGCAAATGGTTTCTGCAGTTTTTAATACGCCCCGTCCTCCACAAGCAGGGCAGGGTTCACATAGTATGTGTTCCAAACTTTCTTGTGTGCGTTTACGTGTCATTTCAACCAATCCTAAAATAGACACTTCCGTGATTTTGGTTTTCGAGCGATCTTTTTCCAAGTGACGCTCTAGCGCTTGCAATACTTGATCTTGATGATCGGTGCTTTTCATATCGATAAAATCAATGATGATTATGCCCCCTAAATTACGCAGTCGCAGTTGCCTTGCAATAGTTTGTGCGGCTTCTAAATTGGTTTTAAAAATGGTTTCTTCTAAATTTCGACCTCCGACATAGCTACCTGTATTAACATCAACGGTTGTCATCGATTCGGTTTGATCAAAGACTAAATGCCCCCCAGATTTCAGTAATACTTTTCGTGCTAAGGCTTTTTGAATTTCATCTTCTACGCTATAAATATCAAAAACAGGGCATTCGCCAGTGTAATGCTCAATGACAGGAATAATTTCGGGAACAAAAATTTCAGCGAATTCAATGAGTCTTTGATAGGTTTCTTTTGAGTCAACGCGGACACGTTCAATGCCTTCACGGTATAAATCACGCAATGTGCGAACACTGAGTGGTAAATCTTTATGTATAAATTGTTTTGGTGCAGCCGTGGCAATTTTGATGTGAATGGATTCCCATAATTTAAGCAAAAATTCCATGTCCGCAATTAATACCGATTCCTCGACGCATTCAGCCGCTGTTCGTGCAATAAAACTACCGCAATTGTTTGCTTGTCTAAATTGCTCTAAACAGTTTTTTAAACGTGTTCGTTCTTCGAGGCTTTCAATGCGCTGAGAAACGCCCGTATTTAACGAATAAGGCATGTAAACTTGAAAACGTGATGGAATGGATATGTCCGTTGTTAATCGGGCGCCTTTAGTCCCCAGGGGGTCTTTAAATACTTGAACAATGACATGTTGTCCTTCATGTAAGTAATGCTCAATATTGGCAGAGCCTTTTTTTTCTAACTCTTTTGGGCACAAATCAGATAAATGCAAAAAAGCGGTGCGCGGTAATCCAATATCCACAAAGGCTGCTTGCATACCAGGTAGAACGCGACAGACTTCCCCTTTGTAAATATTCCCAATTAAGCCAACTTTACAACTGCGCTCAATAATAAGCTCTTGCAATACGCCATTTTCAATGACGGCAACACGGGTTTCGGGTGGGGTGACGTTAATTAAAATTTCTTCACTCATGCCAGTAACTCAATGCCTTCAAGACGCAGTAATTGCGCGGTTTCAAAAAGAGGTAGCCCCATAACGCCTGAGAAACTGCCATTAATTCGCTCAATGAATAAACTGCCTTGTCCTTGAATGGCATAACTGCCCGCCTTGTCGAATGGTTCGCTACTGTTGCAGTATGCCTGTATTTCGTCTTCTAAGAGCGCTCTAAACGTCACTTGCGTTACGCTTAATGCACTGTGTGCCTTATTGCCCTTTAAAGCTATTGCAGTGAATACATGATGTGTTTTTCCCGATAATTCACGGAGCATGGCTAGTGCGTCTTCTTTATCGTTTGGTTTGCCCCTAATTTTGCCTTCTAAAACAACGACAGTATCTGCGGCAAGAACGGGAAGATGTGGATTAAATTTTTGAATACAGGCGGCTACTTTTTGATCTGCAAGGCGCTGTACATAGCTTTCGGGCGATTCGTTTAGTAAGGGCGTTTCGTCAATATCTGCAATTTGAACAATATGGGAAACATGAATTTGCTCAAGTAATTCTCGGCGGCGAGGTGAGGCGGATGCAAGAACAATTTTTGGCATAAAAAGGCAATGAGTGAGGGTTAAATGGAGTGATTATATTAGTCTAATTATTTAATAAATAAAGTAATTTTAAAAAGCATAAAAATAATTTTTAATTTATAGCTTTGACATTTGTTGAGTTCATGGTAAAAATATACCCGTCGTTTAAGGCGACCTCTTTGAAGAGAGAGATTAACAAATAATTATAATAACGTTACGAGGATTTAGCGATGACTGATACACATGAAGAAAAAGATTATTTCTGGTTCTATATTGCTGGTTTAATTGCGGTAACTATCGTTTTAGTTTTAATGTTAAAAGCTGACGAAACTAAACATTTGCAAAGCGGTGCAGTAGCACAAAGCCAAGCAGAAGTTTTTGCAAAAATTGAAAACAAGCATCGCAACAACAACACTAACTAATTTCTTTATTTTAGCTATTAAGCTAAAAATAATTACATAAGTTATTTGTTTATTAGCCCCACTTTTGATAATTCAAAAGTGGGGCTAATTTGTTTAAGGAGCTTCGTTTTTGGATTCTAATTCTGCTAGGCGCTCTTCTAATCGTTTAATCTTCTTTACTAAATCCGGTAATTGCGCAATGGCAATTTGTTCACGATAAGCAACGCGCTTTTCTTTTGCTGGACTTCCAAATACTTGTGTTTTTGCTTCAACATCATTTGCAACCCCTGCACGTGCCATGACTACCGCACCTTGTCCAATTTTGACATGATCTGCAATACCCGCGCTACCCGCTAAAATAGCATAATTATCGATGGTGCAAGAGCCTGAAATACCTGCTTGACCACAAACGATAACGTGTTGACCAATCTTATTGTTATGACCAATTTGTACTAAATTATCAATTTTGCTACCTTTGCCAATCAATGTGCTCCCTAGTGCGCCGCGATCAACGCATGTATTGGCTCCAATTTCAACGTTATTACCAATGACAACATTTCCTACTTGCGGAACTTTAAGGTGGGCTCCATCGCGAAATTTATAGCCAAAACCATCTGCGCCAATAATCGCGCCCGAATGAATAATAACGTTATCCCCTAATTCAACATCATCGTAAAGCACGGCATAGGGGTAAATAAGGCAGTTTTTACCTATTTTACTGTTTTTGCCAATACACGCGCCGGTTAAAATGGATGTGTTATCACCGATTTCAACGTTTTCATCAATCACGGCAAACGCACCAATATGGACATTTCTTCCATAGGAGGTGGTTTTAGCGACCACGGCTTGGGGGGAGATTGTTGGGGTATAAACCGTTTGTGGGTGAAGAAGCGTAACGGCCTTTATAAATGCTCTTTCGGGGTCGGCGCAGCGCAGTAAAATCAATGATTCTGAAATATCTTGCGTATCAAAATCCGCTTTTATAAAACAGGCTGAGGCTCGAGTTGTTTGTGCGAAATGTCGGTAACTCGCTTGAGTTAATTGGGTTACTTGTCCTACTTGTGCCGCGGCAATATCGTTTGCTGCGGTAATAAGAACCTTAGAATATGAATCGTTACCTTCCATGGTTGCTCCGCAAAGGGTCGCCAATTCATGAATTGTGATTGCCATTTTTTTATCCTTATCTATTTTTTAATAATGTTAAACGTGCTCGCACGCTGACCAGTGACCCGATTGGCCCCCTGATTTTTCAAGTAATCGAACACCGTGAATGACCATGCCACGATCAACAGCTTTGCACATATCATAAATGGTGAGTAAAGCCACTTGCGTAGCAACAAGGGCTTCCATTTCTACGCCAGTTTGCCCTGATGTTTTAACGGTGACCTGGCAGCGAATACGTTGCTTTTCAATATCTGTGGTCAAATCAATGTCGACATGAGTTAGGGCAAGTGGGTGGCAGAGTGGAATTAAATTTGCGGTTTGCTTGCTCGCCATAATGCCAGCAATGCGCGCAATACCCAGTACATCACCTTTTTTATGTCCGCCTTGAAGAATTAAATCTAGGGTATTGGGCTCTAAACTAATAAACCCTTCGGTAATAGCGACGCGTGAGGTGACGTTTTTATTGCCCACGTCAACCATGTGTGCCTCACCTGCTGCGTTGAAATGGGTAAGATGTGTTTTTGTCATGCAAGTATTTTAAGGTTTAACAGCAGTGACAAGTGCATTCACACCACTGCGATAGGATAAATTTATGGCCATAAATCCTGTCTCATGTAATGTTTCCAATGCTGGCGTTTCGCGCATAATATGATTCTCCGATTCATCATTAAACAAATGAATAATCCAATGTTCTAATAAATCGAGTTTATTCTCGGCGACTAATACGCGAAAATACCCAGCAACTTCGTCTTGAGTGGTTTTGGTATGCTGTGAAATATTATCGAGTGCATAACGATCCCCATTGATGAACTTTCCACCCGGTTTTAAAACGCGATAGATTTCGGCAATGACGTCACTGCGGTAACTATTTAAAAAATTATGGAGTGTATAAGCCGATGCGATAACGTCAACACTTGCGCTTGGTAAATAGTGTAGCGCGGAGAGTGCGTCAACAGGGGAAAACGTGAGTTGCCTCGACTCAACCCATGATTTGAGATGATTTTTGGCTTGTTCTTGCATGACGGGTTCACTATCTACGCTCAAAATACGTGTATTTTCAGCGGCATTAAGCAGAGAAAGTGTCGTGATGCCTGTTCCACCACCCAGTTCAACAACGTTGAGTTTGTCATTTTTCTTACGTGCAGCAAATTGCGCAAGGGCTTCACCGACTAAGTGACTCATTTTAGTCGCTTCTGGGCAAATTAAATTGAGTGTATCGTAATCTTTTCCAATAATGCCCGAAAATAAAGCATCGTAATTTTCACTCATAAATTTAGGATTCCTTTTTTGCGTCAAATTTAGATTGGTATGCGGCAAGTTGCTCAGGTGTTGCCTGCGTTTGATGTGCTGATTTCCATTCTTCGTAGGGCATGCCATACACAATATCACGCGCTTGATCATAATTGAGTTCAATCTGTTTTTCTTGCGCAGAGGCCAGATACCACTTTGCTAAACAGTTTCGACAAAAGTCAGCTGTCAGCATTAAATCAATATTTTGTACGTCTGAATGTGCTTTTAAATGGGAGATCAATCGTCGAAAAGCAGCTGCTTCTAATTCAATTTGTTGCGTAGGTGTCATGGCATTCTCGCTTTGTAAAGTTCAATAAAGTCATCTTGTGCATTCTAGCAGAATTATCTAGCCTATACATTGCAGAGCAAAGATTTTACAATAAGGTCTGAGTTTAGGCGTTATGCTTTCACTTTTTATGATGTTATCCACTCTATATAAATTAAGCCATACCATTTTAATGATAAAACAACTTGTTGAATTTTTTCCTATCCTGCTTTTTTTTATTACATTTAAACTTTACGATATTTATGTTGCGACCGCTGTGGTGATTGTTGCAACTATTTTGCAAGTAGCTTACGCATGGTTTAAATTTCGTAAAGTAGAGACGATGCAATGGATTACGCTTGCCTTGGTTGTAATTATGGGGGGGTTAACCCTTATTTTGCATGATGAGCAATTTGTGAAGTGGAAATTATCCATTATTGAATGGTTATTTGGCGGTGCTTTTTTAGGCAGTCAATTCATTGGTAGAGCCCCTTTTATTGAACGAATGATGTCAAGCCAACTCACGTTGCCTGCTGTGATATGGAAACGATTGAATTTATGTTGGGCAGGTTTTTTTATTGGTGTGGGATGCTTAAACGTTTATGTGATGTTTAATTACAATACGAATGACTGGGTGACATTTAAAACGTTTATTGTGCCAGGGATGATGGCTGTATTTATTGTTGTACAGATGATTTTTCTCTACAAGCATTTGCCGGATAGCGAGGTGTAACATGATGCTTTATGCCATTATTTGTGAAGATGTGCCTGAAAGCTTGCCAAAAAGACAGCAAGCACGCCCCGCACATTTAGCAAGATTGCAAATTTTGCAAGATGCAGGACGTCTTGTCCTAGCAGGTCCTCATCCTGCCATTGATTGTGAGAATCCTGCTGAAGCTGGGTTTACTGGTAGCTTGATTGTTGCTCAGTTCGAATCCATTGATCATGCAAAAGAGTGGGCAAATGCCGATCCTTATCTTGACAGCGGCGTTTATGCGCATGTCACCGTAAAACCCTTTAAGCAAATTTTTCCTTCATGACAAACGAAACTATCGATACCATTCGTCATTGCTTGACGACAGAATTAAAACCCTCCTTGCTGGAAATTATTGATAATAGCGCCGCGCATGCAGGTCATGCAGGTGCAAGAAAAGGCGGCGGTCACTATAATGTGACTATTGTGAGCGCAGCATTTGAAAATAAAACCTTAGTTCAACGCCATCAGGTCATCTATGCCGCATTAGGTGATATGATGAAAGAAGAAATTCATGCTTTAGGCATTAACGCACTTACTCCCACAGAAGAAAATAAAGGATAAACTAGATGAAACGTACGTTACCACTTTTCCTAATTGCTGGTTCAGCTTTACTTGCCGGCTGCGATCAAAAAAATACGTCTGCTCCTGCCGCACCTGCGGTGAAAAAAGCAGATGCTATCGCTGTTGTGAATGGGCAATACATTCCAAAAACGGCATTGGAAGAGCTTGAAAAAGAAATTGCACAACGTAGCCATGGTCAAACATTCCCTAAAGAAAAGTTGGTGGATGAATTAATTCAACGTGAATTGTTAATTCAAGACGCGACAGCTAAAAAATTAGATCAAGCACCTGAATTTATTTCACGTTTAGCCGATGCAAGAAAAGCCCTGCTTTCACAATCTGAATTGCAAAAATTCATTGCAGATCACCCCGTGACAGACGCTGAAATTAAAGCTGAATACGACAGTAAAGTGGGCGCAGAAAAAGGCGTAGAATACAAAGCGCGTCACATTTTAGTAAAAACGGAAGCCGAAGCGAAAAAACTTATTGCTGAACTTGATAAAGGCGGTGATTTTTCAAAATTAGCGAATAAGAGTTCATTAGATGGTAAAGAAGCTCAAAATGGCGGTGACTTAGGTTGGTTCTTAGCTGCGCAAATGGTTGCACCCTTCTCTGACGCTGTTGCAGCGTTAGAAGATGGTAAATACACAAAAACACCTGTGCAAACACAGTTTGGTTTTCATGTAATTTTCCGTGAAGGATCACGCCCGCAAACACCTCCACCTTTGGATACAGTGAAAGAGCAATTAGCGCCTTATTTGCAACGTCAAAAAATTGAAAATATGCTTAAAGATTTGCGCTCAACTGCAAAAGTTGAAGTGTTAATTCCACTCACTGAAGACAAACCTAAAGCAGGAGAGCCTGCTACGATTGACTCTGTTGAACCTACTGCGCCAGCTGACTCTGCACCTGCTGCAGAAAACGCTGCGCCAGCAGATGCTGCAAAATAATAAATGGTCTTTTAAGCACACATTCACACGTTTGATACGTGAGGGTGTGTGCTTTTCTCAATTCAATCATACTGTTTTTAAAGTAAAGTTGGAGCACTGAAAATGTACAAACATATTTTACTTGCCGTTGATTTTTCAGCGAATACCGAAAATATTGTTGCCCGTGCGGTGAAAATGGTGAATCAACATAGCGCAAAACTGAGTTTAGTGCATATTTTAGATAATATTCCCATGCCTGATACCAGTTACGGCACTATTATTTCTCTAGGTGATGAATCTGATAACGCCCTGCTTGAACAAGAAAAAACAAAGCTTAATGCGTTAGGTGAAAAATTGAGTGTGCCTGAGAATCAGCGTTGGCTAATTTGGGGAACACCGAAAGATGAAATTACAACGCTAGCAGCGCAAGAAAGCGTTGATTTAATAGTGATTGGTTCACACGCACGCCATGGCCTGGCTTTATTGCTTGGCTCAACAGCAAGTGGTGTACTGCATCATGCGCCTTGCGATCTACTTGCCGTTAGATTACCCCACGAATAAAAATAACTATAGTGAATACGCAACAAACGCCTTCCATTACTGCCATCTATCCTGGTACTTTCGATCCTATCACCAATGGCCATTTAGATTTAGTGGCGCGAGCCTCTCAATTGTATCCTAATGTGATTATCGCTATTGCAGCAAATAAAACCAAAGCCCCCCTTTTTTCGTTAAATGAACGTGTAGAACTTGCACAAGAGGTGACTGCAAATTTTTCAAATGTTCGTGTGATTGGTTTTGATAATCTGCTTGTTGACTGCGCAAGAGAGCACGGAGCACGGGTTATTCTGCGAGGACTGCGCGCGGTTTCTGATTTTGAATATGAGTTTCAGCTAGCAGGAATGAATCGTCGTCTTGCACCAGAATTAGAAACGGTTTTTTTAACACCGGCGGAGCAATATGAATTTATTTCTTCTAGTATGATTCGAGAAATTGCGCGTCTAAAGGGAAATGTATCTTATTTTGTTGCAGAAAAGGTGCATGAAAAATTGATTGAAAAATTTGCAGCGCAAGAAAGCTGAACCAAATAAAATATAATTTTAAATTGAGGTAAACCGATTATGGCACTGATTATTGCCGAAGAATGTATAAACTGTGATGTGTGTGAACCCGAATGCCCTAATGGCGCAATTTCACAAGGCGAGGACATCTATGTGATTGATCCGACTTTATGTACTGAATGCGTAGGTCATCACGATGTCCCACAATGTATTGAAGTGTGTCCTGTGGATTGCATCAGTAAAGACGGTAAACACGTTGAAGATAAAGAATCACTTTATGAAAAATATTTAAAACTGATTCAATAATAAAAAAAGGGCGATTACCATTTCGCCCTTTTTTGTGTGTAAAATTTTACAATTTGGCTTTAATAAATGACAAAATGTCCGTCATTGCAATATCTTGCGACTGCTCATCACAGCGACCTTTATATTCAACCGTTTGTGAATCAAGACCGCGATCACTAATAACGAGGCAATGTGGAATGCCAATTAAATCCATATCTGAGAACATAAAGCCTGCACGCACTTTGCGATCATCAAATAGCACCTCAATTCCTGCGTTGGTTAAATCGAGATAAAGTTTTTCGGCATACTCTTTTAAACGCTCAGATTTGTGCATATTCATCGGGCATATAGCCACTTGGAAAGGCGCAAGGTTGACTGGCCAAATAATGCCACGGCCATCATGATTTTGCTCAATGGCGGCAGCAATGACGCGCGATACGCCAATGCCATAACAACCCATAATCATGATTTGATTTTTACCTGCTTCGTTAATCACGCCTGCTTTCATTGCTTCGCTGTATTTTGTACCAAGCTGGAAAATATGTCCCACTTCAATACCACGCGCAATTGTCAACGTTCCTTGTCCATCGGGGCTTAAATCGCCTTCAACAACAGTGCGTAAGTCTGCAACGTGCGAAGGCAATGCCACATCACGCTCCCAATTTACGCCTTGATAATGTTTGCCATCTTGATTTGCACCGCATACAAAATCAGCCAGTATTGCCACGTTATAATCAGCAATTATAGGAATGGTTAATCCAATCACGCCAATCGATCCCGCTTTACAACCACAGGCGCTTTGAATTTCTTCATCGCTTGCCAATTGAAGAGGAGAGGCAACGCCTTCCATTTTTTCTGCTTTAATTTCGTTTAATTCGTGATCACCGCGCACAAGTAATGCAATAAGGCTGTTTTCTTCGCTACCTTTTACAATTAATGTTTTAACGCATTGTGTTGGTGAAATAGTCAAGAATGCACAAATTTCATCAATACTATGTTGATTTGGGGTGTCAATTAACGTCAACGTTTGTGTTGCTGCCGCAAGGACTTGTGTTGGCATTAACGCATTTGCTTTTTCTACGTTTGCAGCGTATTCACTCTGAGTTGAAAATGCGATTGCATCTTCACCTGAATCAGCAAGAACATGAAATTCATGGGAAATCGCACCACCAATAGAGCCAGAGTCTGCGATCACTGCGCGGAATTTCAAGCCAAAATGGGTAAAAATAGTGGTGTACGCTTTATACATGACGTCATACGTTTCATGTAAGCTTTCTTCGGTCAAATGAAATGAATACGCATCTTTCATGATAAATTCACGTGCACGCATTACGCCAAAACGTGGGCGAATTTCATCACGGAATTTTGTTTGAATTTGGAAATAGGTAATAGGCAGTTGTTTGTAGCTTTTAATTTCGTGACGTGCTAAATCAGTAATAATTTCTTCGTGCGTAGGACCCAAGCAAAAATCACGTTGATGACGATCTTTAAGTCGGGCAAGTTCGGCACCATATTGTTCCCAGCGCCCCGTTTCTTGCCAAAGTTCAGCAGGTTGAAGACCGGGCATTAAGACTTCGAGTGCACCAGATTTTTCCATTTCGGTGCGCACAATTTTTTCGACTTTACGCAAAACGCGCAGACCTAGAGGCAACCAAGTGTATAAGCCTGACGCAAGTTTGCGAATGAGGCCAGCGCGAATCATCAATTGATGACTGATAATTTCAGCGTCAGACGGTGTTTCTTTGACGGTATTTAGAGGGAAAGTAGACGTACGCATGAGTTCAGTGTGTTTTAAAGTAATAAAAAGCGTTTATTTTACAACGTTAACGCAGCTCATAGGCAAAAAAAAGCTCTCAATGTGCTTACACATGAGAGCTGAGAGGTCAAACAAGACAATGAGGAGTCGATGTTTGCTTTAAATACCAGGAGGTAGTATGTTCGGGGATTAACGCTTAACCGTAAAATTCACGGTTTAAATAAACATTGCTTAAAATAGCTGCCGAGGCAAATAAAACGGTTGAAATCACAAATTCGCCAGAAATGAAACCAATAATGCCAACGACAAATATCAAGCCAATCAATATATCTCTATAGAATGTATTCATGATAATGTACCTAGGGTTGTTGTAAAAAATCTATAATTAACTCACTTGGTCGCTACTATACAGATGTACCTATTGGTTGACAATAGGGTATTTTATTGATTTATAGTTTCCTAAATAGGTGTAAATAAATGGATAAACCTGCCGATAATATAGCCGTAACGTGAAAAGCCGCTTTTAGAAAATACTAAAAGCGGCTTTTTTGATTAATTAATTATTAAAATTAGCAAAGGCCGGCGGTAACACAGGTGCTTGCTGTATCGGTTGCCCAAATTACTTTTCCTGTTGTTGTCGTAGGCTTGAGAACGTAGGTTTCACCAGTCAATCCGTTTGTACTAGCAGCAGTAGCTGTGATAACCCCATCAGTTGTGCTAATTGATAATAGATAGCCTGAAGCACCAACAGTATTAATACCATTTTTGGAATCATCACACTCTGTAAGTGCTGCTAAAGTTTGAAAACAAAGCTCAACTCCGGTTTTCGCAGTTGATGTTGCCATTACTACTTCAGAAAATTTGGCTTTCTTGACGTAAGTTTGATAACTCGGTACTGCAATTGACGCTAGAATGCCGATAATGGCCACCACAATCATCAATTCAATAAGTGTGAAACCTTGTTGCGTGTTCGGTGAGGTAAATTTCATCGGGAAAGTTCCTTTGTTTATTAAATTATCGAGGAAATTCTTGATGTTACCTATCAATGATTTTTGATGCAAAAAATAAAGTCAAATATGTGACGCACTTCACAGTATATTTACTGTTTTAATTAAGGTTTGGGACAAACATTTCATGTTTATCCCAAATTTCCAGTGAATTAAATTTTTACTAAAATTTCACCATGTCCAATTTCGGACATATCACCAGCAAAGCGATGCACGCGATTAAAGGCGATTGCATTGTTTGCAAAAGATGAATTTAAATGAGTAAAAGACTTAAATAGCATGGGTAAAAAGGCGAGAGTATGCTGGCCGCAATCATTAAAGCTTGCAGATAGACTTGGTTGATTCCAAAGCAGGAGCGTACCACGGCGCATGGCATAACCAATATGTTTTCCTGTATTGCCCATCACAGCAATAGTGCCTGCAATCATGCGTGAACCGCAATAATCCCCCGCGTTACCTTCGATTAAAATTGTACCTCGTCTTAAATGATCCCCAACACGATCTCCCGCGTTCCCTTTCACTAAAATAACACCGCCTTTCATACCATTTTTATTCCCAGGAAGTGCGCCGCCTAAAAAGTCCCCCGCATCACCTGAAATTTCGAGTTGACCTTTTTTCATTTCGCAACCAGCATAAATTCCCGTATTACCTGAAATTTTAATCAAACCCGATTGCATACTGATACCACAATAAGCACCTACATCGCCTTCAACGTGAATCTCACCGCCATTGAGGTCTTTGCCAATGTAATCGAGTTTTGAAAAACTGTTTTGAATTATGATTTTTTGCGTGTCAAAACCGCTAATCGAAAATAATTCATCGACGCATAGTTTTCGTTTGCCGCATTGCAACTCGATGGTTGCAATTTGTACAGGTTCTAAATCTGCAAGTAAATGACACGCAAGCGGTGACATATCAACACGTTGATCGGGGCGATTTTTTAGCGTAAAAGTTAATGCGCTCATGCCATAATCTCCTGTAAATGAAAATGGAACGGCCCTAATTTTCCGCCGTAATTGCCCGCGCTGATTCGCATGATGCCGTTTTCTGCGCCTAAATCACAAACGGCTTGAATGCCCACACGCATGGCTTTATCAATATCTTCTTTGGTTAACCCATCAATGACGATTTCCATAACTGATTCAATATCGGGTGATAAATCGGTTTTTTTCGTAGAACCTTTTAACGTTGGACAAAAAGCGTCGTTGGTTGATGCGCCGAGGGTTTTATATTTTGAACCGACTTTTGAACCTGAACGCACAACCCCGCCTGGGAAGGGCATAATGACGTTGGGAATTTTTTTCATTTCTTCAATAGCCGCTTCACAAGCTGCTAATGCTTGAGGTTGCGATTGAGCCAGTACAAGGAAATTTCCCCCACCAACCGCATCAACTTGACCGGTTGTCGCTTCGGCTAAAAACTCGCCGTCCATCACAGGAATACGCCAGTAGCGTTTACCAGAAATGACTTTAGACGTTTGAAAGCCATCGCCAAAATAACGTAAATTTTTACCGAGTGGAATGCGAATACCGCCGTCAATGCCTGCAAACAAAGCAGACGTTGGTGAAGTTAATACGCATTGTCCAGCGCGTGTTTCAAGTTGTTTTGCAAGGCCCTTACCACCCATTGCAAAAATCATAATCGAAACACCCGGGCGCCCATCAGGCGTTTCATCTGGCGTTAACACACGCTCAATGCCCGCTTCGCAACCGCAAGCAATGACAGATGTTGCAAAACCTGTCATTGCTTGCGCGGCAATCATGGCCCATTTTTCATTTTGCGCGGTAATAATTGCCCGCGTTCCTTTCATTGGAAACGCTTCCGCAAAGGTCGCGTCTATGGTGACACCGTTAATAATCATGGGGGAGTTATCCTCTTTTTAATATTTTAAAAATTTCGACTGATAGGGTCAATTACCCTTTTTTCATAATTCGTGCTTGTTCACGTTTCCAGTCTTGATCTTTTGATGCTGCTCGTTTATCGTGAAGTTGCTTGCCTTTGGCTAAACCTATTTCGAGTTTTGCACGCCCATTTTTCCAATACATCGATAGTGGAATAATCGTGTAGCCTTTCCGTTCAACACTGCCGATTAGTTTATTGAGTTCATGGCGATTGAGCAGTAATTTTTTTCGACGCACTGCTTCGGGCTTAATATGCGTTGAAGCGGAGAGCAGGGCCGAAATATGTGCGCCAAGCAACCATGCTTCGCCTTTTTTAATGTCAACGTAACTTTCTTTAAGTTGAATTCGACCATCGCGTAAACTTTTTACTTCCCAGCCTTCAAGCACTAATCCGGCTTCAAAACGCTCTTCAACGGAATATTCAAATGTCGCTTGGCGATTTTTGGCAATGGTTGAATTTTGTCCTTCTTGTTTTTTTTTCGTGTTCTTATCTGCCATAATTATTTCGTTTTTCCAACCGTGACCGTTTGCAGATTCGCCAAATTGACACGACGTTTAAAAGCATCAGCAATATCGGTAGCCGTTATTTTTTGGATATTGTCTTGGAATGTATCTAAATAATCGAGTGGCATTTCATAAAAACCGATCATTGTGACATAGTTGGCCAATTCTTTATTGGTATCAAAACGCATCGGGAAACCACCCACAATATTATTTTTTGCGGCTGTTAATTCAGTTTCGCTGACACCTTTTTCAATGAAATCCGCTACGGTTTGGTTTAATACGGCTAATGCTTGCTGCGTTTGATCATTACGCGTTTGCAAACTTGCCACAAATACCCCTTCTTTTAAAAAAGGCACAAACGCACTCGATGCACTATAGGCGAGGCCACGTTTTTCGCGCACTTCATCAAAGAGTTTAGACACTAAACTTCCGCCACCTAAAATATGATTCCCAACATAGAGCGAGAAATAATCTGGATCTTTTCGGTAAGTTCCTTTTAATCCCACTAAAACGTGCGTTTGCGTTGAAGGAAACTCTATGTGCTGTGTCGTTGCATGTGTGAGCGCCGGCACATCAGACAGTGGAGAAGGTTTTTGACCTTGTGGCAAGGCTGAAACTAAGTTTTCAGCGGTTTGTTCTGCTTGATTTTTTGATAAATTACCCACAATGACCACAATAGCGTTACTTGCGTTGTAGTAAGTTTTATAAAATTTTTCGCTGTCTTTGACGGTGAGTTTTTCAACAGTGTCTAAATTGCCTGATGTTGGGTGTGCGTAAGGGTGGTCGCCATAAATGGCTTTATAAAAAAGTAAATTCGCTTGCTCACCGGGAGATTCTTCACGCTGTTTTAAACCCGCAAGTGTACGGCTTTTTTCGCGTTGAAAATCCGCTTTTGCAAAACGCGGTTCACTTAAAATAACGCGCATGGTGTCAATGGCTTTATCAAACAACGGCTTTTCAGTCAGCGTACGTAGCGTTACGCTTGCACTGTCCATTGAACTGCTTGCACCAAAATTTGCGCCGACACTTTCAAAGCGTTGCGCAATATCTTCTGCATTCCATTTGCCCGCACCGCTATCAAGTAATCCCGCTGTGAGTGCAGATAAACCAAATTGCGTCCCATCTCGTGCACTTCCTGCATCGAAAACAACTTGAATATCCGCCATCGGTAAACTATCTGTTGGAACAAAATACACGCGGCTGCCTTTTGCTGTTTGCCAATGTTCAATCGTGGCGGCTGCCCATGTATTTTGATTAAATAGAATGACTGCAATAAAAAAAATAACTTTTTTAGGTTTTAAAAAGTGAATTAAACGCATAAAAATATCGCCAAAAAGAGTAAAAAATAGGTTTAATTATTCTGGTGAGATTACCACAAATTACGTGCCTCACAAGTGGAATAATTCGTTTGCTAAGTCAATAATACGATTAGGGGCTATTTCGCTAATGGAATAATCCTGTTTATTGAGTTTTTTAGGATTCACTATTGACGGGGATTTGAGCGTTTTATTGATGCCAGTTTGATAAACACGACTCACGGGGGTGCACCCAAAAAGAGTAATAGAGGGAATATTCAGCCCCCATGCAAAATGTGTTGGCCCTGTGTCATTACCAATGACTAAATCTACTTTCGAGAGCAACGCTTTGACATCATTTAAATCCAGCGCTGGCACGACTCGAATAAAATTCGAATGGCGTGCCATATTTTCAGCGGCAATGCGTTCATTTTCGTTTCCCCAAATGATAAGGCAATTTTGTTTCAGTCCATTAGCGACGTCGACAAATTTTTCCGCTGGATAATTGCGACTAGGCCATGTTGATCCAATGACAAACACAATGTTTTTTAAATCTGAATGCAAAAAAGAGTTGAAATCCACTTGCGGTGTTTTAAAGAATAAAAACAGTTCTTTATTCAAAATAGCATCATGCGAAATGGAAAATCCTAACGGCTGTGATAAAACAGCCGCATTGCGGTCGATGGTATTTGCATCGTAAGCACTTACAATTTTATGTGAATAAAGAAAACTGGCAAGTGGTTCACGAATGGATTTAGCATCAAACCCTGCGATATTTTTGCCTAAAAATCGTGCAGTAATCGCGGATTTTAGTAAACCTTGCGCGTCAATGACGATATCGTAATTGTTTTTAGCATACGATTTAACGGCCTCAATTTCATTGAAAATGGCAATTTTATTTTTTTTAACCGCTTTTAAATTTATCGTTAAAATGCGATGAATATGCGGATTATGCGCTAAAACTTCAGCAAAACGCGATTCAACAAGCCAATCAATTTGACTATCAGGGAACTGTTTTTTGATAAATTGCAGCGCCACCATCGCATGGACGATATCACCTAGAGCAGACAGCTTAACAATAGCAATTTTTTTCATCGTTCAATTAACGCGATCACTTGATGCGGCAAAATATCAGTTAAACATTGACGATGCCCAAGTGGACATTCACGTTTAAAACAGGGTGAACATGCTAGATTTAATGAAATGATATGCGCTTTGACGTGCAAGGGTGGCGTGAAGTGTGGGTCGGACGAACCATACAGCGCAATGACTTTTCTATCAAGCGCGGCAGCGATGTGCATCAAACCCGAATCATTAGTGACCACGGTATGCGCAAGCGATAATAAATCGACAGCTTGTGTTAAATTGGTTTTTCCTGCGAAATCGTGACATTCGTCATTACATAGTTCATTGATGGCTTGCGTGATTTTTTGATCTTTTTCCGAGCCAATTAACCACACTTGCCAACCTTTTTCGAGTTTCTGTTTAGCGAGTTGAGCAAAATGATTTTCAGGCCAACGCTTTGAACTTCCATATTCCGCCCCTGCACATAGCACCAGAACCGGTTTTTCCAATGCTAAATTGAATTTTTTAATGACGGCTTTTTGCTGGTTTTCATTTACATGCAAAGCAGGTAGATCATAAGAAACCGATAATGGCGACTCACTTTTGTAGCCTAAAGCAACAAAGCGCTGCACAGTCATCGTTAATTGCTTTTTATCTAGCAATCGAATGTCATTTAAAAGTCCTAAACGACATTCGCCTAAAAAACCAGTGCGTTTAGGAATCTTGGCAAAAAAAGGAATCAGCGCTGATTTCCATGAATTAGGCAGCACAATACATTGGTCGTACTTCTCGTCTCGTAGTGTTTTACCTAGTGCAAAACGCGCTTTTAAACCAAATTGTCCATGCGTAAGCGGCATGACAAATGTTTGCGAAACTTCGGGCATACGTGAAAGCAAACCTTGCGACCATCCGGGCGCGAGGACGTCAATTTGACACTTAGTATGTGTGTTTTTGAGCGCAATAAATAAGCTTTGCGCCATGACCATGTCACCCACCCATGCGGGTGCAATGATGAGAATTTTCATTATTAACCCGTTTTTAATACTCAAACAAAAAAAGCGCTTGTGTTAATGCATTTTATGGATAGAAAATTACAATCCAAATGATTGATCTAATAAGGCATTATCAATATGACCAGCACGGAAAGTTTTACCTGATTCAACAGCGGTGACGATAACGCTTGCAGGACTAAATAACATCGCATCAATTTTGAAAAAATCATATTCGCAGGCTTTGAAAATATCGGCAAACGGTTTACCGTAATCTTTTGATGTTGAGCTTGGTAGCGCGTCGGCTAATTTTTTAGCCTCTTCATCACTGCCTTTGACAAAAATATGCACTTGGCCAGCAAATAAAATCGCGTCATTTGTCCGTCCCATTGCTTTGACAAAATTGGGGTGTGGAGGGCAAATAGGGGCAAAACCACTGCCATCTACAATGTTTTCTAAAGGGAAATGCAGGGCGTGAGCTTTGTGCATGGCAACTTCTAATACACGCGCAACCACTTGAACGCCACCAGCCAAACTGCTTGTTGGCGTTACAATAATGGTTAATTTTGATGGCTCAACACCACATGCTGCAGCGACTTTTTCAATAATCGCCAAAGGCGGAATTGCATCATTTTCAATCACTAAAACAGGGCAATCACTGTCATCGTGATAGGCGAGCTCTTGATAAAGTTCTTCAACGGGCAGGGTTTGACCGTCTTTTTGCTTGGTTGCCATCGCGCGCGCAGGACCTGAACCGAGTGCGTAGTATTTTTCATGCGACAAGCTCCACCCCGCATATTGACTGCCTAAGCAGGCGAGTACAGGATTTCCTGTGTGTACATTGACGGATAGTGGCCAATTATTTGTATATGTGCTGTGTGTAATGGTGACAGACCCCATACCGCCTAAACAAATTTCAGCAATAATACGACCCGCTTCTAATCCACCAACATGCTGAATGCCAGCATCAATGATTGTGCAGCCATTTTCTAATACTTCAACGCCAACGCGCAATTTGTCGGCTTGATCAATAAGTTGCTTGACAAGAGGGTGGGCGAGTTGATTAACGCTTGCTTTTTGTGTCATAAGTAGAGACCTTTCTATGTGTTGTTGAATAATCGCAAATGTGCGCTGCACGTCGTGCATCGTTTTTTTGTGTGCAATGATACTGCAAATAGGCGAATTTTGGCGAATTATTGCGTTTTGTTGGGGTAAATCGGCGCAATAAGGTGGCCATAAATAATGCTTTGGAATAATCGTATCTTGTTTTGCGTACACAAGGTGATAACCTGAAAAATGGGTTTGTATAAACGATGTTTGATGTCGTTTTTGGCAACTTGACTCAATGTGGCGCGTGATTAAGTTTGCGTCATAGAGTTGCGCGCTTGCGGGTGGTCGTGCATTAATTTCCAAAATAAATAAAGCATCTTCGGAGGCAATAAAATCGAGTGAATGCAGACCTTTAAGTGAAAAATGACGACTTAATTGACTAATCCAATCTGAAAGGACGTCGCGTTGCAATAGTGTTAGCGACGAATAATTAATGACACTAGAAAATAAAAAATCATCTTGTGTAAATTGAGTATTAAAACCAATTACGTCAACGTCTTCACCATCGCTTAAAAACAATGCCGACCCACTGGTGCCGGATTGAAATTGTTGAAAATAGACTGGCGTTTGTGGAATTTGAACGGAAGGTTGCGATAACGGTGAAATGCCAACGCCACCTAATCCTTTCATGGGTTTAATCAACCAATTTTGAATGGATTTTGGCGGTGAAAAAACGGTTTGAGGAAAAGGAATGTTGAGTTTTTTTAGTGACTCAAAAAAAAGTGCTTTGTCTTGAAGTTTAGCGAATGTCGCTGGGGAATTGCCTACTAACGGTAAACAAGAGGCTAAATAGTGTAGGCTGTCATTAAAATATTCAAAGCCACTGCCATAAATAGCACAGTCAATGTGATAATTATCTAAAAAATACGAGACGGCAGGTAGTAAATCTGATTGAGAAAGTGAATCGATTTTTTTGAAATCCACTGAATAATCGAGCGTATCACAATCACCATAACAATCTATAGCAAGCACGTGAAAGTTTTCGCACTGCGCCATTTGCGCGAGCATTCGCGCAGAGTTTGCAATAATTAGAACCGTGGTCAACGCGCTAAAATTTTCTGATTTTCGATAGCAATACGTTTGATTTTTCGGCGCTCGAAAAATTGCACGCCAACGTAGGTAGACCAAGCAACAAACACTAAGCCAACGCATAAACTACTATACGCTATTTGCCAAGGAATACCTGTTGTCATCATTGAGAATTCAGACATTCCCCCAATGCCCGCTAACACATTAAGTGGCATAAAAATCAAACTCATCACCGTCAAACGTTTAATGTCTTTATTCTGATTAACGTTAATGAAACCGACTGTCGCATCCATTTGGAAATTGATTTTATTAAACAAAAATGACGTATGGCCATCAAGCGATTCAATGTCGCGTAAAATTTCGCGTACATCTTCGTGTTGTTCTTCAGATAAGAATTTTCCACGCATCAAAAATGATAGGGCACGGCGCGTATCGAGTAAATTACGACGAATACGACCGTTTAAATCTTCTTCTTCAGCGATGGCGGCAAGGATTTTAGCCGCTTCTTCGTCGGTCATGTACGATTTGAAAACTTGTCTTCCTACAAATTCGAGTTCACTGTAAATATCTTCAAGGGCATTAGCAGAATATTCAACGTCTGCGGCATATAAATCAAGCAGCAATCCTTTTGCATCGGATACATAACCCGATTCGTTACGCGCGCGCAAACGCTGCAATCTAAATACCGGTAATTCTTCGCCACGCACGGAGAAAAGCGTGTCTTTGTTTAATACAAAGGCAACAGCGACGTTGCGAGATTCACTTTTGCGATCCAATAAAAAATCAGAATGTAAATGCACTTCGCCATTATCTTCAACGTAAAATCGCGCACTAGTTTCTAAATCGGTTAGTTCACTTGGATTAGGCAAATCCACTCCAAAGACTTCACTTGCCCAAATTAAATGTTCTTCTTCAGGCATCACCAAATCAATCCAAATCGGTTTTGCGTGTGCTAAATCTTCCTTGGTTTCGATAGGAATTTGACGAAGTAATCCTTCGTGTAAATCAAATACACGAATAATCATATTTCGGTTACGTGGCTTAAAATCTGCGGCAAGTTCAACACGAGTATCATAGGACATAGCGAGCAAGATTTCTTCTTTATGCGAATCTGCAATTAAATCCCAAATAATTTGTCGATCATCAGGTGAGAACACTTCCAGCATTTGCGCTATGGCATTTGCGTCGAGTTGATCAAGTAAACGTTGCAGTTCCACTAAATTTTGTTTTCGAACCAATTCTTCCACTAAACGATGACGCGCTAAAACACTACGTACGTTTAAAATCGTTTCTTGGTGGTTATACGTTTCTTCTTGATTGCTCATAAGCTATTTTTCGCGTCGATTTTAAGGGGCAAATTGATAATTATTTTTTCCGTTTTCTTTGGCTTTATACATCGCTTTGTCTGCGCTACTGAGTAGTTTTGCATAATCACAGCAAGTGTCGGAGTAGACTGCAATACCCATACTTGGCGTCACATGGAGCGATTGATTGCCGTGAGGTAGTATTTGATGCAAGGCATTGAGCAGTTTATCGGCAACAGGGGCAATATGACTCACATCCGTTAAATGCACAAGTACCACGACAAATTCATCGCCGCCCAGACGGGCAACTAAATCTCGTTCACGCACATTTTTCATTAAACGTTCAGCGGTGGATTTTAACACTTCATCGCCTACCGCGTGACCAAGCGTATCATTAACAGCTTTAAAACCGTCTAAATCTATAAAAAGCAATGCTAATAGTTGTTGTGTTTTTTGAACGGAAATTAACACGTTGTCCACTGCGGTTTGCAGTGCCATGCGATTCATAAGGCCGGTTAAACCGTCATAATTAGCTAAATATTCGATTTGCTCGGTGGCTTGTTTTTGCAGGGTGATATCTGAGAAAATACCGATATAATTCACAATTTCATTTTTGGAATTATGGATGGTTGTAATGGTTAATAGTTCAGGGAACACAGAACTGTCTTTGCGTTGATTCCATACTTCGCCTCTCCATGTTCCGTGCGTATTAATTTCAAACCACATAGAGGCATAAAAATCATCATCTTGCTTTGCTGTACTTAAAAAACGAGGGTCTTTTCCAAATACATCATCTAATTCATAGCCGGTTATTTCAGTGAATACACGATTGATGAGCGTTATTTTATTGGTTTCGTTGGTGACAAAAATTGCATCGCCCACATGATCGAATACTTTTGCGGCTAGTTTAATTTTTGTTTCCATTTCACGTTGAAGGGTGACATCTTGCAGGGTACTGACCATGCGAATTACTTCGTCATCTTCATTGGCGTGACTTTCGATACATTGATGAATGAGTTTTCGTGCGCCGTTTTTGCCATCAATGTGGTATTCCATCTCATAATTGCCTTTTACGCAACGAGCATGAACCAGCGTTGCTGCGACATTATCGCGGTCTGAAGCCTTAATAAAACTTAAAAATTTATCGTAATTCCATTCAAGTTCCTCTTTTGTGGTATCGAAAATGAGATAAACTTCGTCGGAAAAATACCATTCATTGCATTCTAAATCCCAATCAAAATCACCTAGTTTTGCAATGCGTTGCGCGTCAGTTAAACGCATCACATTGTATTTGAGTTTATCCAAATTATCTAAAAGGTGATGGCGCATTAACTGCAATTTTGCTAATAATTGACCAATTTCATCTTCGTAAACAACGATAATGTCGTTGTCGTAATTCCCCGCGTTGATATGTTCAAAATGCATCACAGCGTGTTTGAGTACATCTAAACGTTTTTTGATATGTCCCAAAAAGAAAATTAAGCCTAAACTCAACAACCCTGTGATAGAGAGAATGTATGCTCTTTCAATCAATAAGGATTCAATGCGTTTAGTGAGTTGTTCAATTAAACTGTCGAAAATGGGTGGGTAGAGCGCCATAATTTGCGAAATAATTTCCGTACCCTGCACATAAAAGCTTTCATCATTGATAGAGGCGTCTTTTGTAAAACTTTGTTGCTCAGAAATGAGTAGAAATTGTTCAATATTGTGTTGTACTTCCAATGTGTTTTGTTGGAATTTTTGTTGGAATTCGGGTAGTACGTTAAATATTTTTTCTAAATCAGAATCAAATTTTCGCTGTGATAAACGCACTATATGAACAAGTTCAATCATTTTCATTTGTTCAGATGTGCTAACAATGTGATGAGCAACCAGTGTGCCGCTTGTAAAACCGCGAAGTTGCCCAATATTTTCAGCAAGTTCAGGTAGGCTTTTTGTGATGCTATTTATCAAATAATGTGTTGGCAAATCATTATCTAAGCCTAAATGACTATTATTTGCGAGGTCTTCAATCAATACGGAAATTTCATTAATTAAAAGCGTGTGGGTATTGAAGTTATCGCGGACACTTAGCATTAGATGCGTTGTTTTTAGTCGTTGCCAGCGTTGCTGTAAATTTTTTAACCGCTCACAAGGTAATACATCTTCAGGTAATTGACACGGAGAAACATCGGTTGCGAAATCCGAATCTATTTGTTTTTCTAACTCGTCTAACGCATTTTCAAGTCCACGATTACCGTTGAGTAGTCGGTTTGACGTGCCACGATGCTGTGCAACCAAAATGTTGATTTGTTGCAGATGAGAAATAACGTCTACCCCCATTTTTTCTTGTTTGAGTAAATGGATATTGCGCTCTTCATTGATCAAAACCCAACTCAATACGCCAAGCACAAAGATAAATACAATACTTATCATTAACGTGAGTAATGTTTTAATCGACCATCTACGCATAAAATGAACCCTACATCCGTCAAAAATGTGAGAATACTACTTAACTTATTTTACAAAACAGCTTTTTTCTGCAGCATCTTCTGCTTCTTTTAATTGTTTACGCAATGTTTGACCTTTTTTGGGGTCACGGAAAGCGGCGCCATTTTCACCTGCCATCGAACGTAAATATGAAACGGTCTTTGCCGCGTCAAAGTCGTTAAAACTCAATTTTTCAGCAATTTTGTCAATTTTGCATCCGCACGCATATTGATTTATATATGTTAAGCCGCCATGTTGTGCAACACAGTTTAAAACATAATCAACTCGCTCACGCGTTGGGTATTCATTGATAAAACTCGCTACAATAGCGGGCTGTGCAGTGTTTTCAGCTAATTTTTCTGGATTATTCGCACAACCAGTGATAATAAGCGGCAGAGTAGCAGCAAGCAGTGCGATTTTTAACGTATGTTTCATGCGACCTTTTTCCTTTAAAATGTAAAATATTTAGCCAATAGATTAACACCAATGACCTCGCAAACAAAAGTAGCAGGCGTTATTCTCGCCGGTGGCAGAGCGCAACGTATGAATTTCGAAAATAAAGCCTTGATGTATTATCAAGGGGAGCCGTTGATTGCGTACTCGTTTTCTGCCATGCGTCCGCTTGTTGATGAATTATTCATTAACACAAATATCGACGATGCGCTTTATCAAACGTGGGGTGTGGGTGTTATTGCCGATGCGACAGCCGATTTCACAGGGCCGCTTGCGGGGATTTTAGCGGCAATGAACGCTGTTTGCGCTGATACACTAATGGTTGTGCCTTGCGATGCGCCTTTTATTTCAACAGCGCACTTAGAAAAATTACTACTTGAACATCAACTAACACACGCAGAAATTACGGTTGCTTGTTGTGGCGAGCAAGTTCACTCTGTATTTATGGTCGTGAATACGGCGTTAAAAGCCAGTTTAGAACACTATTTAGTTAATGGTGAGCGCAAAGTTAGACGTTGGTTTGTCGGGCATCAAACGCATTATGTTGATTTTGGTGAGAATGCGCGGGGGTTTGAAAATATTAATACGCTCGATGAACTCCACACTATTTTGTAACTACCACATCAAAATTTAATAATCGAATATCGCGTGCTAAATCGTCCATAATGTCGAATGGCATGATTTGTAAATCGATAGCTTCGGGTTGTTGTGAAGGACGTGCAAGCGTGTATAGCGTAATATGTTCAATAGTTGTATGACTACGTACTTGTTTTAAGAAATCAATAAACCCCGTTTTTTCGCTCTGACTCAGTCCTTGCTGTTTATAATCAACTAAACAAATTTGTATTTTTGTTGTGCACAATTCGCTAGCAATCTGTAAATTTTTCAACACAGATTCGTTGGTTTGCGCTGAATGATTAAATTTTTTTCTTCCCTCTGGCGTGGCACTATCCATTTTAAACCAGATCTCGCCATCATACTCTCTGATGGTGCTCACGCCTTTTTGTACGGATGAGCGGTGAATTAAACTCCCATTAGTAATCAATACAAAATGACTTTGTGGGAAAATGCCAAATTCATTAGCAATAGTGCCAATGAGATTTACAGCAAGGTCAAAGTCTTTCAAACTGGTCGGTTCGCCATTTCCCGCAATAGCAATGTCTTTAATCATACGCTGCGCAGCGTCGACTTCCATCTCGTCGTAAAAATTACCGTGTAACACCGAATTCAAAAAAAAGCGCAGTTCACTGGCCAGCAAATCCAAGTCAATTTCCGGTGCGGCCCCATTTTTTAAGTCAGGAACTTGGCAATAAATACACCGCCAATTACAGGCGTTGTTAGTATTAAAATTGATGCCAATTGATAAACCACCCGCGCGACGAGAAAGAACTGGGTAAACATACGTTAAACCAGTGAGATTGCGATTGTGATTTGTAACGGTAAGTTTTGACATGGTTAAAGACTTAATATGAATAGAGTCTAAGTATAGCACACGCAAAGCATGGATTTTTTGTGTGTTATACTTTACTCGATACACAGCAAGGTTTTGTTGTGTTTAATTTTTTGAAGAATCATAACAATAATAATGACAAATAAACGAGGAAAACATCATGTGTTGGAGTGGTGAAGCATCTGGGGTGCTTGCAGTAGTTGGCTTGGGAACGGCTTATTATATTGCTAAAAAGGGGGAATCAAAAGAGCTTTGGATTCCGTTAACGTATTTTGCATTGATGGAGTTATTGCAAGCATTTACTTATGTTTATATTGATTTGTGTGACAATCCCAATAATCAAATTTTAACCATGCTTGGGTATCTACACGTTGCCTTTCAGCCGTTTTTTGCTAATATGGTGGCAATGTATTTTATTCCTGAAAGTATTAAACTCAAAATTCGAACCACGGTTTATACCATTTGCGCTGCAGGTTCGACTTTAATTTTATTTAAAATGTATCCATTTGCCTGGGCAGGGACGTGCGTTATAGGCACTGAAGGGTTCTGTGGTCCGCATATTTGCTCGGTATCGGGTGCATGGCATATTGCGTGGCAAATGCCGCTGAATGGCTTGCTTTCTCATCCTATTGAATGGTTGTTTAATTTCAATTGGGGCTTGCATGTTTTGGCTTATATTATCGTGGCTTTTATTCTGCCTACACTTTATGGTTCGTGGAAGTTTGTCTTATTTCACTATTTCATGGGGCCTTGGATTTCAGATATCACCACTGACGATCCAAATGAATATGCTGCGGTTTGGTGTTTGTTTTCAATCGCACTGTGTGTATCCGTGATTAAGTCACCCGTGAGGAAATATTTGCATGTGACGAATTGGCCGTTTTATAAAAAACATGTGGGTGATTCGCTGTAATGCTTGTTTTTTTTGCGCCATGTTTTAAAGGGTGACGGTTTAAAACGCAAAAAAAAGCCTACTTGATATGTAGGCTTTTTTATTTGTAAATTACATGTTTTATTTGTGGAGTGTATTTTGTATTTTCTTAATTAATTGAATGGTCAATGCAATAATTGTATTGTTCGTTGTTTTAAGGAAATCTATTAAATAGGTCAAAATTTCCTCAGCGCTCATCCCTTTAAACTTATGCACTAAAAAAGGGGCGAGTAATAATCCAAGTGCCAGTCCGATAACGGTCACACCTGAAAAAGCACTTTCTTCTTGTGTGCTCTGAGTAGAAGAAGTTGTGACTGTTGAAGTGGTTTTTTCAACCACGACGGGCTCTGCATTGGCCTCTTCGTGTGCTTTTGCTAAGAGTTCAGTCAGCGTGATTTTATAGTCGTCAGCGATTGTATTTGCCGTGACATTGGGAATGCTCGGCAGGTCACCATCTCCTTTGCCTACTTTCAATTGGGCTTTCATTCCTTTTTCCATGTGCTGCGCAATATCACAATGAACCAAATAAGTTTTATCACCTGGCGGTAGAATTAAGGTGCCT
This sequence comes from uncultured Pseudomonadota bacterium, assembly GCA_903848905.1. GTDB lineage: Bacteria > Pseudomonadota > Gammaproteobacteria > Methylococcales > Methylomonadaceae > UBA10906. The sequence goes on from CAINHP010000246.1 coordinate 30,647, forward strand.
GATATTTTTGCGGGTCCTGAAACTTCTAGGTGAAACATGCCTTTGGGATACAAATATTTTGGCAGTCCATGCATCATCCATTGATGGCGAATATTGTCATCATTAAAAAAATGAACGGTTAACTTAGTGCAAGGCTTGAATTGAAATTCTTGTGTGTCGAAGGCAAACATTCTGCCAGGGAATTTTTCGGCATATTTATGCCCTGCATGAACGGTAATTTCTTTGGTTTCTGCAATTTTTTCGCAACCACCGGGTAATGTGTCAGGATTGTTGCCCATGACCATGCCGCCAGCCATATCCATTAAATGTCCATCACCATGGTTCATTAACATACCATCGTGATCTTGATAATCTTGAGCAAATGCCGGTAGCGAAAATAGCGCTGCCATAAAGCCTACCGATACTAATTTCATCATTCTTTTTGCCTCTTGAATAAGTAAAACGACATCCTTGTCTGAATTTGTCGCAATTTTATTCTTTTATTTTGCCAAGTAAACCATCGACAGTGCGTTTAAAACCAGCACTTGATAAATACGCTACATAAAGACCAGCAAATCCAAACAGTGCGTATAAGAAGAGTTGATTTCTAGTGGTTTGTTGGCCTTTGCCTGCTTGGAAACTCATGTGAGCATCAAGGCGCTCACTTCCTGCAGAGCCCTCTTCAGGTAAGAGTGTGATGTGAATTAAATATTTGCCGGCTTCAGCCACGCCTTCAGGGAGTGACAACATAACGGTACCTGATTTGTGTTTTGCCGCTTCTTGGAAGAAAACGCGCGATCCTTCAGGTTCTTTTGTGACTTCAAACTCGACAGCTCTGTTGCGGTATTTCATGTCTTGGTAATCAAATACCAATTGAATTGACGAACCCGTGCTTGGAATATTGCCGCAAAAGTCTTCAGCTGGGAAGGCTTTAGGTTGGTAAGCTGTGTAGTGAATCCAGTGATCTTTTTCTAATTCGAATTTACATTGATCCGTATCGGTACCCGCAGCGCCACCGTGCGCCCATAATGCCGACGAAAAAAGTAACGCTGTTAAACCGAGTGAACTTTTTTTAATCATTTGCGCTATGTTCATAAGTCTTCTCACTTGAAATAGTTATTATTGTAAATGCTATTGCTTTATATCGCATCGCACGTTGCTAACTTTAACACGTCAATTGATGCAAATAAAGTAGTTAGACTACTGCATATAAAATGCCTGATTAAACAACTATTTGATATGTGGAAGATAGTGACAGAAAACAGGTGATTGTAATTAAATAAAACCGTTTCACTGAGACATATATGGAACATTAAGTGTTTCACTGAAACAGAAAACGAAACATAAATAATGTTGAGGCGCTTTAAATGTAGGGAATAATTACAAGGTTGGGCAAGGTGCGTTTCGCAGCAAATGATAAATTGACTTAAGCTCATCATTAGAAGGAAAAAGGAACAGTGATGAGGCGTGTTATTGCTATCTGTCCTTAATTTTCGTAGACTTGGAGTAATTTTCTCAATTTGGAGTTCTGTAGCATGGCATTGTTGACCGCTAAGCCCGCTTGGGCGGCATTACAAAATCATTATGATAATATTCATAATCAAAGTTTAGTCGATAGTTTCAAAAATGATTTGCATCGACATGAAAAATTTTCGATTACGTTTAATGATATTTTGTTCGATTATTCTAAAAATCGCATCAACGATGACACCTTGCCGTTATTGATTGAACTGGCTAAAGAATCGAAGTTATCAGAAAAAATGCGTGCTATGTTTTCTGGTGAAAAAATCAATGTTACTGAGGGGCGAGCTGTACTTCATACTGCACTGCGTAATCGAAGTAATACACCTGTTTATGTTGATGGCGTGGATGTTATGCCACAAATTAACGCCTCACTCAAAAAGATGCGTGCTTTTTCTGAGCGAGTGCGTTCAGGGGAGTGGAAAGGATATAGTGGGAAAGCGATTACCGATATTGTGAATATCGGGATTGGTGGATCGGATTTAGGGCCTAAAATGGTCACTGCTGCGCTGCATCCTTATGCGTCATCGTCACTTAATGTGCACTTTGTGTCGAATGTGGATCAAGCAGATTTACTTGAAACCATTGAAAAATTGTCTCCTGAAACGACGTTGTTTTTGGTGGGATCAAAAACATTTACCACTCACGAAACTATTACTAACGCTAATTCTGCGCGTGCGTGGATACTGGCAAGTGCGTCTGACAGGTCTGCTGTGGCAAAGCATTTTGTGGCACTGTCAACCAATGCGAAAGAAGTGGCTGCGTTTGGGATTGATACAGACAATATGTTTGAGTTTTGGAATTGGGTTGGTGGGCGCTATTCGCTTTGGTCGGCGATTGGGTTATCAATTGCACTATATGTTGGTATGGATAATTTCGAGGAATTGCTCGAGGGTGCTCATGCTACCGATAAACATTTTCAAGATACACCATTTGAAAAAAATATTCCCGTCATTATGGGATTGCTTGGTATTTGGTATAACAATTTTTTCAAAGCCGAAACCCATGCCATGCTCGCTTATGATCAATCTATGCGCTATTTCGCGGATTATTTCCAACAAGGTGACATGGAAAGTAATGGTAAAAGTGTTTCCATCGTTGGTGAAAAAGTTAATTACAGTACAGGGCCTATCATTTGGGGGCACCCTGGCACCAATGGTCAACATGCTTTCTATCAATTAATTCATCAAGGGACAAAATTAATTCCTTGTGATTTCCTTGCTCCCGCGATTAGTCATTACCATTTGCCAGAGCATCATAAAATTTTAATTTCAAACTTTCTTGCACAGCCTGAAGCACTAATGCACGGTAAAACATCGCAAGAAGTGAAACGTGATTTAACAGAAGAAGAATGTAAAGATGATGTCTTAGTTGCGTCGAAAGTGTTTGATGGTAATAAGCCTTCAAATGCGTTTTTGTTTAAAAAATTAACGCCAAAAACACTTGGATCACTGATTGCGCTTTATGAACATAAAATTTTTGTGCAAGGCGTCATTTGGAATATCAATTCCTATGATCAAATGGGTGTGCAACTGGGTAAAGTGCTTGCGAAAGTGATTTTGCCTGAGCTTAATAATGATGACATTATCACAAGTCATGATTGCTCAACGAATGCGTTAATTAATGCGTATAAAAAATTAGCTAAATTAGCTGAATAAATTTATTTTGTTTTTTAAATTAAAAAAGCCTTGTGCGTAAATTGCACAAGGCTTTTTATTTTTTTAAGACTAAAAATGTAGCTTATAGAATTTTTTTCAAATCAAGAATCGCTTGGTGCGCACTTCTTAATTCTTGTTCTGCTTGTTGCGTCGCACCTTCTTTTACGTGGTTGCGAGCTGATTTGATCATGTTGTTAGCTTTTGTGCTTGCACGAAATACAGAATCGCTTGCATTGATTTCTTTTGTTGCATCAGATGCGTCTTTGATCAATTTAGATACAGTTTCAGCTTCAGTGCCAGCAGTTAATGCGTCAATAGCAACTTGAACTTTACCTGCAGTCATTTCGATGGCAGTTGTTGGGCTATAAACAATACGGCCTGGATCATCAGCAAGAGCGCTAGAAGATACTGCACCTAAAGAAGCGGTTACCATTGCAGCTAATGCGATTTTTTTTAATGCTTTCATCAATGTGAATCCTCAATTGTTATTATTTTGAGTGGTAGAAAATTTAGCCATCGCTATGCGATGTGCTGACGTCAATTCTAAACACATTTTTGAATTTTTCAACCAATCACGCAATTAAGCCTGTTTTTTTTGCAGTTAATCGATCGTCCATTTAACCACTCCGCTGTAGGCAGTAATCAAAACAATCGCGCCAAAAAAGAGTCTGTACCATGCAAAAATTAAAAAATCATGCTCACTGATGTAGCGCAAAAGTGCTTTTATGGCTAGTAAAGCACTGAAGAAAGCCGCTACTATGCCTAAAATAAAATGAGGCGCATCTGCGGCTAAATCGAGCAATTCACGGTGTTTATATAAATCATATAAACTCGCAGCGGTGAGCGTTGGAATCGCTAAGAAAAAAGAAAATTCAGTAGCGGCTTGTCGTGATAAACCAAACAATATCCCCCCTATAATCGTGGCGCCAGAGCGGGATGTGCCAGGAATTAATGCTACAGATTGCGCTAATCCTAACTTGAACGCATCCCATTTTGAAAGTTCATCGACGGTGTTAATACGCACTGTATGCTCACGTTTTTCAGCCCAAAAAATAATCAATGCACCAATGATAAATGCCAATGCGACAGGAACGGGTTTAAATAAAATGGCTTTAATATATTTGCTAAAAAGAAATCCCAATATGGCTGCAGGTAGAAAGGCGATGACTAAGTTGATAGTAAATTGTTGCGCTATTTTTTCGCGCTTTCGTAATCCGCTAAATGTGCCATGAATTCGTTTCCGATACTCCCAACAAACCGCAAAAATCGCGCCCATTTGAATAACTAATTCAAATAATTTGCCTTTTTCATCGTTAAAGTTAAGCAAATCGCCCACTAAAATAAGATGCCCTGTACTTGATATCGGCAAAAACTCCGTGAGTCCTTCAACAATGCCTAAAATGAATGTGTTAAGTGCGAGTAATAAATCCATAAAGCTCTGAAAAGTAAAATGAAGGGGACTAGCGTTTTAAATTAATGGTAATACTCGCACCATCAACAGATTTAATTTTGTCTGCTTCAGGTTCCATTGACATGATCGTTTGGGTATCAAGCTCTAATTCGCGTTGAATTTTTTTGGGTTTTTCAATAGTAAATTCAGGCTTGATTTGAGCGGTTTTTTTCGATCCAACGGTATTCTCAATTTGTGCTGGTAGTGATAAATCGAGAACTTTAGGTGCCGTATTCGTTGCTGCGATGGGTTTAAGGTTCTTGTTTTTTTTTGTGCTATCGCTAAAACCGGTTAATCCTGTGAACATTAACCCTAAAAAACTGATGAGAAAAAAACGATATGTATTCATAAATAATCACTTCATTGTTTAATGGAAATATCACTTATTTTCGCTTGCCACTGCATTGGTGCGAGATGGTGAATTGAGTTGCCTTTTGAGTCTACGGCAACCGTTACAGGCATATCTTCAACGACAAATTCATGAATTGCTTCCATGCCTAAATCGGCAAAAGCGAGTACTTTTGCCTGCTTAATGGCCTTTGATACCAGATAAGCGGCTCCACCTACTGCAATTAAATAGATAGATTGATGTTTTTTGATTTGCGCAATCGCTTCGCTACCGCGCTCTGATTTACCAATCATACCCAGTAGCCCTGTTTTCTCGAGTAGCGGTGCAGTAAATTTGTCCATGCGTGTTGCTGTAGTAGGTCCTGCAGGTCCAACTACTTCATCACGTACTGCATCGACAGGGCCGACGTAGTAGATGAATTTATTGTTGAAATCAACAGGCAGTGTTTCGCCGCGATCAAGCATCTCACAAAGGCGTTTGTGAGCCGCGTCACGACCAGTGAGCAAAGTGCCATTGAGTAGCAGTGTTTCTCCAACTTGCCATGATTGAATGTCGTCATGTGTTAGTGTGTCTAAATTGACTCTACGAGCGGTGCTTGTGTTCTGCGTAATGCTTGGGTAATCATCTAGGCTGGGGGGAGTGAATTGCGCAACGCCACTGCCATCTAAAACAAAATGTACATGACGCGTTGCCGCGCAATTTGGAATAATCGCAATGGGAAGGTTTGCGGCATGGGTTGGATAATCAAAAATTTTGATATCTAAAACTGTTGTTAACCCGCCGAGTCCTTGAGCACCTATTCCGAGCGCGTTCACCTTATCAAAAAGCTCCAAACGCAATTCTTCAAGGCGATTTGCTGCACCTTTCGCTTTAAGTTCGTGAATATCAATTGATCCCATACACGCTTGTTTTGCTAGTAACATCGCTTTTTCTGCTGTCCCGCCAATGCCAATACCTAAAATACCTGGAGGACACCATCCAGCCCCCATGGTGGGAACGGTTTTAAGTACCCAGTCAACAATGTTGTCAGAGGGATTTAACATGGCAAATTTGGCTTTAGCTTCCGAGCCGCCCCCTTTTGCGGCAATATCAATGTCGATTTTATCGCCTAAAACAAATTCGGTATGCACAACGGCTGGCGTATTGTCTCGCGTGTTAGTGCGCGTGCCTGCTGGGTCGCGCAAAATGGACGCGCGTAGTGGATTATCACTATTTTGATAAGCCATACGGACGCCTTCGTTTACCATTTCGTTGAGGCTGAGGGTGGTTTCCCACTGTACAGACATGCCAATTTTAACGAATACCGTCACAATGCCAGTATCTTGGCAAATTGGACGTTTACCTTCAGCGCACATGCGTGAATTGATTAAAATTTGCGCCATAGCGTCTTTTGCAGCTGGACTTTCTTCGCGCTGGTAAGCCTCATGCAATGCGGTGATAAAGTCTTTTGGGTGATAATAGGAAATGAATTGCAGCGCTTGCGCGATGCTTTCAATAAAATCATCTTGACGAATAAGACTCATAACTTAGCGTCGCTGTTAGTTGAGAAAAAATAATTCATGACGTCAATCATGGCTTTGTGATCGAAAACGCCCGCACTTTCTCGGCAACTGTGCATGGCCCACATGGGATTGCCGACATCAACAGTGCGTAGTCCCAGTTGCGATACAATTGAGCCAATCGTACTTCCGCAAGGCAGGTCATTGCGATGCGAATACAGTTGATAAGGTACATTCGCTTTGTCGCACCAATCAATGAACATGGCTTGCGATACGCTATCTGTTGCATAACGTTGATTGACATTGATTTTGATAACAACACCTTGGTTGATATGCACAGCATGTTGCGTATCATAGACACTCGGGAAATTGGGATGATAAGCGTGCGCCATGTCTGCGCTAATCATGAAGCTTTTTGCTAATGCACGAGAAAAATCTTGTGAATTTTGAGCGGTTGCATCGCTAATGCGTTTGAGTGTATCGCTCAAAAAATGACTTGCGGCGCCACAATGGCTGTCACTTCCCACTTCTTCGTGGTCAAAAAAGGCGCATACTAGCGTACTTTGCGTGTTTTGAAGGTTTTTTTCATCAAGTAAAGCCGTTAACACGCTATGGCACGAGGCTAAGTTATCAATTTGTCCATTAGCAAAAAACTCGTTATTCGCGCCCCAAAAATGCCCTTTTTGTGTGTCATAAACATTCAAATCCCATGAAAGAATTTGCTCTGCATCATTAGGTAATTCAGCTTGCAATAGTTCTGTAAAATCAGTGAATGCGCTGGGTGTCAATTGATTTGACATATCAGCAAATATCAACGCCAATTCATGTTGTTTTTGAAATTTCAACCCCTCTTCATTCACTCCTCGATTGAGGTGGATGGCTAAATTAGGTAAGCGAAGCAGAGGGCGCTCGAAATTAACTAAACATTGTGCGAGGTTACCCGAGTGCGTTAGGTAATTGACGCGTCCCGCTAAACTTAATTCACGATCGCTAAATGTGGCAAGAATCGCGCCCCCGTAAATATCAACGTGTAATCTGGCTAAATTTGCGGCAGTTGATTGCGGATTGGGTTTTATGCGCAAACTGGGTGAATCGGTATGTGCGCCAATAAGCTTAAAGCCGGATGTTGCGGCAGATTCTTTGCCATGTACAAATGCAATAATCGACGAATCACCGCGCACAACGTAATAACGGCCACTGGTTTTTAAAGCCCATATCTGCGTTTCATCTAAACGTTGAAAGTGAAAATCAGCAAGTTGCGCTTCGATGCTTTTGACGGCATGCCAAGCACTTGGGCTGCAATCAATAAAATCGAGTAACGCTTGCGCATGAATTGACGCGCTCATGAAGTTTCTCGTAAAAGAAGTGACGCAGAATTGACGCAATAACGAAGAAAAGTCGGTGCTGGGCCATCAGTGAAAACGTGACCTAAATGCGATTCACATTGACTGCAAACAATTTCAACTCGCCGCATACCAAAGGTGGTGTCAATGTTTTCAGTGATGCTGTCTTCGATAGACTGCCAAAAACTGGGCCATCCTGAGCCGGAATCGTATTTGGTATGCGAATCAAAAAGTGCGCGGTCACAGCATACGCAGTGATAAATGCCTATTTTTTTGCAGTTGACATATTTACCCGTAAAAGCGGGTTCGGTTGCTTTTAGGCGGCAAATATTAAACTGCTCTGGGGTGAGATCATCGTCGTTTATCATATTTTTTAGTTATTTATCTGTTTGTATGTCGCGCGTCCACGAAATAGAAACGCGTGTTTCTAACCATTTTTGTAGAAAATCTAAAAAGCACCGCACTTTAGCAGATAAATATTTTCTATGCGGATACACTGCGTGGATATCAAGTGGTGGCAATGCATAGTTTTCTAAAACAGTTTGTAGTTTCCCTTTTTCAATATCACGTCGAACCACGTACGTTGCCATGACCACTAGCCCTAAACCATTTAGAGCGGCAACGCGATTAGCTTCTGCAACATTGGATTGCATTCGACCTGCTACGTTAATTGTGGTGTAGCCGGTTTCAGTTTTAAATTTCCATTTGTCTTGCGGCGCACTTGCCCAATTCACAATACAGCTATGATTCACAAGATCTTCAGGCTTTTGTGGAATGCCATGTTGCGCGAGATAATCGGGTGACCCACATACAATCATGGATGAACTTGCTAGCTTTCGAGCAACCATGCTGGTATCGTCTAAATCACCTAAATAAATAGCAATATCAATGCCATCGTCAATTAAGTCACTATGACTACTTTGCAATACCATTTCTACCGTCAAATCGGGATAAAGCTTTAAAAATTCAGCAACGGCACGCGTGATATGCGTTGCACCAATGACGGGTGGGGCGCTAATTTTAAGCGTGCCGCGTAATTCCGTCTGAAGGTGAGTGATGACAGTTTCCATGTCATCAATATCGAGTAATACTTGAGAGCAACGCTCTAAATACGCTGCGCCCATGTCCGTTAAACTTAAACTGCGTGTTGTCCGATTAAAGAGTCTTGTTCTCAAATCCGCTTCAAGATGCATGATATGCTTGGTTGCCATCGCTCTTGAAATACCTAATTCACGCGCGCCACCCACAAAGCTGCCAGCTTTCGCGACACGCTCAAACACTTTCATACTTGTTAATTTGTCCATTATATTGACGTCGCCCTTTGTATATTGATACCTACTGAATCTAAGTTTGCCAGATTTTACGCATTTATGCACTAATGCGAATAAATTGGATATTTTAACGACTTATTTACCCTGTCAAGTCTATTTTTAAATAGAAAAATGATTTTTCTTTTAAGCAGTGTTAGAATTCAATTCAATTACTTGAATCCATGTGAATCTATCCATCGATGACGCTTAACCCACAAAATAAATCTTATTCCTCGCCTGCTTTAGAATTTAAAAGCACGATGTTTTCTGTTCCAGTTTTAGGCGTAGCAAGTGATGATTTAATGCTTATTGAGCAAGTGCTCAATGAAAAAATCAAACTTGCGCCAGAATTTTTTAAGCATTCACCCGTTATTCTTGATTTTTATGATTTGAATAAAAAACAATTAACGCTTTCGCTTGATGCTTTACTTGCCTTGGTTCGCAAGGTAGGACTTTTTGTTGTTGGTGTTCGTGGTGGCAGTGAAGAACAGCATCAGCAAGCGATTGATTTGGGAATCGCAGTGACAGCGAATACGGAAATTAAAGCTGAGTTACCTAAGGCATCCAAAGTTATTGCAGCGCCCAAGGACGATGATACTATCAGTGATGAATCCACAACGGTACTCATTACTAAGCCTATTCGTTCAGGGCAGCGCATTTATTCACATGGAGACTTAATTGTGCTCGCTCAAGTAGGCGCGGGAGCTGAAATTTTAGCAGAAGGGAATATTCATGTTTACGGAACGCTGCGTGGACGAGCTTTAGCGGGTGTTCAAGGTAATGTTGATGCACGTATTTTCTGTTCAGATTTACAAGCAGAACTGATTTCGATTGCAGGACATTACAAAATTAGTGATGACATTCAAGGGGCGGTTTCCAATACGCCAATTCAAATTTATTTACAAAAAAATGCACTAGTTATCAAGACTATTGCGTGAAAATGACTGAAACAAACCTATCTTTTGGAGGATATTAGTGGCACGAATTATTGTTGTAACCTCAGGCAAAGGTGGCGTTGGAAAAACGACAACAAGCGCCGCGATTTCAATGGGATTGGCGAAAAAGGGGCATAAAACCGTTGTCATCGATTTTGATGTGGGCTTGCGTAATTTAGATTTAATTATGGGTTGTGAGCGTCGTGTTGTGTATGACATTATTAATGTTATTAACGGTGAAGCGTCAATCAACCAAGCGTTAATTAAAGATAAGAATTGTAATTTGTTGTCTATTCTTCCGGCGTCACAAACACGCAATAAAGATGCGCTGACGCAAGAAGGGGTCGGTAAAATTTTGGAAGAGCTTTCAAAAGACTTTAAATATATTGTTTGTGACTCGCCTGCAGGTATTGAGCAGGGCGCGCATTTAGCGATGTATTTTGCAGATGATGCGTTTATTGTGACAAATCCTGAAGTGTCTTCAGTGCGTGACTCTGATCGAATTCTAGGTCTGCTTTCAAGTAAATCTCAGCGAGCAGAGAAAAATGACGAACCGATTAAAGAATATTTAATTCTGACACGATATGCGCCAGAGCGAGTTAAATCTGGTGAAATGCTCAGTTTAGATGACGTGCAAGATATTTTGTCCCTAGATTTATTAGGGGTTATTCCTGAATCAAAATCAGTGCTCACCGCATCGAATTCAGGAAATCCTGTCATTCTTGATGAAAAAAGTGATGCAGGTCAAGCTTACAGTGATATTGTTGCAAGGTATTTAGGTGAAACACGACCTCATCGATTCATTGATGGGAAGAAAGGGCTGTTTAGGAAGTTATTTGGGGGCGGGTGATATGAGCTTACTGGATTATTTTAGATCGTCTAAAACAAGTTCTGCATCGCTTGCAAAAGAGCGATTACAGATTTTGGTGGCTTATGAGCGCTCATCAGTCAATCAGCCGCCGTATTTGCCCCAGCTGCAACAAGAGATACTGTTAGTGATACAGAAGTATGTGAATGTAAATTGTGATGCGATGACAATTAAACTCGAACAAAGTGATAATCAAGAAACGTTAGAGTTGAATATCGTTTTACCTGATTTTCGTCGCGTATAACGGGTGTTTCATTTTGTTTTTAAATTAGGCATGACAATGAAAAAAATGACACGGAACATAACATGTATTTTTTGTGTGTTTGCAGTCTTGTTGTCGAGTTGCAGTTCACGAAAACCGTTTCGTGACAATCAGCAATCTGTTTACAATGTGGCTGATCGTCGCAGTCTTGAAAGTGCTGACTATGATAAAGATATTTTTGAATCCATCAGAGAAGATATTTTAAACGACAGTGAAATAAAACGGTTCAGCCATGTGAATGTGAATGTTTATAATGGCGCCGTTTTATTGACGGGTGAGGTGATGAACGAAGCATTTAAATCGAAAATTATTGAAGCCGTTCGCATTGTCAAATATGTTAAAATTGTTCATGATAATTTAGTGGTAGATTACCCTAGTGATAATTTGTCTCGCGCAAATGATCGACGTATTGGTCAAAATATTCGCCAAGCGTTAACGCAAATTCGGACAATACCTGATTTTGATTCATCGTTAGTGCGCGTGATTACAGAGCAAGGCACGGTTTATTTGATGGGGCGTGTTCACCGTGATGAGGGTCTTGTGGTCATCAATGTTGTTCGCACTGAGCCTGATATTCGGCAATTAATTACGGTTTTTGATTACATAGACTAACGTCGCTGGGACAAGTTCATATATAACTTGCTCATTCTCTTTTCTTGGCATTTGTTTTTTTCTCATTTTGGTTAACGTCAAAGGGAAATAAGGCAAATGTCATTTGTCTTTCTATTGGATTGTCAGATATTTATGCAAAAATCGCTTCCTAATGAATTTTTAAGCGCACTCAAGACGATTTTCTCAACAAATGATATTTTAATTGAATCCGAAGAATGCTGGACTTACGGTTATGACAACAGTCGTCGCCACGCGTTGCCGCAGGTGGTTGTCTTTGCAACAACACATGAGCAAGTGCTTCGGGTAGTCAAATTATGCAATGAGTTTGATGTCGCCATAACAGGGCGTGGACGAGGCACGGGAACCACTGGCGCGATAGTGCCACTGCATGGCGGACTGGTTTTGTCGCTAGAGCGAATGAATCAAGTGCTTGATTTTTCTCCTGAAAATCGCTATATCAAAGTCCAGCCCGGCATGACTAATCAAGCGGTGCAAGATTATGTCAAAAGTCGTGGTTTTTTTTGGCCACCCGATCCCACTAGTGCGGCATTTTGCAGTGTTGGGGGAAATCTTGCTTACAATTCGGCTGGACCTAAAGCGGTCAAATACGGCACACCACGCGAAAATACATTGGGACTGCGTGTTGTTACTGGCGCAGGTGAGGAAATGCGTGTGGGTGTTTATACCAGTAAAGGCGTTGTGGGGTATGATTTAACGCGATTGATTATTGGTAGTGAAGGCACGTTGGCTATTATTACAGAGGCGACGTTGAAATTGACGCCGCTGCCAGAAGCCGTAAAAACACTTCGTGCCATATACAAAACCGTTGGTGACGCATCGGAGGCTGTTGCGGCAATAATGTCACAACCTGTTGTGCCTTGTGCGTTAGAGTTTATGGATGGCAATGCCATCAATATGATTCGTCATTATACGCAAACAGATTTGCCTGAAAATGCAGGAGCTATGCTAATGATTGAAGTGGATGGTCAGGCAGAAGGTCTTGAGTACGCGGCAGAAAAGGTGATGGCGGCGGCAACCAATGACGGTTTGCTGTCAATACGTCTTGCTAAAGATGCTGCTGAAGTCAAAGCACTTTGGGATACGCGTAAAGCGCTTTCGCCTGCACTTCGAAAAGTCGCACCTAAAAAAATAAATGAAGATGTCGTGGTGCCCGTCACGCAAATGCCAGCGCTTATTTCAGGTTTAGACGCACTTTCAAAACAGTATGATTTACCCATTATCAATTTTGGTCATGCGGGAAATGGCAATATTCATGTGAATTTATTGCTTGATCCCGACGACCCTATACAAAGCAAAAAAGCACATGCGTGCTTGGATGAAATTTTTACGCTCGTTTTAACGCTCAATGGGACGTTGTCAGGTGAACACGGTGTGGGTCTTGAAAAACGTGATTTTGTGGATCGTGAACTTGACGCGGTTTCACTCAATTTAATGCGGGCGATCAAACGTCAATTTGATCCTAAAAATTTACTCAATCCAGACAAAATGTTGCCGCTGCAACCCCTACTTTAATATTACCTAACATCTAATTATTTTTTATGTCGAATGAAATTTTATCTACGCTAACCACGCTACGTGATTATATGCGCTGGGGAGCCAGTCGCTTTACGCAGGCGCAAGTGTGTTTTGGGCAAGGCACCACAACAGCACTCGATGAAGCCGTTGCGTTAGTGCTTCACGCCGTGCATCAACCCTACACGCTGCATTCGAGTCTTTTTCAATGCGTCTTGACAATTGAAGAGCGCAAAGTTGTATTTGACTTGATTGAGCGTCGTATTAACGAGCGTGTGCCCGCTGCATATTTAACGAAAGAATCCATTTTTGCAGGATTGCCTTTTTATGTGGATGAGCGAGTTTTAATTCCACGCTCGCCAGTAGCAGAGTTGATTGAACAGCAATTCGAGCCGTGGATTGACGAAGACAATGTCACGCACATTTTGGATTTATGTACAGGTAGCGCATGTATTGCCATTGCCTGTGCGTATGCGTTTCCCAATGCGATGGTCGATGCGGTGGATTTATCACCCGAAGCGCTTGAAGTCGCTGAAATTAACATTGAAAAGCATCAATTAAGCGAAACGGTAACAACCTATTATTCGGATTTGTTTAATAAATTACCGCCCAGGCAATATGACATTATTATCAGCAATCCGCCGTATGTCTGCTTGAATGAATGGGAAAATTTGCCCCCTGAATTCCATGCCGAGCCGGATATGGCCTTTAAAGGCGGCGTATCAGGATTGGATTTGGTGCTGCGCATTTTGATTCATGCAAAAAATTATTTGAGCGATCACGGTATTCTTATCGTTGAGGTGGGAAGCAGTGCAGAAACGTTGCAGACTTTGTTAATTGACGTGCCGTTTTATTGGCTCAATTTTGAGCGCGGTGGTGATGGTGTCTTTTTACTGACTGCTGATCAGCTAGCGCATTATCATGATGTGTTTGTTGCTGCATTGAAAACAAATCCCTAATTGACTAAACAGGAGTAAAAAATGTCAGGAAATACGATAGGAAAATTATTCACCGTTACCACGTTTGGTGAAAGTCATGGTGTCGCGCTTGGGTGTATTATTGACGGTTGCCCACCCAATATGACACTTAGCGAAGACGATATTCAGCATGATTTAGATCGTCGCAAACCGGGTACATCACGCCATACGACGCAGCGTCGTGAGGCCGATGAAGTGAAAATTCTATCGGGGATTTTTGAAGGAAAAACGACGGGAACGCCAATTGGCTTGCTGATTGAAAATACAGATCAGCGCTCAAAAGATTATTCGAAAATTTCACAAGCGTTTCGTCCAGGGCACGCAGATTTTACCTATCAGCAAAAATACGGTTTTCGCGATTATCGCGGTGGTGGTCGCTCGTCTGCGCGTGAAACCGCCATGCGCGTGGCGGCAGGGGCGATTGCTAAAAAATATTTAAAAGAAGTCGCGGGCATTGAAATTCGCGGTTATCTGTCACAGCTTGGCCCTATTAAAATTGAAACGTTGGACTGGGATGTGGTCGAAACAAACCCGTTCTTCTGCCCTGATGAATCCAAAGTCGCGCAAATGGAAAGTTACATGGACGCGCTACGCAAAGAAGGCGAATCAATTGGTGCGCGTATTGAAGTAGTGGCAACCAATGTACCTGCCGGTTTAGGTGAGCCTGTTTTTGATCGATTAGATGCCGAACTTGCTTATGCGTTGATGAGTATTAATGCCGTTAAAGGTGTTGAAATTGGGGATGGTTTCAAATGTATTGAAGCTAAAGGCACGCAATTTCGAGATGAAATTACGCCAGACGGTTTTTTAAGTAATCATGCCGGTGGAATTTTGGGCGGTATTTCAAGTGGGCAAACCATCACAGCAAGTATCGCATTAAAACCAACATCTAGTCTGCGTCTGCCAGGAAAAAGTATTGATACTGAAGGTAATGTGGTTGACGTAATTACAGAAGGTCGTCACGATCCCTGTGTCGGTATTCGCGCAACGCCAATTGCTGAAGCCATGGTGGCGATTGTGTTGATGGATCATTATTTAAGGCAACGCGCACAAAACGGCGGCGCTACTATTTAATCGCCTATTTATTATTTTTTATTAAAACTATTTTGAGTATAGGAATTATGACCCAAAAAAAAATTTCACTTGGTATTGCTGATTTTAATTACGCGGATTTATATAATACCGCGCGTTTAAATGATTTATTAGCGGTTTTTGATGAATCGGTGAAATATCATGATACAGACTTATATACCCAGTTTATTGCTTATCGCAATACACAAGGCGCAGATTTATCGCCTGAGCAACAATCAGCGATATTGGTTAAAGTAGCACCGTATGTTGGTCAATTTGTAGCAAAATTATTTAACGTAGAATCAGAGCATCAAGCTCAAAAAAGCACCATACAAAAAGACATTGAAACCATTTTTACGTATAAAAATGAAGTTGTCGAAAAATTAGGTGTTATTTTCAAAGGTCAAACGACAGATGACTGGAAAATTCCTGATGTGTTAAATCGCTTTGATTTACTTATCGAAGCGGGTTTTCCTGAAGCCAATTTAGATAATGATCCAGAAAATCGCGTAGCGCGTGTTGGCGCGGTGGTTGGCTTATTGGCTAATCACTATAAAACGCTCGCGAAAGGCAAAGAAAGCGATTATGAAAATGCGGATTTGCAAGCACAAGCACTGCGCGATAAATTAAAAGCGCATGAACTGGCTGCAACTGAATTTGCCGATATTATCAACGCGCCAGATTTAGCGGAATTCACTGCAGGCCTAATGGATATCGTGCAGCGCTGGAGTTTTGTTGCGCAGCTAGATAATGATATCGTCGCCGATTGGCTCAGTTTTAAATTCCCTAAAAAACGCGATTTCGATAACTTAGTTCACCATGAACTCATCGACAAAGGTGAGTTTAATGTGTGGATGGGTGAGCATCGTCGTCGTCGTGATGGATTCAAACTGACCGATCCGAGATATAACGAACGCCAAGTATTATCCGAAGTGAATCATTGTATTTACTGCCACGAACGTGATACGGATTCGTGTTCAAAAGGAATGCGCAACAAGAAAAACAATACGTTCAAAGAAGATCCCATGGGCGTGACTACGATTGGTTGTCCGCTGGATGAGAAAATTTCAGAAATGAACATCGTCAAGCGTGGTGGCGATAATATTGGTGCACTTGCGATTGTGACTGTTGATAACCCCATGTGCGCGGGCACAGGTCATCGTATTTGCAATGAATGTATGAAAGGGTGTATTTATCAGAAAACTGATCCAGTCAACATTCCACAAATTGAAACCAATGTATTAACTGACGTACTTTTTATGCCTTATGGGTTTGAAATTTACAGTTTGCTGACTCGATGGAATCCGCTTAATGTAAAACGTCCTGTCATGTTGCCTTATAACGGCAAAAATGCGCTAGTGGTGGGGTTAGGCCCTGCGGGTTACACTATGAGTCATTATTTGCTCAATGAAGGTTTTGCTGTTGCAGGGATTGATGGTTTAAAACTCGAGCCGCTGCCAGTTGAATTAACAGGTGATGAAAATACATTGCCTCAGCCTATTGTTGATTTCAAAGATCTTTACGAAGAGTTAGATACCCGTGTTTTGGCAGGTTTTGGTGGTGTTGCTGAGTATGGTATTACGGTGCGATGGGATAAGAACTTTTTAAAAGTGATGTATCTCATGCTGCTACGTCGTGAAAATTTCCGTGCTTATGGAGGTGTGCGTTTTGGTGGCACACTCAATGTAGATGATGCGTGGGATATGGGATTTGATCATATTTGTATTGCGTCGGGTGCAGGTCAACCAACGATTATTGATTTAAAAAATAACTTGATTCGTGGTATTCGCAAAGCGTCAGATTTTTTAATGGCGTTGCAATTAACGGGTGCGGCGAAAGCTTCATCGCTAGCGAACTTACAAGTGCGGTTGCCGGCAGGTGTTATTGGCGGTGGTTTGACAGCGGTTGATACAGCAACTGAGTTAATGGCGTATTATCCCGTGCAAGTAGAAAAAGTGTTGCACCGTTATGAAACATTGGTGAGGATTTATGGTCAACCTACGGTTCGTGCAAGCTACAACAAAGAAGAAATTATTATTTTAGAGGAATTTTTAGCACACGGGAAAGCTATTGTGGCTGAACGTGCAAGAGCAGAAGAAGCTGGAGAATTGCCAGATTTTCAACCGCTTGTTGAATCATGGGGTGGCGTGACGCTGTTCTATCGTAAAGGCATTAAAGATGCGCCTGCCTATCGTCAAAACCACGAAGAAATCAGTGAGGCTTTGGAAGAGGGTATTGCTCTTGCTGAATTTATGAGTCCAGTGGGAGCAAATGCGGATGAATATGGTCATTTGGTGTCTGTGGATTTCCAAAATACAGATACAAAATTGCCTGTGAATGTGCCGTTACGCAATTTATATATTGCCGCAGGAACTTCACCCAATACGATTTATCAAAGTGAATATCCTGATACCTTTGTCATGGATAAATGGTTCTTCCAGCGTTACGAGCCTGAATTTGATAATGGCGAAATCAAATTAGTGGCGATGAATGATGTGAAAATGCCTAAGTTAGGCAAACCTGCACCCCTTACGTCCTATCAAAAAGAGGGCAAATTTATTAGTTTCTATGGCGATAATCATCCCGTTTACGCGGGTAACGTTGTTAAAGCCATGGCGAGTGCGAAAAATGGTTATCCCTACATCGTAAAATTATTTGAGAAAGAGTTATCTACTTTAAATCCAGCTAATCAAGCCGAGCGCGATATTGCAGCAAGAAATTTATTTGCGCGTTTAGATGAAGCGTTCAAAGCGACGATTGTGGCTATTAATCGCTTAACACCCACTATTATTGAATTAGTGGTTAGAGCGCCACTTGCGGCAGAAAAATTCGAAGCGGGTCAATTTTATCGTGTACAAAACTTTAAAGCGTATGCGCCTACTGTTGAAGGAACACTTCTTGCCTCTGAAGGGCTGGCGTTAACCGGTGCAGAAGTAAATAAAGAAAACGGTACTGTATCGCTTATTACCCTTGAAATGGGATCTTCATCTCGTCTATGTGCGACATGGAAAGCGGGTGATCCTGTTGTTTTAATGGGCGTGACAGGCACCCCAACTGAAATTCCTACCGGTGAAACTGTTTTACTTATTGGTGGTGGTTTAGGTAATGCGGTATTGTTCTCGATTGGTAAAGCGCTACGCTTGGCTGGGAATCGTGTTATTTATTTCGCTGGTTATAAAAATCCTCAAGATCGTTTCAAAGTTGAAGATGTTGAAGCGGCAGCAGATTTAGTTATTTGGACAGTGGATCCAGGTGAGGATGTTCAGCCATTTGTTCCTACACGGGCACAAGATAAAACGTTTGTGGGAAATATTTTAGAATCCATGGTTGCCTACGGTAGTGGTGAATTGGGTGAACAACCCATTTTGCTCTCTGACGTGGATCATTTGATTGTCATTGGTTCGGATCGCATGATGGAAGCGGTGAAAAATGCGCGTTTTGATGTGCTAAAACCGTATTTAACGAAGGCACATCAGGCGATAGGATCAATTAATTCACCGATGCAATGCATGATGAAAGGTATTTGTGCACAGTGCTTGTGTAAACACGTGGATAAAGAAACGGGTAAAGAGTTCTTTGTCTATTCATGCTACAACCAAGATCAAGACTTAGATAAAGTCGACTTCCCCAATTTGAATGCACGTTTAAAACAAAATACGGTGCAAGAAAAGTTGTCTAATCTTTGGTTAGATTATTTGTTGACGAAGTAAGTTTTTCATTTTTGGATTGGGTGACATTTTTATATTGAAAATGTCACCTGTTTTTTCAAATATTCTAAAAAATTTCAGGCCCGTAACGGACCGACAATGATTAAAATTATTCAAGCGTTTTATGTGCAAAAAAAAATTTTACGATTGTATTTTTCGGATAATTCTTACGGGGACTACGATTTACAACCGTTAATTGATAAAGAGGCAGAATTAGTTTTGCCGCTAAATGATGAAGTTTTTTTCAAAGGTTTCTTTTTGGAATTGGGGGCAATGTGCTTGAAAAATGGTTTGGAATTATGCCCAGACAGCATTTATCAAAAATTATCTAAAAATAACAAGCTACATTTTGAAATAAAAGTGGCTTAATACGAAATTAAACTGAAACGCCCTGTTTTTTTTAAAATCAAACAGGCGTGCAGACGGCGTTTGCTTGAGTCCATTGGTGAATTATGCGTGGGTATATTTGAAAACCCAGTTTTGATATATTCACAATTTACTATTTATAAAGTTAGAAATATGTCAATTTTTTAGATTATATTTTATCAAAAGTGTGAACTAGATCACATTTTTAAAAAAATTTGAGATTTAATGCGTAAATACATGCTAATCTCCAAAAATATCGAAAATTTAATAATAGATGGATATTTACTAATTTGCATCATGACGAATAAAAACCGTAGTTAAATGTAGGGCGATTAAGAAAGTTGATTAATTGTTGATGAGCATCACTGTTTGAAATTTTTAGAAAATTATGAATACAGAAGATTTAAAAAAACGAGTTGATGAAGAACTTCATTCATTGAATGGGGTAATTGATTACGCTGAAAAAATGATTAGCGAAAATCGTTGGAAAGCAGATTGCGAAATACTAAAACGCCGCGCTTACGCTAAAACCGTCGTTCTTGAAACGGAGAAAAAAGGTAAATCTGTTTATAGATTAACAACAGCGTCAATTACAGACAAATTGGCATCAGGACTTGCAACGCCTTATTCACCAATAGGAATGCTTTGTAGTGTTGCAAATGTTGGTTTTGACGGTGAATCTAAAATGTTAGGTGAATTTGAAGTGATTGAAACTCGACTTTTTGATAGATTCGACGGTATTGGTTATTTGAACAATGTACGTAATTTTTTCAAAATGGAAATTCTAACGACAAATCATTCAGACGAAGTGATTGATTTGAAAAACTTTGTTGATGATTCACAAAAAATCATTGCAACTAAAACAATTAAAAAAATAGAAAAACCAATCGTTAAAAAAATTGAAACTATACAACCTAAAATAGAAACGCCTATTTTTATAATTGAAGATGATGAGTTAGAAACTACATCTGAACATGAGTTCGATGATGAGGATGATGACTTTGATGATATTAAACAAGATGACAGTTATTTTGGGCTAAATGAAGTTTTTTACGTTAACCAAACCATTCAACAACACAAAATTATTGCCCGTTCTCCTTTGGGTGCAATATATGTTGAAGGCGTAGCAGGTTCTGGTAAAACTTCTGCTGCATTAGGCAGAACAAAAATGCTGTGCGGTTTTAATGCCGAAAATGTTTTTGAAAAATCTCAATTTGAAGAAGTTTTAGGTGATAACTTTGATTATTGGGAAGGTAAATATGCGGGTAAATTTTCACAAGATGGTAGCATAGGTTTCGTTAGAACAGCAGAACTAATTAAATATCTGGAAGAAACGTGCAGACGAATCGATTTGCCAAACTTGCCAATTCATGAATATACAGAACTTCAAATTACCCTAAAAAATCGCCACAAAATTACCTCATCTCAACTTCACTATGGCAATTGGAAAGGTGGAGCAACAAGAGATTCACACATAGACACCACTATGCGTTGGCTGTTTGCAGCTGATAAAAATATAGCATATTTTTTATCAAAAAATTTACAGCATAATTTACCTAGCGTTGAATCAATTGCTAATCGTTTTGTTAAAGATGAACAATGGGTTCTAAATGTTGTAAAAAAAGCCTTTGAACATTTTAGGATTGAATTTAATCGAATTGAAAAAGAATTATGTCAATCAAATAGCCACCGACGTTTTTTACTCGATGGTTTAGCAGAAAAAGTAAATCAAGCTATAAAATTAACAAGCAAAGAGATACTCGGAAAAAATACCTTGTGGTTTTTTTATCAAAATTTTGCGTTATGTGCTAACAGTGAACGCGGTATTGCTGAATTACTTATAACAAATAATGTGCCGTTGCTTAATAAATCAGGCTCAAAATTTAAATTCGCTGACATTGATGATTTGTACTTAAAATTATTACCTTAATCAAACAATAAGCCTTATTTACTTTATGATGAAAATAAACTAATAGCGATTAAATTAGAACAGTTCAGAGGTTATGGAAGTCGCCAATTACTCGAATCATGGACAATTCATA
>CAINHP010000247.1 GCA_903848905.1 uncultured Pseudomonadota bacterium
CTTAGTATTTTACGTCGAGGCGACAACTAGCCTGAAATTTTCCGCTTAATCGACGACGATGATTCTGTGCGTCAATCACTTGAGTTGATGCTGATCAATTTAGGTTATAGGGTGCATGCGTATAGTAATGCAAATGACTTTTTGGAAACAACAACCATAAACCCCCTAACCGCTTGCATTATACTTTGTGACATGAATATGCCAAACATGTCTGGTGTTGAATTACAGACTACGCTTGCAAATCAAGGCTCTACCACCCCCATGATTTTTATTAGTGGTGAGTCTTCGGTTGATCAAGTCATTACAGCGATGAAACAAGGCGCGGTGGAATTTATGACTAAACCGTTTAATTTAAATGAATTAGTGAGCGCTGTTGAAAATGGCTTTAAATTTGAGAAAAACGCACAGCAAAATGCCTTAAAACAACGTGAGTTAGAAGAGAAATTACAAAAGTTATCTCCACGTGAGCATGAAGTCTTTTATTTGCTTGTAAAAGGGTATAACAATACCGAAATACTCAATACGTTAAATATTTCATTACCTACAACAAAGCAGTACAAACAAGAAGTGATGCGCAAGCTTAAATTGAATTCATTGTCAGAGCTTATCGCTCTGCACCCATAGGTTTTTATTAGGAATAGTCAGCAACACAATAAAAAATAGCATAATAATTTTAGCTTACCTCTTTTTTTCGTATTTTATGTAGTATAATACGGAGCTTAAAGTAATTGATTTAGCACTATATTGACGAATACATCGTCTCCATTCGCTTAAAGTTAAATCACGATTCTCAACCTTGTATTGATGCAAATTGATTTTTTGTTAAAAGTGCGACACTCAGAACATCAAGGCACTTTTCTGTAATGTTAGATTTATTTTTTAGGGTTGAACGCATATTTTAGCGCTATCACAATCGTAATTGCTAACGCTGCGGCTTTATCAAGATCAGTAATTAATTCCATTGCTAACACCCGTCATCATATTGAAAAAAACACAGATTATAATAAGTGATTATAGGATACGTCTATGTGTTTTCGATGATGTCAGTCAATTAAATTTACCGCATGATCAATCTTGCCTGAAAATATAAATTTTTTTTGATTTGAAAATGCTCCGTGAGCAGTAATTCTTAAGCGCTTAATAACTGCTCCATTATCTTTATATGCCGCAAAGTTCATCTTTGTGAGTTGAGCATCACGTTCGTTTTTAAATTGATACATTCACGCCATGCTCAACTTTAAATTTTTTAAAATTACCTTAAATTTCAATCTATGGTGATTTTGTCTTAATTCTATTACAACCTAAAATCTAATTTTAACAGTGAAAAAATTACAGTTTTAGCTTCAATTATGTAAATTTGAAATTTTTATAATTCCATGAAGTTTTCAATATATTGATTTATGTGGAATTTATGGAAATTAAAAGTTGAGAATGGCGTGCATTTGTAAATTCAAAAATCTCTAAAAATGTGAACCCTGTCACAATTTTTACATTTGCTATTAGGAATGAGACATCTAATAGTGGAAAATCACAATGGTTCTGCAAATATAACTGACCCTAGAAGGAATGAGTAATGACAATGTATTTATCAAAAGATGACCTGATGACCTATAAACCTCAGCCATCCTAAGCAACCATAGGCATTGGAAGAGTTTGCAGTACAACATAACATAGGTGAGGCAACATATCCTTGAACCATTGTGGGGC
>CAINHP010000248.1 GCA_903848905.1 uncultured Pseudomonadota bacterium
ATCATTTTTCATGATAGAATCCTCTTGCCGTTAGTCAGTAAATAAATAAAACAGGTTCTTATCATTTGTTCGAGGAAAGCGAGTAAATTGAGAACCTGTTTTAAATTCTACAAGCTATTTTTTTTTTGGCAAAAAGTTTAGGTGGGATTTGTGACGTGGTTCTCAAATCTTCTGAAAACAGCCATTAAACAGACGTTTTTATGTAATTTTTTATTTGATAAAAAGCAATCATCGCCAATTATTGACGAATTAATATTAGTATTTTGATGACTTATTGCTGACAATGAGCGCAGAAGAAAGTACTTCGATTTGCTAATCGAATTTCCTGAATTGGTTTTGTGCAATGTGTACATGGTTTTTTACCACGCCCATAGACGTGTAATTCCTGCTGAAAATACCCTGCCTTGCCTTGCGCATTCACAAAATCGCGAAGTGTCGTACCGCCCTGCTCTATAGCATTGACTAACACAGTCTGGATACAACTCACAATTTTTTCACACGCTTGCAAGGATAATTCACCTGCATGACGCATAGGTAAAATACCCGCCATAAATAAGGCTTCATTTGCGTAAATATTCCCTACGCCAACGACAATGTGACTATTCATTAAGAATGTTTTAATGGGAACGCGCCGTTTTTGCGCGAATTGACATAAATACTCGCCCGTAAAGGCTTGAGATAGCGGTTCGACACCTAAATTGGCAAGCAACACATGTGACATGACATCACCCACTGCCCAAACTAAGGCGCCAAAGCGACGTTGATCGTTAAATCGCAAGATGGTATTTTCATCAAAAACGATATCAACGTGATCATGTTTTTTAATCGGTGACATCGCATCCACAATACGCAAATTCCCCGACATACCCAAATGCGCAATAAGTGTCCCTGTTGGCGTTTTAATCAATAGATATTTCGCGCGACGCGTTACGGATTCAATGCACTCACCAAGCAGATTTGCTTCAAAATTTTTTTCAATTAGCCAACGCAATTGTCGATGCCGAACGACAACATGTTCAATTTTTTTACCCAGAATATGCGGCGAAATACCACGTCCTGTGGTTTCCACTTCGGGTAATTCAGGCATCCGACTTATTCACCATGATTTACGACTTGAGCTTCACCACCAGCCTGTTCAGGTGCATTTGATTCATGATGCGCCCCCGCTTCATGTCCGCTATGCACGTCAGTACTACCAAAGAAGAAATGCGCCAAACCAAAAACATCCTCAATCAAAATGATAACCATCAACACCTGTGTCGTCGTATTGATTTTTTCCAATAACGATTTTTTTGCCTCATAACGCGCATACACAGAGGGCAATAAATGCTGTGTAAATTCGTATTTAAAAAAATGCTTCGGAATAGAAGTAATCGTAATGGTGAGCGGAATGAAAAAAATCGTCGTCACTAATAAATAAGGTTCTAAGAATTCATCTAGCTCAAAAAGCAGCTCAAAAAAAAGCTCGATATAATGTAACATGGTAAGTCTCAATAGCAAATAACGGAAAATGAATTCTACACAACAAAACGCGCCATCAACTGGCGCGTCAATTTATCTCAATAGCTAAGCTAATACGACTTAAAAAATTCGATTAACTTATTTTACAATATCAAAAAATTCGTCTTCGTTCGTATCTGAACCATCATTAACTAAATAGTCACGTTGTTGATAAAACGAATTTTTCACAAAATTATACCGATCTTCGGTCGCTTCATTAAGTACTTTTTCAGCACCTAAATGGTCTGCTCGCGTATCAATGCCTTTAAGTGCCGAACTACCACTACTAATAGCTGTTGCCGTTGCACCGGTGCTCAATCCCATCACACCAAAACCAACGTAGTTAACTGGATTCATGGCGGTGTCGCCCAAACGACCAACAATACCGCGCGGTGAACTTGGGCCAAGAAATGGAATGACAACATAAGGCTCATTGGACACACCCCAAAAGCCTAATGTTTGATCAAAATCTTCTTTATGCTTAGGCAAGCCAACCATATCAGCTACATCAATAAAACCACCTAAACCAGCAACCGTGTTCACTAAGAAACGTGAGGTATCTTGTCCGCTTTGTGTAAATTTTAACTGCAGTAAATCATTAACACTCACGCCAATGTCACTGACGTTATCAAATAAATTACTAACCCCTTCATTAGCAAATGATGGCATTGCCCAGCGATACGCTGACGCAACAGGCTCCATAACATATTTATCTGCATTTTCGTTGAAAGATTGAACATCACGATTCCAATTTTCAATAGGATCCCGTGCATCTTTTACTGGTGAACCTGTACAAGCAGTCAAAGACCCGAGTAAACTCAGTGCAACAAGTCGAGTAAATGGTTTTTTCATTGTAATCATAAATTCTCCAATAGTATTATTATTTTTTTCTCAACGTTTTTTCGCGTAACATAGCACAGATAGCAACTTGCATCGAGTAGCAGGACTTTTTTTATTCATCATAACGAGATATAACCTCACATGGAAACGTCATTTATTCCTTTAGAAAAACGCTTTCGCGGATACCTTCCCGTTGTGATTGATATTGAAACCGCCGGTTTTAATCCTAAAAAAAACGCACTGCTCGAAATCGCCGCTGTTATTGTTGAACTCAATACTGATCATAATCTCGCCATTACTGAGCGTTATAGCACGCATGTGATGCCTTTTAAAAATGCCGAATTAGACGCTGCGGCACTCAAGTTTAACGGCATTGATCCATTTCACCCTTTTCGCATGGCCATTGAAGAAAAAGCCGCCTTAGAGCTTATTTTCAATCCTATTAAAGAAGCCATGAAACGCAACAAATGCACCAAAGCGATTTTAGTGGGACACAATCCCGCTTTCGATATTAGCTTTCTCAATGCAGCAATTCATCGCACACAAATCAAGCGCAGCCCTTTTCACCCGTTTAGCACTTTTGACACCGCCACACTCGGCGGCCTAGCTTATCGTCAAACGGTACTCGCCAAAGTAGCCCACGCAGCAGGCTTGCATTGGGAAAATGAAAAGGCGCACTCTGCTTTATATGATGCTGAAAAAACTGCTGAATTATTTTGCATGATTATCAATCGTTGGAAACATCTCGAAACGCTTGATGATCAACCAACTTCCCCATCTATCGAACTTTAATTTTTATTACGGAGGGTTTATGACCGTCAAAAAAGTCCCTTTAAACAAAGATAAACTCAATCAAATCGTCACCGACGCGCGAAAAAATCAAACTGAACGTGAACAGTCCTATCGTGGTCAGGCGCTCAAAATGTATCCGTGGATTTGCGGACGCTGCGCGCGCGAATTCACACCCGCTAATCTTCAAGAGCTCACTGTTCACCATCGCAATCACAATCATGATGATAATCCAGCCGATGGCAGCAATTGGGAACTTCTCTGCCTTTATTGCCACGATAACGAACATCAGCGTTTTGAAGAAACGCGCTTTGGCTCGATAGATAATGGATCCTCTAGCGCCCCCATAGGCTCACACAATCCCTTTGCAAATTTAAAAAGCTTAATTGACGCTAAAAAATAAACCTCACGCTTTCTCGTCAGTTTCTTCTATTGCGGCAATACAACAGCGATTGCGACCCTGGCTTTTTGCATCTTGCAACGCCGTTTGCACACGCTCAAATACACTTTCTGGCGTGTCATTTTCATTTACTTGTGTCACGCCACAGGAAATGGTTAATGACACGGCTTTGCGATTAACGTTAAAGCACGCTTTAGCCACCAAATCTCGCAACAACTCCATCGTATTGAGTCCGACATGCTCATCGGTATTTGGAAGCAACATAACAAATTCTTTACCCCCAAAACGCGCGATAAAATCGGGATTTTCAATGTTGTCTGTCAATAATTTCGCCATTAACGCAATGGCTTTATCGCCCGCTTCATGACCTAATGTCGTATTCACTGCTTTGATATTATCAATCGAAAATAACGCCATACTAAGTGGCATGTCGTAGCGTGTATAGCGACAAAATTCATCTTTTAAACGCTGATGAAATGCCACGCGATTCGCGAGTCCCGTTAACGTATCATTTAGCGACTGTGCATGAATA
>CAINHP010000249.1 GCA_903848905.1 uncultured Pseudomonadota bacterium
TGATTAGGTGTTAATCTTACACCATCTTTTAATGCTTGGCGATTGATGACTTGCTTCTGTTCGTAAAGTGAATGCACGCGCTCTTTTGCTTCAATCATTGCTTGCGTATGAATTTGAATCTCTGCAAATATACCCCCGACTGAAATATCTAATTTTGCATCAAAATAACCATCGCTAGACTGAATAGGTTTTGCATAGCCATTTCGAGAACCTTCTTTAACAACATCAAATCTTTTTGAAAGTACATTGTACGCATCATTCACTTGCTGTGCATTATCAAAAACAAGGCTTACTCTTAATATGTCACGTAATAATGACGTGTCGCCATCTAGGTTAATAGCTAATTTTTCCCGCGCCCGTTCAACTGATTTCAACGGAGGTAAAATCGCCTTACCTTGTAGAAAATTGGCTACCTGTTCAATTTTATTATCAAAATCGGGTTTAATTTGTTTAGCAATGGTGTAGATATCATCTAAGTTCATGGTTTTTTATTCGTATCGGCTAATTTCTTCTGTTTAATAAATAAATTAGTTTAACTCTTAAAATACACATCATAACGCAGCAACTTTCCAGCAAAGCTTTCGCTGGGTTTACCGCCAAGGGGTGGGGCATAATCGGGACTTTTGACGACAACACGTTTACTGGTTGCCGCAAATGCCGCTTCAAATAAGTGTTCTTTGTCCAAATCTTCCCCAACGAGTTCGTGGAGAATGGTCATGGATTTTTTACTTAAGGCGGATTTTTTGCGTTTAGGTGGGAACATGGGATCCAAATAAACACAATCGGGCGCGGTGTCTAAGTTTTGCAAAACGTCAATAGCATTGCCATGAAGTAGGCGAGGGGGAGCTAATTCCAGTTTTTGTACCCACGATTCATGGGTTAAACGTGCAAACGCATCAGCGATAAGTTGCGCCATAATCGGTGAGCGTTCAATGCAGGTCATATCATAGCCCATGCGAAATAAACACAAACTGTCTTGCGCCCAACCGGTTGTGGCATCAACAACAGTTTTGGTTTTACGTCCAATCGCCTGCGCAAATGCACCTTCTTTGGGGGCAGGATAAGAGCGTTGCTCACCACTGCGAGGGGCAATATCAATACTTAAACCGCCTTTTTTGAGCAATTCACGATCCAGTAATTTTAATTCACCCTCACGCCATGTGAGAAAAAAGGGGGTATCGCCTAATGCAGTGGAAGTGTTGAGTGAAACACCTAATGTTTCGGCAAGCAATTCAAATTGAGCAACATCACCTTGACCTTCAAATAAAATGGCGAGCTGTGAATGCAATGCCGACACGCGTTACTCGGTTGAAACAGCTTGTTGTTGATTTTTTAAAGCGGCATCAAGCGTATGCCATGCGAGCGTCGCGCATTTAACGCGGGCAGGAAATTCACGCACACCTGCTAAAACGGCTAATTTTCCGACCGCTTCTAAATTGATATGCTCTTCTTTGCCGGTGGTCATTTCATGGAAAAGGGTAAAGAGTTCTTCCGCTTGCGCTTGTGTTTTTCCTTTGATAATTTCGGTCATCAATGACACAGACGCGGTAGAAATCGCGCAACCCGATCCTTGAAAACTCGCATCGGTAATGATGTCACCGTCTAGTTTCAAAAATAAGGTTAATTTATCGCCACAGAGTGGATTGAAACCGTCAACTTGTCTATCCGCATTTTCCATAACATGAAAATTGCGTGGGTTTCGATTGTGATCGAAAATGACTTCTTGATATAACTCGCGTAAATCTTCAAACATTAGCCAAACATCTCGATTAAATTTTTAATCCCTGAAATTAACACATCAATTTCAGCCTTGGTGTTATACATTGCAAATGACGCACGCGCCGTGGCGGGTAATTGATAAAAGTCCATGACCGGCATAGCGCAGTGATGCCCCGCGCGAATTGCAATGCCTAAACTGTCGAGCATTGTACCAATATCGTGTGGATGAATTCGACCTAGTGTGAAAGATAAAATAGCGCCTTTTTCTTTGGCTTCACCAATAATTTTAAGTCCGTCAATTTGCAACGCTTGCTGCGTGGCATACGCGAGCAATGAGGCTTCATGATCCGCAATGGCTTGCATGCCGATGGTATTTAAATAATCCACCGCCGCGCCTAAACCGATAATTTCAGCAATTGCAGGTGTGCCGGCTTCAAATTTATACGGTAAACCCGCGTAGGTGCTTTTTTCAAAGCTCACGGTACGAATCATGTCACCGCCACCTTGATAGGGCGGCATGGCTTCGAGGAGCGCTTGTTTTCCGTATAAAACACCTACACCCGATGGACCATAGAGTTTGTGACCTGAGAAGACATAAAAATCACAATCGAGCTTTTGCACATCGACCGCTGTATGCGGAATGGCTTGCGCTCCATCGAGCATGACGGGAATATTTTTCGCGTGTGCTAATGCGATAATTTGCTCAACAGGGTTGAGCGTGCCGAGCGCGTTGGACATGTGAACCACTGCCACCAATTTTGTTTTGGCGCTGAGTAATTGCTCAAATTCGTCCATGAGCAATTCACCGGCCACATTCATCGGTGCGACTTTTAAAATGGCGCCTGTTTGTTCACACAGCATTTGCCACGGCACAATGTTTGAGTGATGCTCCATGGCGGTAATGAGAATTTCATCACCTGCGTGAATATTGGCTCTGCCGTAAGTTTGCGCGATTAAATTAACGGCTTCAGTCGCACCACGTACAAAAATAATTTCTTTATCACTTGCTGCATTGATAAATGTTTTGATTTTATGGCGTGCGCTTTCCATTTGATCGGTTGAGCGAATACTTAAAGTATGTACACCGCGATGGACGTTTGCATAATCATGGCTATACAATTTGACCATGCTATCAATGACCGCTTGAGGCTTTTGGCAACTGGCGGCGTTATCTAAATAAACCAGCGGTTTATTGCGAATTTTTTCGTTTAGAATCGGAAAGTCAGCTCGGATTTGTTCAATCGGATACGTCATTTTAACGCTCTGCTCCTTCTGGAAAACGGGCTAATAATTGGGTGAACACACAATCATGCAAACTAGGCACCGTGATTTTATCAACCATTTCATTGGCAAACGCAAACGTCAAAATATGTTTCGCGTGATCTTCGTCAATGCCGCGTGATTGCAAATAGAAAATGGATTTTTCATCTAGCTGTCCAACCGTCACGCCATGGGCACATTTTACGTCGTCGGCATAAATTTCCAGTTGCGGCTTGGTGTCAATTTCAGCGTCGCTTGAAAGCAGTAAATTGCGATTATTCATTTGTGAATCGGTACGCTGCGCATCTTCGTCTACAACAATTCGACCTTGAAATACACCACGGGCGCGATTATTTAAAATCCCTTTGTAGTATTCACGGCTGACAGCATCGGGTTTGGCGTGGACAATCCGAGTCAGGTTATCTAAATGTTGACGATTTGCACCAAGATAAAGGCCGTTCAACTCACACTGCGCCCCCGTTTCCAAGTGGCTAATAATTTCACTACGCGCCAGCACACTTCCAAGTGCAAAATTGTGATGCGTAAAACGGGCATTGTCGGCTTGCTGAACGTAAGTACCACCAAAATGATAGGCTTTGTCGCTGTCTTGTTGCACTTTATAAAGCGTTAAATCCGCATTATCACGTAAGAAAATTTCTAAAACGCTACTCGTCAAATACGTTTGCGTTTCCACGCCAATAAACGTTTCAATGAGTGTTGCTGTCGCATTGTTTTGCAATATCACCACGTGGCGCGTGGCCGACATCGCTTCTTGCGTGGCAAAATGGATAATTTGCAGCGGCTTATCTAACTGACTATTTTCATTAATGCAAACAAATATGCCATCGCTAAAATGCGCATTGGTGAAATGGGTAAAACCGTGTGGTGATTCAATCGCTTGGTTGAAAACAGGCGCGAGTAAGGTTTCGTGAAGCGTTGCGGCCTCGTTTATTGAACAAACGGTGATACTTTCTGGCAACGTGGATAATGACGCCTGAAAAAAACCATCGATAAAAATACCGTGATAGCAATCGTTTAGCGTAAAAGCAGCTAAGCGACTTTTAGCGTTATCGTCGAGCTTTTCAATTTGACTTGCTAAAGCAAATTGTTTTTTCTCAATGGCAGACACATTGGTATAACGCCAATCTTCTAAACGTTGCGAGGGAAAACTTGTTTGCTCAAAGTGTGTTAAGTCAGATTGCCGAAACGTGTTGAGCCATGACATGTCTGTTTTCATGCTTGCTCCAACCAACCATAACCTTTTTCTTCAAGCTCAAGCGCGAGTTCTGCGCCGCCAGATTTGACAATTTTGCCATCAGCCAAAACGTGTACAAAATCGGGCTTAATATAATCAAGTAAACGCTGATAATGCGTGACCATAATAAAAGCACGATTTTCAGAGCGTAGTGCATTGACGCCATCCGCCACAATGCGAAGTGCATCAATATCAAGACCCGAATCGGTTTCATCTAAAATGCACATTTGCGGTTCAAGCATCGCCATTTGTAAAATTTCATTCCGTTTTTTCTCGCCACCCGAAAACCCTTCATTCACGGCACGGTATAAGAATTTTTCATCCATATCGAGTGCTTTGGTTTTACTTTTGACGAGTGTCAAAAAGTCCATCGCGTCCACTTCGCTTAAGCCTTTATGCTTGCGAATGGCGTTAAGCGCGGCTTTGAGTAAATACACATTGGTGACGCCAGCAATTTCAACAGGATATTGAAACGCTAAAAAGACGCCTTCACGCGCCCGAATTTCAGCGGGCATCTCAAGCAAATCTTTTCCGTTATACGTGACGCTGCCGCCCGTGACTTCATAACCTGATTTGCCTGATAAAACGTGTGAAAGGGTACTTTTGCCCGCGCCATTTGGCCCCATAATCGCGTGAATTTCACCCGCTTTCACATTGAGGTTTAAACCTTTGAGAATTTCTTTGGTGCCGATATTGACGGTTAAATCTTTAATTTTTAGCATGTGTATGTGTATTCCAAAATAAAACGTATTTTTTAATGATAATTGGCGAAATTAGCCAACACTACCTTCTAAACTTAGGCCAAGTAGCGCCTGTGCTTCAACGGCAAATTCCATCGGCAATTCTTTAAAGACTTGTTTGCAAAAGCCGTTCACAATCATTGATACCGCGTCTTCAGCGGATAAGCCGCGTTGCTGACAGAAAAACAATTGATCTTCGCTGATTTTAGACGTCGTGGCTTCATGTTCAATTTGCGCGGTAGGTTGTTTCACCTCAACGTAAGGGAAAGTATGCGCACCGCATTTATCGCCTACGAGGAGTGAGTCGCATTGTGTGTGGTTTCGTGCATTTTCAGCGCTTTTTAAGATTTTAACGAGTCCGCGATAGGTGTTTTGCGCTCTACCCGCTGATATTCCTTTGGAAATAATAGTACTTGTGGAGTTTTTTCCAATATGAATCATCTTGGTACCCGTGTCAGCTTGCTGCAAATTGTTGGTCACCGCAACCGAGTAAAATTCACCCACTGAATTATCACCTGTTAACACGCAACTTGGGTATTTCCATGTAATGGCTGAACCGGTTTCCACTTGCGTCCATGATACTTTTGAGTTTTCACCGCGACAATCTGCGCGTTTAGTCACAAAATTATAAATGCCGCCTTTCCCTTCTTTATCACCAGGGTACCAATTTTGCACGGTTGAATATTTAATTTGCGCATCTTTGAGTATGACGAGTTCAACCACCGCCGCATGAAGCTGGTTTTCATCACGCTGTGGCGCAGAGCAGCCTTCGAGATAGGATACATAACTGCCTTCATCAGCAATAATCAATGTCCGCTCAAATTGTCCTGTGTTGCTAGCGTTAATTCTAAAATACGTTGAAAGTTCCATCGGGCAGCGCACACCTTTAGGAATATAGACAAACGAGCCATCCGTAAACACAGCCGAATTTAATGCCGCAAAAAAGTTATCGCCAACAGGTACGACAGAACTCAAATATTGCTTGATGAGTTCTGAATGCTCTCGAATGGCTTCTGAAATGGGGCAGAAAATGACGCCTACTTCGTGTAATTTACTTTTAAACGTCGTTGCCACAGACACACTGTCAAAAACCGCATCAACAGCAATACCCGCTAATTGTTCTTGCTCAGCAAGCGGAATACCCAATTTTTTATAAGCTTCCAAAATTTCGGGATCAATTTCATCTAAACTTTTTGGTCCATTGTCTTTGGATTTTGGCGCAGAGTAATAACTGATTTCTTGATAATCAATTGGCTCAATCTTGAGTTGCGCCCAATCAGGTGAGGGCATCGTTTGCCAGTGGCGAAAGGCTTTTAAACGATACTCGAGCATAAATTCGGGCTCGTTTTTCACTTTGGATAATTTCGCAATGACCTCTTCATTTAAGCCAACAGGAAATGTATCGGCTTGAATGTCAGTGATGAAGCCTTGTTTGTAATCTTGATTAAGTAAATTATTTATTTCGTCGTTATTTGCAGACATGGCAGAATTTTTCTCAGCAGTAAATTATGATATCTATTTTAGAGTGATTTAATTTCTTAGTAAAGAAGTGGGTTTTTTTATTTATTATCAAGGTTATGATGATTCTAAAATATCAACGCGTGGAGTGACACCACAAACTAGCGTGTAGGCAATCGTATCTGCATACTGCGCAATCGTTTCAATTGGCAGATGCTCTCCCCATAACGTGACGCTGTCCCCTGCTTGTGCGCTTGAATAGGGGCCTAAATCCACGGTAATCATATCCATTGATACACGCCCAACTAAGGGCACTAATGACCCGTTGATAAGCACTGGTGTTCCATTTTTAGCGTAACGTGGATATCCATCACCATAACCAATGGCAATTACGCCAATTTTGGTGGCATGTGAACTTCGCCATGAACCGTTATAACCTACCGTCTCACCAGCCTCTACATCACGTACCGCAATTAAACGTGAATGCAGACTCATCAGCGGTTTTAAGCCTAAATCAATGCCCGATATCTCTGCAAATGGTGAAATACCGTAAAGCATAATTCCTGCTCGAACCCAATCAGTTTGCGCGGCTTTCCAAGCTAAAATGCCCGCAGAGTTTGCCATACTTTTTTCACCGCTATATTCTGCGGTTAAATCATTAAATAAGCTGATTTGCTCAAGGGTTTTTGGATCATTTTTGTCATCAGCATTGGCGAAATGCGTCATGAAATTGATTGGTTTTTTGACTGCTGCGCTGTGATTTAATTGTTCATACACATCGGGTATTTCGGGTGGTTTAAAACCAAGTCGATTCATTCCTGTATCGATTTTTACCCATGCAGTGAGTAATTCGGGCGCAGTTTGTGAGTTTAAAATGGTTAATTGATGCGCGGAGTGAATGGATGCTTCAAGTTGATAATGACATAAGTCATTAAGTTCCTCAATATGCGTAAAGCCTTCTAACACCACAATACGCAGTTTAATACCCGCTTTACGCAAACGCACACCTTCTTGCACTCGCGCTACTGCAAAACCTTCCACAAATGGCTCAAGTGCGTGAGCGACGCGTTGCAGACCATGCCCATAGGCATTAGCTTTAATCACCGCCATAATTTTTGCTTTTGGCGCAGCTAAACGCACTTGCGCAACATTGTGCGCAATAGCATCTAAATGGATCACAGCGTAGGTTGTACGAATCATAAATCCAGTGTGATTACTTTAATGCAGGGGTCACATGCGGCTCAATTAACTGATACATCAACTGGTGCATACGCGGACTGCCGGCAATTAAATTACCAGATGCTAAGTAATTATCTTTAAAAGAAAAATCTGTCGCCACGCCGCCCGCTTCTTTGACAAGTAAAATGCCCGCTGCCATATCCCATTCTTTTAATTCAATTTCCCAAAATGCGTCAAGTCGACCAGCAGCTAAATAGGCTAAATCAAGCGCAGCTGAACCCGCGCGTCGAATGCCCGCAGAATCAATCGTAATCGCGCGGAACATGGCTAAATATGCATCTAAATGTTGAGGGACTTTGAAGGGGAATCCAGTGCCAATTAACGCACCTTTCATACTTGTTAAAGCAGTGACGCGAAGACGACGATTATTGAGCATCGCACCACCACCGCGTTTTGCGGTAAATAATTCGTCACGTTGGGGATCGTAAACCACACCGATTTCAATACGGTCTTTGTATTTGAGCGCAATAGATACAGCATATTGCGGAAAACCATGTATAAAATTGGTCGTGCCATCGAGTGGGTCGATTATCCAAACAAAATCATTGCCTGCATGTTCGCCACTTTCTTCAGCAAGAATGCTGTGTTCTGGGTAAGCGGCTTTGATAATTGAAATGATTTCTTTCTCAGCAAGTCGGTCAATTTCAGTGGCAAAGTCATTTTTACCTTTTGAGTCAACGGCGAGATGTGAAGCCTTGTCTGCTGAGCGAAGAATGATTTCGCCTGCGCTGCGTGCTGCACGAACAGCAATATTAAGCATGGGTTGCATAGTGATTTACAATTTTTAAATGAGCGGATAAAGATCAATAGTTTAGCAAATATTTTGCTAAACTTAGCGCTTTTTTCACTTTATGGACATTTGCTTTGCTCGATAATATCAAAATTGTATTAGTTGAAACTTCGCACGCAGGAAATATTGGCGCGGTGGCGCGGGCAATGAAAAATATGATGCTTGCGAATTTGTGTTTGGTGTCGCCGAAGTTTTTCCCGCACGCGGACGCGACAGCGCGGGCAGCCGGCGCAGATGATATTTTAGCGAGGGCGCAAGTGGTTCAAACACTTCAAGAAGCCATTGCCGATTGCACGCTGGTCATTGGAGCAAGTGCGCGAAGTCGAACGATTAGCTGGCCAGAAGTGACGCCACGAGAATGTGCGCAAACAGTGATGGAGCAAAATCCCGATACCAAAATTGCCATTATTTTTGGTCGTGAAAATTCAGGTTTAAAAAATGAAGAACTCGATTTGTGTCGTTTTCTGCTGCATATTCCGTGTAATCCTGATTACAGCTCACTCAATATTGCCGCCGCTGTGCAAGTGATTTCGTATGAATTATTTATCGCGTCGCAGGACAATTTACCGCCACGCAAATCGGTGGGTGATGAAGATGAGCAAGTCTTAGCCACCGCAGAGCAAATGGAACTGTTTTATACGCATTTAGCGCAGGCGCTTAGCGATATTGGTTTTGTACAAGATGAAAAATCCAAATCCATTTTGCGTCGTCTACGTCGTTTATACAATCGTGCGCAGCTTTACAGTAAAGAAGTCGATATTTTGCGTGGAATTTTGCGTTTATCACAAGGGCATAAAAGCCAGTTAAAACGCGACAATAACGAGAGTGAATGATGCAAATTCATTTAATTACTGTTGGCACAAAAATGCCGTCTTGGGTAAAGCAAGGTTATGAAGACTATGCAAAGCGTTTGCCGCGTGATTTTGAATTAGTATTAAAAGAAATTCCAGCCGGTAAACGCGGTAAAAATAGCGATGTGTCGCGAATTGTTAAAGAAGAAGGTGAGCGTATGCTTGCGGCTATTCCGAGCGGTAGTCATCTGGTCACGCTGGATTTAGGGGGTAAATTGTGGAATACACAAGAATTAGCACAGTCGCTTGAGCGTTGGCAAAACAATACGCAACACGTTTGTTTACTCGTTGGCGGCCCCGAAGGACTTGCCGAGGAGGTCAAGCAACGGGCGCGTGAATCGTGGTGTTTGTCGAATTTAACGTTTCCGCATCCGCTTGTACGTATTGTGGCGGCTGAGCAAATTTATCGTGCGTGGAGTATTTTGCAAAATCATCCGTATCATCGATGAAAAATATACGAGTATGTCGGATTGATCTAGAGTCATCCGACATACATTTTTCAAGCCTTTAAAATAAAATTTACAATTCGCGTGTCGAACTAAAAGTAATATCAGGATAACGCTCTTGTGCAAGTTGTAAATTTACGCGACTGTTTGCAACGTAAACCAAATAACCGCCACCATCTTCTGCCAAGTTATCAAACGCTTTGCGCTTGAATTCTTCGAGCTTTGCAGGATTATCCGAGCTTACCCAGCGAACAGTTGAAATAGCGACCGCATCATAAACACATTCGACGTTATATTCACTTTTCAATCGAAACGCGGTCACGTCAAATTGCAATACTCCCACCGCACCTAAAATTAAGTCATTATTTTTTAATGGGCGAAATAGCTGCGTTGCGCCTTCTTCGGTTAATTGAATTAAGCCTTTTTGCAAGGCTTTCGCGCGTAGCGGGTCTTTTAATACTACGCGACGGAATAATTCTGGTGCGAAATAGGGAATGCCGCCATATTTGAGCGTTTCACCTTGCGTAAAAGTATCGCCGACTTGAATGGTGCCGTGATTGTGCATGCCGATAATATCGCCCGCATAAGCCTCTTCAACGGCATTTCGGGTTGCCGCTTGAAACGTAATCGCATTAGCAATTTGAATGCTTTTACCTAAACGAACGTGGTGAACTTTCATGCCTTTATCAAATTTCCCCGAACAAACGCGCAAAAATGCCACGCGATCACGATGCGAGGGATCCATGTTGGCCTGAACTTTAAAGACAAAACCAGTGAACTTTTCTTCACTAGGTAGCACTTTACGTTGCA
>CAINHP010000250.1 GCA_903848905.1 uncultured Pseudomonadota bacterium
TTGAAACGGGTTTTACGACTTGATCATTTAGGACAAATTGCAGTTCATTAGCAATTAACGCGGCAATATTGGGTTTTGCGTTGTCGTATTCTTGCGCTGTGATGTCAGCATCGCCATCGCTATCCATTGGTGAAAAAGCTTCAATATCTTGTAGTGCAAAGGTAATGTTAGCATCAACGCCAGTGCTAGTTAGCACAACATCCGCTGAACTTAATCCTGGAGCGTGAGCGAAACCGATTTGGCTGTAAGCCAATAAGAAAAGGATGTAGATCAATTTCATTTTTCAATTATTCCATTTACGGGTAAAAGTAAAAAATTCGAACGCACGAAAGTCTACTTTATTTAAAAAAGTAAATGGTGCGAAAAGGGATTTAAAGGGGTTGAACGCATTGAGCGTTAAGAGGTAAAACGATTTTTTGAAACGAGGAGTGAGAAATTGTGAACGCAAATTACTAACACAATGCTGTTTTGGGTAAAAAATATAACAAAAGAATTGTGAAATATAAAACACGCACAATAACAAACAAACGTAACAGTATAGTTTTAGAGAGGTAAAAAAAACGCCTACAGCATTGTTATCAAAGGACGTTAAAATGAGCCAATTCATTGAAGAATTGATCAATGGCGGTTTTTGAGTCTCTAATTGATTGGTATAGCTTTCTTCATTGAATAAAACGCTATAAGTGACTGTTGATGACCCTATATTGACAGATTCTGTTTGTGTTAAATTGAATGTATGAGATGTTAGAAACGTGATAGACAGCAAAATTATTTTGGCAACTAAAATACCTGTTCCGTGCAGCAACATAGTTGCCAGCATAAAACCGACGGTATAAGACACTAAACTCGCTGAAGTAGAAATTTCCTGCCCATGTGCATAACCATGGAAAAACGCGAAAAATGCCACAATAAGCACATTCATTTTTGTACCAAAATGAATTTTACGAATAATTAATGCGCTAAAAACAAGGCATGAGGCAATAATTAACACTTCTGCGCTTGGAATAGCTAAGTAACTTGCAGCACCGGACACACCGCCCAAACTCATTACACTAACAAAGGTTACAGGCAGTAACCAAATTGCTTTCCCACGTAGCTGAGCCGCCCATATTCCAACACCTAGCATCGTAATAACATGATCTAAGCCTTCCAACGGATGAGAAAATCCACTGAATAAATCAGTCATTATTAAATTGCTAATATGACAATAAGCGTAAGTAATCATTGCCAGCAATAAAATCATTGCTGGCAACAAAATACGCTTAATAAATGTCAATTCAACAGGCATGTATGTAATATATTATTCAAAATAGACAAGCGCAGCATTCTACGCATTTTTTTTCTGATAGCCAGTTTTTTTTAATCCGCATCTACTTAAATCTATTGATAACTATCGTGCTTCACGTGCCAATCTAAACCCAATATCACTACTTTTTGTAGCCGCTAAACCACTGTATCTTACAGCAGATCGCAAAAGTGGGGGTTTAGCTATCCAGCTACCACCACGATATATTTTATATTGCCCCGATTCTATGCCTTTAGGATCTGATTCTGGACTATGTTGATAATACTGCGGGCCGTACCAATCTTCCACCCACTCCCACACATTACCGTGCATATCAACAAGGCCCCATGCGTTTGCTTTTTTCTGACCTACTTCATGCGTATCGCCACCATACCCTTCATTACCAAACCAGGCATAATCTCGAATAGTTTTTATGTCATCTCCAAAAGAGTAAACCGTCTGTGTCCCAGCGCGCGCGGCATATTCCCATTCAGCTTCAGTTGGCAGACGATATATATCGCTTTTAGCGCGATCATTTAATTTTTCAATAAACGTTTGTGCATCATTCCAGCTCACTTTTTCTACAGGGCGATACATTCCTTTGAATTTACTTGGATTATTACCCATCACTTCTTCCCATTGTTTTTGGGTGATTTCCGATTCGCCGAGATAAAAAGGCTTGGTTATACAAACTTTATGTTGTGGCAATTCGTTTGCAGTGGTTTGCCTTTCTTTATCTGGAAGATCCGTGTTTTTATCCTGCCCCATAGTAAAACAACCTGGTTCAATTTTAATGAAACGAATACCATCAAAATTTTTCATCTCAACAGCATATATATTTTGTGTGATTGAAAATAGTAAAGAAAATAACGCAATTTTATTTTTATTATTCATAACGATTACCTTTTGTTGGAATATCTGAAATTCATTTGATGCATTTTTATTGAATTATAATTTTAAACATGGCGTATAAGTGAATTATTTCAACATTTTTGTTTATTTGTAAAAAAATAAAATTCTTTATTGAATCAAATCATAATCTAAAATACGACAAATCTATTTATGTTTTTTTTTCAAATTAAGATATTCATTCGCTTGCCGATAGACTATAGATATATTTGCATTAAAATAATCTAAATAAAACGTTAAGCGACACTACAGTAATACAATACCTTAAAAGCAAAGCGTGAATGTAACTTTTTCACTATAATATTTAAATTTCAGAGTAATGCTGATATCACCTCGACCTTAACACTTGTGCTTAATGAATGATTTATGAAACTTAATATGCCCGTAACCAATAACGAAATTGTGATGAATAATGGCAGCATTCTTGTCACACGTACTGATTTGCAAGGTAAAATTCTTTATGCTAATGATGAGTTTCTAAAGATAAGTGGTTATAGTCGCCATGAAATTATTGGCAAAGACCATAATGTTATTCGCCATCCAGACATGCCTCCTGAGCTGTTTGAGGACTTATGGAAAACGGTAAAAGCAATGCGACCTTGGGCGGGAGTCATTAAAAATCGCTCTAAATCTGGTGATTTTTATTGGGTACACGCAAACATTATTCCTCAATTTGAAAAAGGAAAGTTAGTCGGTTATTTATCCGTTCGCTACGAACCTAAAAAAGCCGAATTAGAGCTAAGCCAAGCGCTATATCGCGACATAAAAAATAAAACTGGCGCTATTAATCCGACAGGTATCAGAGCCTTAATTAAGTGGGTGCATGATATTTCACTTTGGAATAAAACCGCTTTCACATTGCTTGCTTTTTCAGTACCTACAGCCACACTAAGTTATGAATATTATCAATCAGAAAA
>CAINHP010000251.1 GCA_903848905.1 uncultured Pseudomonadota bacterium
TTCGCGCGGGGGCGATGGGTTTAAAACTTCATGAAGATTGGGGAACCACGCCTGCCGCGATTGATTGTTGTTTGAGCGTTGCTGAAGAATTTGATGTGCAAGTGGCGATTCATACCGATACGTTAAATGAATCGGGATTTGTCGAAGATACGTTTGCCGCGTTTAAAGGGCGAACTATCCACACGTATCATACAGAAGGCGCTGGCGGTGGTCATGCGCCTGATATTATCAAAGCCTGCGGCGAGCCTAATGTGCTGCCGTCGTCAACGAATCCCACGCGCCCTTATACGATCAATACGGTCGATGAGCATTTAGATATGCTGATGGTCTGTCATCATCTTGATCCGAGTATCGCCGAAGATGTGGCATTTGCAGAGTCGCGGATTCGTCGTGAAACCATTGCCGCTGAAGATATTTTGCATGATTTAGGCGCGTTTTCGATGATTTCGTCCGATTCGCAAGCGATGGGGCGGGTTGGGGAAGTGATTATTCGTACATGGCAAACCGCGCACAAAATGAAAGCGCAGCGCGGTAGTTTAAAAGAAGATTCAGCAAGTAATGATAATTTTCGTATTAAGCGCTATATTGCCAAATACACGATTAATCCTGCGATTAGTCACGGCATTTCGCACGAAGTCGGTTCAATCGAAGTAGGGAAATTGGCGGATTTAGTGCTTTGGCATCCCGCTTTTTTTGCGGTAAAACCGAGTATGGTGCTTAAAGGTGGCTTCATTGCCACCGCGCCTATGGGGGATCCTAACGCATCCATTCCAACGCCACAACCGGTGCATTACCGCCCGATGTTTGGCTCATTTGGCACGACGGCATCGACGAGTTCAATGTTTTTCTTGCCTAAAATTGCCGTTGAAGAAGGTGTTCCTGAACGCTTAGGACTCAAAAAACGCATTGGTGTGGTAGCCAATACGC
Source organism: uncultured Pseudomonadota bacterium (assembly GCA_903848905.1). GTDB lineage: Bacteria > Pseudomonadota > Gammaproteobacteria > Methylococcales > Methylomonadaceae > UBA10906. The sequence continues at coordinate 928 of CAINHP010000251.1, forward strand.
GCATGATTGGTAAAAAAGATTTAATCCACAATCATTATCAACCCAAAATTGAAGTCGATTCACAAACTTACGCTGTCCGTGCAGACGGCTTACTCCTCGTTTGTGAACCTGCTGATGTGTTGCCGTTTGCGCAACGTTATTTTTTATTCTAATCGTAATTTACATGATGCTAAAACTGACAGAAGTCAACACGCAACAAGACACTATTTCCGATGACGAGGTGACGCTCACTTATGAAGCAAGGCAAAAATCACGTCTATTAAGTCAAACGGACAGTGGTCGAGAAATTGGTTTATTTCTCCCGCGAGGGCAAGTGCTACGCCATGGGTTTGTATTGACGGGCGCGGATAATTACCGAGTGCGCGTGAAATCCGCCTCAGAAAATTTATCAGTTGTCCGCTCGCAAGAGGCGTGGCAATTTGCCCGTGCGTGTTATCACTTAGGCAATCGCCATGTGCCCTTGCAAATTTTAGAAGGTGAGCTACGTTTTTTAACCGATTATGTACTCGATCAAATGCTTGAAGGCTTAGGGTTTTGCGTGACGCATGAAATTTTACCTTTTGAGCCAGAGCAGGGCGCTTATCACGGTCATGGTCACTGATTTCGCGCTATTGCGTCTACTGCAACTTATTAGTCCTAGTTTACCGATTGGGATGTATTGCTATTCGCAAGGGCTTGAAATGGCAGTGGAAGACGGCTTGTTAACCAATGAGAAGCAAACGGGTGAATGGATTGATGGCGTCATGGCGCGTTGTGTTGCTCGAGTCGATTTGCCGTTGTTTATTCGCTTTTATGACGCTTGGGAAAAGAACGACCGCGAAAGTATTGCGCATTGGAGTCATATTTTAATGGCTTGTCGAGAAACGGCAGAACTTCGCGCAGAGGATAGGCAGACCGGTCAAGCGCTTGCTCGATTGCTTCATTCACTTGAGATTGAAAAAAGCGGTGTTTGGATGCGCAGTGTAGACACGACACTAGCCAATATGTTCGCGTTTGCCGCAGTGAATTGGAAAATTCCTGTGCGTGAAGCAGCGGTGGGTTATTTGTGGAGTTGGCTTGAGAATCAAGTGCTCTGCGCAGTCAAATTAGTGCCGCTGGGTCAAGTTGCTGGGCAGACAGTATTAACACGTTTAGCGGATAGCATCCCTCAATTAGTGGATAGTGCTTTTGATATAAACGACGATAAAATTGGCGGCAGTGCGTTCGGTTTAGCGTTGATGAGTAGTCGCCATGAAATGCAGTATTCACGATTATTTCGTTCTTAAAAAAATGTAAACCCTTTTAGAAAGAGAATTTATGAGCACAAAAAAACACGTTTTGCGTCTTGGGATTGGTGGTCCTGTCGGGTCTGGAAAAACCGCGTTAATTGATGCGTTATGCAAAAAGATGCGTGATAACTTTGACATTGCTGTTGTCACGAATGATATTTACACCAAAGAAGATCAGCAGTTTTTGATTCGCAGTGAAGCCTTGCCCCAAGAGCGCATACTCGGCGTTGAAACGGGCGGTTGTCCTCACACGGCTATTCGTGAAGATGCGTCGATGAATCTTGCGGCGGTGGATGAGTTGCTGACTCGTTTTGAACACTTAGATTTTATTATTGTCGAAAGTGGTGGCGATAATTTAAGTGCAACGTTTAGTCCTGAACTGGCAGATTTAACAATTTACGTAATTGATGTATCAGCAGGTGATAAAATTCCGCGCAAAGGCGGGCCGGGCATTACCCGTTCAGATTTGCTTGTTATCAATAAAATTGACTTAGCACCGCACGTTGGTGCATCACTTGAAGTGATGGATCGTGATGCACGAAAAATGCGCGGAGAACGTCCGTTTGTATTCTCTAATTTAAAAACCAAACACGGTCTAGATGAGATTGAAGCTTTTATCATTCGCGCTGGTATGTTGAAATCGTGAAAAATATTCCCCTTGCAGACATTTCTGTAAGGGGATTTTTTTGAGTGTTAAATAATTTCGCAAACGGCATCTTGAATAATTTGATCAGAAACTCCTCGCCGTTTTAATGCGTCAATAAGCTGAGCTTCTTTACTTAATAAAAATTGCGCTTCATCTTGGCGCAGTCCTTCACTCACATAAGCTTTGAGTAAGGCTTGATAGCCAGATAATCCTTTACGTGGAGCGATATTTTTCATCGATTCCACTACATCTACAGGAATACGGAGGGTAATAGAAGTCATAGGGCGGTTTTTGTTGAGTCGTTCTTTAATTGTTTTAGAAATCATATTCATTACGCTCAGTTGAAGTTGCTTTTCGTGCAGAGATAATACGGATTATTTCATTTTCAATTTCGATATGTACAACAAAAAGCAATCTTCCTTGTTTGTCATAACCTAATACAGCATCTCTTGATTCATCATTTCGTTGTGCATCGACTAATTTGAAAAATGGGTCGAAAAATGCGTGAGTAGCTTGTTCAAAGGTAATTCCATCATGTTTATTTTTATTGATTATCGCTTTTTTGCTATTCCAAACAAAAGTAACGCCATGACGTTCAAAGTGAATATCCATTTTTTATTCTAGCAGTTGTATGTACATTGTCAATTTACATGAGATTTTATAGAAATTAAGCCAA
>CAINHP010000252.1 GCA_903848905.1 uncultured Pseudomonadota bacterium
ATATAAAGGTTATAAATTTAAAAACTATTTTTATGCGAGAATATAGATATGATTCACTCTACCGAAATTCCAGTTAAATCAGAGGTAAAACCGTGGGAATTTGACGGTTTTGAGTATGAAAAAGGTGCTTTCGATCACGATATATCCAAACCGTACCGTCTTTGGTATGAATATTTACGCCTCAGTCCAACCTATTTATTAGCCCATATTCATAAAACGTCTTATAAAGGTGGACTAACTGAAGCGCAAAAAAGCACTTTGCCCGATGACTTTGATGAAGTACTAAAAACGTATGACGCATTTGGGGATATTTACAAATATCCTTTTAGAAAATGGTGGAACTATTACAGTAAAAAATTATTTGGGATTCGCAATTCAAGATTACATGCTCACGTTTTAGCTTATGTAGCCGAAGACCATGCCCCAGATAAAGAAGCATGCCTTGCGGCAGTCAGTGATGTTTTCAAGTACAGGTTTTTTGAAAATAATGGCTCTGCAGGTTACTTGTTGCTAGAAGTCCCCTTAGCAGACACACGGACTGAAACATTAAAATATATCAATGAAGTTCTTGATGATAGATATATGCAACCAAGTAAAATTTCACTTAACCCACCTTATAAGTTACATGGTGAGCGCTTTCACTATGATGCGTTAGAAACGGCTTTACATTTGCTTTGCTTGCGAATGCAAAACCCTAAAACGGCACTTTGGAAATTAGGAGTGAAAGCAGGGGTGAGTGAGAAATATGCGGATTTAGATATTACGGTCAAAAAGCTCAAAGCAAATATGGTCGAACCTGTACGCGTACTTGAAAACTTAACCTGCAGAACATTTAGAGGAGCTACGTTAGTAATGGAAAATGCGGCACGTGGAAAATTCCCATGTAAAGACAACGTAGTTATACCTGAGCTTAATTATCGTTATATGTGGCAAATTATGCGTAGAAGACATGAAGCTAATGAACGGGATTTAATAAGAACGAAGAATTTAGTTAAAGAAGGAAGGCTATCAGGCACAACCCGTTTTTCAGACTGGGAATATAATATACCTGAATATAAGCAGCAGAGAGATGAGGCTAGAAAAAAAAATACAGAACGCTTTATTGAAGAACAGCTTGCACTGCATAAACTCGGAAAAAGAGGTAATATGTTTGGAAAATGATCTCAATTTTCTAAACTCTACTGTTATTTTAATGCAGAAAAAATATAAACGGTTCAACAGGTTAAAACAAAAATGGGAAACTCATCAAAATCATTAACTCATTTCAAAAAATGATTGAGTTTCCGTGTTTCATGTTTTGAATGACCAATGCTAATAAAGAGAGGCAAAGGTGTTGCGCGTTAAACAGCGTGGTTGGCTGATGTTGTAAACTTTAACTTAAACACAGCAAGCAACTCCACAATTTCACACCACTATAGGTGCAAAATCACCACCGAAAGTAGAAAAGTACTCTATCTAAAAATTCCGCAGCACTATTTTTATTAAGCTGTAGACCCAATTTCTTAGTAAATTCAATTAGTTGATATTTTTACTTAAAATAAGCTCAACATGCTTAATCTGTCCTAGCCCAGCTACTCTGATATTGCTGGCTCGGTTTGAATGCTTTAATCGGTGCTTAACGTTTGGGAGTTGAGTGCGATTGACTGGGGTGGCGCGTAAAACAACTTAGCGCCATACTCTCTCATTTTTGAAAATAACTTGTAGGGGACGATGAATTGCCCTGCTACCACGTTTTAGCAATAAAGCTTTTTTCATTACGCAATTCTAAATGTTCACCATTTTGCCCGATGACAGATGTTGTACATTAAAAACACCGAAACAACTGAACTATAAACAAACAGTTATGCGCCAGGCAGCACTTGTTTGATTATTTTAAATAAGTCTGTACTCCCAACAGGTTTTACAAGCCAGCCTGTTGCACCCGCTTGCTTTCCTTCATCTCGTTTATTTTGCTGACTTTCTGTTGTCAATGTCAAAATCGGTAAAAAACGAAAACCAGACAGTGCACGTGCTTTTTTTATAAATTCAATCCCACCCATGTTTGGCATGTTTATATCTGTAATTATCAAATCTGGCTTAAGCCCTCCGATAAGTTTTTCCATTGCTTTTACACCATCTTCTGATGTTTCAACACTAAATCCTGCTATTTCCAATGTTCGTTGCAAACTCATCAACATGGTTGCAGAATCATCTACTAAAAAAATAGTCTTAGCCATTTATTTTCTCTACTGTTAATTGTGTTCTTTTATTCAAATATTTTTCATTTCATTTCATGCGAAGAAATTTTTTTACTGTAATAGTCATAAAATAAAAACTATCCGTTCAATTCGTTACTTTTTCGGCGCAAATATCAAGCGTTTATTAATCAAAAAAAGAAAGTTATTTCCAGAGTTAATTAACCCAATGCCACACTAATCAGCTCTTGCAATTGTTGAAGAGTAAATGGTTTTTGTAACATACCTTTCGTACCTATTGCTTTAACATGTTCTAATTCTGCAGCTAAGATACGACGACCACCTGACATGGCAATAATAGGCTGCGTTGGATGTGTTGCAAGTATTTCCGCAATCACTTCAAGACCATCTTTTTTTGGCATAATAATATCAGTAATCACCAAATCTGGATTAACTTGATAATAACTTTGCACACCCTCTTCGCCATCTTGCGCTAAAAACACTTCATGTCCATCCCGCGTTAGCATCCTTGTTAATAAAAAACGCATTTGCTCTTCATCATCAATCAATAATATTTTTGCCATAATGTATCTAAATATTGTGTTTAAATAGGTGGAAATAATCTAAATTGGGAAAAACAACTTAACCTCAGTCCCTTTACCAAGTTGAGAAGAGACGATAATATGACCTGAAGCTTTATCGACCATACCGCAAACAGTTGACAACCCAAGTCCTGTACCTTCACCAACTGATTTTGTGGTAAAAAAAGGATCGAATATGCGATTCAGCAAAAGCGGATCTACACCACATCCATTATCTTTTACTGATATTTCAACCATCCTTCCTGATATGTCTAATGTATTTCCAGTTTTTTTACAGCTATTACAGTGAAATTCAACTATTTCAACATCAGACACTAAAGGACATTTTTGACAATATTCATTCTCTATTCCATCTCTTAGTGTTGTTTTAATTCTAATTTTACCTGGCTTAAACTCAAAAGCATCATGTGCGTTAATACATAAATTCATCATAATTTGATGAAGTTCAGCATTACCCAAGTTTAATGCTGCATTCAATAAATCTGTCGCTAATAAATTCAGCTCAAACGTAATAGTAGACGGAAGACTGGCACGTAAAAACTCTACTATAGATTCAAGTGATTGATTAATATTCACTATTGGATCATCGTTTTTAACCGGCTCTCTTCGACAATAAAGCAGCATTTTATCAATCACGTCTTTTGTCCGCTTTATGGATATATCAATTTGTTTAGAATTTTCTAACAATTCCGAATAAATAAATTCACGACTTACATTTTCTTTAAGCACATCATCAGCCGAAAATTTATTCAATTCGTTATAACCCGATATAGCCATCAGTAGATTATTAATATCATTCGAGATACCCGACGTTAACCGCCCGACACTTTCCATTTTTTGCAAATAATAAACTTCCTTCAATAAAAGCTTCTTCTCACGTTCTTCCTGTTTTTTCGCAGAAATATCCCATGTAAACGCATGCACACTCTCATTTAACTGACGAGATAGCATGATTCGCAAATCCCACGTAGAGCCATCTTGACGTTTATGCTTAGTTTCAAAATACTGTGGTTGTTCCATTTGAAGTGAATTGAACACACTCATAAATTCACCTTCAAAGCCACTCGCCTCTAAATCCGAAACGGGGGAATGAATTAGCGTTTCTCGAGTGTAGCCAGAGGCAAGGCAATATTGATCGTTAATATCAATAAAGCGCCCTGTTTTATCCAAATGCCAAAAACCCGCAACGCCAGCTATGATGGAATCATACTGCTCTGCTTTTAATTTTTGGGTTAATCTAATTTGTTGCTCTTGAGTGACTTTAAATCGAATAGCTATATTCCCATTTACGACGCCTTCCGCGTCAAACGTGGGATAATAAGATACATTGCTCCAATAGAGTTTTCCATTTTTGTGGCGATTACAAATTTCACCCTGCCAGATTTGACCTGATTTGACCGTTTGCCACATTCCCTTAAATAAAGATTTTGGTTGAACGTAAGAGGATATTTTTTTGTGAGTTTGACCAATTAATTCATCAGGACTATAACCGCATTCTTTACAAAATGTGGCATTTACATAAGTAATAATGCCGTCTAAATTAGTCTTGCTTATAGCAGTACGCTCATGTAATGGCTTGTCACTTGGATCTTCTACTACAAGATCGCTTTTAAATACTTGAAATTTAGTAAGCTTTGACATAGTTAATTTTTTAAAATTTGCCGAAAATATTGTGTAGATTTTAATCCACAATTCCAAATAACTCTTTTTGTGATTGAGTCAGTTTTTCTTTAAAGAACTGTCCTGCTGGGTGTTTATCAAAATCAGTTAGGCCAAGTAGCTTGTAATCTTCATTTTCTTGCTGACCTAAAAAGCCCATATCCCAGTTCCGAAATGCCCGCTTTTCCGCAATACCCTGCGTCAATAAATTCAACTCAATATGACGCTTATCTTTAGCAATATGCTCATAATATAACTTCTCAACTACCGTTTGCTCACCTTCTATAACTTGTAAAAAACGGTCATTATGAAAAATCAACGCACCGCTAATATTAGCTGTTTGGTTGAATTGACGAGCAATATTTAAAATATCCATTAAATCATTTTCTGTAAAAGCATCAATTGCCTTACTTGCATAGATGAGTTGAAAGATGGGAAAAGTATCATTTTGATAATTTTCTTCTTTTTTGATATTAGATAGCCACGTAAAAATATGAGGTAAATTTTCTTCTGGCTTTCTTAGCAAGGTAACTTGCATCCTATTTTGTACATCGGATTGCAACTTATTAGCACATACGCTCCAAATCAAAACCGGCAGTTTTCTTATCGCATGCAAAGCATCAATTAATGCCATCCCAGCTAATGTTGATTGCGATTGA
>CAINHP010000253.1 GCA_903848905.1 uncultured Pseudomonadota bacterium
GGCTTGCCTGTAAACAACAGGGCTTAATTCATCAAGCAGAGCAAAATTTGCTGCAAGCACAATTAGTTGCGCAAACACCGCAGCAACAAGCGAAAGCGGCTGGTGAATTAGGTGCCATTTATGCTCGACTTCATCGCTATAGTGAGGCGAAACCGTTACTTGAGAAAGCTTATCAAACCTCGCAAGATAGTCAAAAAGCCACTTACGCAAATTGGCTCGGAAATCTTTATAGTGCGCAGCATGATAGCAATCAGGCGAATGATTACTATACCCAAGCGGCAAGACTCGCTGGCGACGATCAAGCGTTGGCTTTGCGTATCAAACTCAACGCAGCGCGTGGGCTTGCTCCTTCTGGGCATTTAGATGCGTTACAGAATATACGCATTGAATTAGAAAAAATGGCGGATTCAGAAGAAAAAGTTCGGCTGTCTCTCAATTTAGGTGAACAAGCACATACTTTAGGAGAGGAGGGTTTATCGCTTGCGTATGAGGTATTTGAGCATGCGAGAACGTTAAGTGTCACTTTTTCGCAATCATCTCGTTTGCAAGCTGAGAGCCTTAATGCACTCGCCTCACTTTACGAAGATCAAAAACGCGTTGATGATTCCCTACGCTTGACGTGGCAAGCTTTAGCGCTCATGCAAAATAGCCAAGAGCGTGATTTATTATTCACGTTAGAGTGGCGACAAGGGCGATTGCTACGACAACTTCAGCAAATAGAATCTGCTCGCAGTGCTTATCAGCGCGCGGTTGAACATCTTGAAATCATTCGCCAAGACATTCCCGTTGATTATCAAAATGGCAAATCCTCTTTTCGTGAAACACTTGAACCTGTTTATTTAGGACTTGCGGATTTATTGCTCCAGCAAGCGAAACAAGAAACGGGCGACATTCAACAAAAGCATTTAAAAACAGCTCGTGATACGGTTGAACTCATTAAGCAAACCGAGCTTGAGGATTTTTTAGGGGGACGCTGTACGGTTGAAAGTGCACGTCATGCAAGTATTGAGGAAATAGATGATAAAACCGCCATTATTTATCCCATTATTTTGCCTCAACGTTTAGAGATTTTAGTTGGAACTAAAAAGGGACTATCACAGTTTGTCGTGCCAATAGAGGCATTAGCGCTGAATACACAAGTACAGAAAATGGCGCGTAATCTGCGTAATAAAGTGCCGGCGAATATGCCTAAACTTTATCATTGGTTAGTATCGCCAGAAGAGGCTTTGTTAAAAGAACAAGGTATTGAAACCTTAGTTTTTGTGCCAGATGGTGCTTTGCGTCTATTGCCCATGTCAGCCTTATTTGATGGGAAACAATATTTAATTGAAAAATATGCGGTAGCCACCTCACCGGGATTAACGTTATTTGATCCAAAGCCCTTTCAACGCAAAACTTACTCTACACTTATCCTTGGTATGAGCAATCCAGGTGGTGTGGTTGAAAAATTACCTGCGCCTGTTGTGAGCGGTTTTATTCATCTTGATGATAATACGGATACGCAAATAGGCGCCCCAGCAGAAAAGGACTCAAAAGAGACAGAGAATTCACGTAGTCTGTCAGAAAAAGGTCGTGGGTTGCGTGAATTAGTGCGTAAGAATCATGGTAATGTTGCTGAGTTAATGCGTTCTGCAGAGTTTATTGCTGGCGTGAAAGAGCAATTAAAATTACCGGGGGTTAAACAAGAGGTCAACGCTTTAAGCCAGCAACTTGGGGTAAATAAATTATTGCTCGACAATAATTTTACAATTGCACATTTTAAAGAAGAAGTGATGTTGTCGCCTTACGCTATTGTCCATATCGCGTCACACGGTGTCTTTGGCTCGAATGCAGAAAATAGCTTCTTAATGTCTTATGATGATTTGCTTCATATTGATGATCTTGAAATGCTACTTAAGTCAGATAAATTCGAAAAAGAACCTATCGAACTTCTCACATTAAGCGCTTGTCAAACAGCAGAAGGGGATGACAGAGCGCCACTTGGTTTTGCTGGGGTTGCACTTAAATCTCATGCACGGAGCGCGATGGGGACACTTTGGCCTATTTCAGATGAAGCAGCGTTTAACTTAATGACACACTTTTATCGAAATTTAACTGAAAAAAAGATGACTAAGGTCAAAGCACTTCAACAAGCGCAACTGGTGTTACTCAAAGAAACGGATATGAAAAATCCTTTTTATTGGTCGCCCTTTATTTTGGTTGGGAACTGGTTATGAAAACGTATCGTACTTTTTTAACGTTAACCGTGTTGCTTTCATCTAATTTTATTTACGCACAAGCCATTACAGATGGGAGCATGGGGGCGACTCAATCATTGAGTGGCCAATTTGCCGTTCCAGCATCGCTGGGCACAACAAGTGGTGCAAATCTTTTTCATAGTTTTAAAACATTTAACATCAATAGCGGTGAAAGTGCGACTTTTACAGGACCTAATACCATTCTCAATGTCATTACGCGAGTTACAGGTGGAGAGGTGTCAACCATTAATGGTCTGCTTCGCTCAGAAGTTGGCAATGCGAATTTTTATTTTATTAATCCAACGGGTATTATTTTTGGCGCCGAGGCTAAGGTTGATGTTCCCGCAGCGTTTCATGCTGGTGCGGTTGATTCACTGCGTTTTGTGGATGGTACTCATTACACTATGTCCTCTCAGGCGAATAGTTTGAGTATTAGTGCGCCTGAAAATTTTGGTTTAACGACAGCCAC
>CAINHP010000254.1 GCA_903848905.1 uncultured Pseudomonadota bacterium
AAAACGGCAAGCACGTTGTGACGGCAAACAAGTCATTGATCGCACTTCACGGCAATGAAATTTTTGCTAAAGCAAGCGAGAAAGGCGTGATTGTGGCGTTTGAAGCCGCTGTCGCGGGTGGTATTCCCATTATCAAAGCGATTCGTGAAGGCTTGAGCGGTAATCAAATTGAATGGCTTGCGGGGATTATAAACGGCACGGGCAATTTCATTTTGACCGAAATGCGTGATAAAGGACGTGATTTTGCAGACGTTTTAGCCGAGGCGCAAGCGCTTGGTTACGCTGAAGCAGATCCCACTTTTGACGTTGAAGGCATTGACGCAGGGCATAAATTGACCATCTTAGCGTCGATTGCGTTTGGTATTCCGTTGCAATTCGATAAAGTCTACACCGAAGGCATTACCAAAATTACCCGCACCGATGTTGAATACGCTGAGCAACTTGGATATCGAATTAAAAGTTTAGGGATTGCGCGTAAAACCGCAAAAGGCATTGAATTGCGAGTGCATCCGACATTGATTCCAGAACGTCGTTTAATTGCCAATGTGAATGGTGTCATGAATGCGGTACTTGTCAAAGGTGACGCAGTGGGTGCAACACTTTATTATGGCGCTGGCGCAGGTGCTGAACCTACGGGTTCGGCTGTCGTGGCTGACGTGATTGATGTTGTGCGTGCGTTGACAAGTGACCCTGAAAATCGTGTGCCACATTTAGCGTTCCAAGCAAACGCGCTGGCAGATATTCCCGTTTTAGATTCAGGTGATTTTGAAACAGCGTATTATTTACGCTTGAATGCAGAAGATAAATCAGGTGTTTTAGCTGACGTTACACGCATTCTAGCGGATTGCGATATTAGCATTGAAGCCATTTTACAAAAACCACCTGCCAAAAATGAAACGATTGTGCCAATTATTTTGCTCACGCAAGTGACCCAAGAACACAAACTCTACGCAGCCATTGCCAAAATTGAACAACTAGAAACCGTCAGCGGTAAAGTGAATCGGATTCGATTGGAGGCGTTGGGGTAAAGGGAATAAAGACACATAAGAAATTATGTATCCTTTTAAACTAAAACGTTGCTAATAAAATACTATGAAAACAATACATTCTCCAATTAGTAGGCTAACGCATTTGATTCATCACAACCTGATTTGGTTAGTTATTGGTTCGTATGGATTAGCAATGATATTCCCAACACTTGGTTTAACGCTTAGAGGTATTGAATTTAGCAGCGTTCAAGAATCTAATACGTCTTCGTTAGTTATTTCATTACCTTTGTTTATGCTTGCCGTGTTGTTATTCAATGCAGGGATTGGTGTTAATACTCAGGAATTGAATCAAACTTTTCATAATCCAAAAATGTTAATCAGTGGATTGATTGGTAATTCGTTAGTTCCGTTAATTTTTATTGTGTTAGTTAGTGTGTTTATGTTGCCGTGGCATGATTCAGAGGAAATTCAACAAATTTTGGTGGGACTGGCTTTTATAGCGGCTATGCCAATTGCAGGGGCATCAACAGCTTGGACGCAAAATTCAAATGGTAATTTGGCATTAAGTTTGAGTTTGGTTTTAGCGACCACGTTGTTAAGTCCATTATTTACCCCGTTAATTTTTCATGCGATTGGATGGGTAACAACAGGGGATTATTCTGAAGATTTACACGAAATTGCGTCTGCACAAACCATGACATTTTTAGGTGTTTGGGTTGTTTTTCCAACGTTATTGGGAATTTTGACACGTTATTTTTTGCGTCAAAAATTCGCAGATTCATTAAAAGTACATTTAAAACTCTGTAATTATTTCGTGTTATTACTGTTAAATTACATGAATGCAGCAATGGTCTTGCCAAAAATTGCAGCAAATCCAGATATGGATTTTTTATTAGTTATTTTTGCAATTACAAGCTTGTTAGGTATGGTGACATTTAGTTCGGGCTATTATTTAGCGCAATTTTTTCGAACCAATCATAAAAATACGCTGTCTTTAATGTTCGGATTAGGTATGAGTAATAATGGAACAGCGTTAGTTTTAGCCTCAATTGCTTTGGCCGACCACACTGAAATCATGATTCCAATTATCGTGTATAACTTAATTCAACATCTTATGGCATCTTGTGTTGATAGGTTTAATAAATCCTTAGTGCATATTTGACGTATAAAGTTTCCGATGTTTTGTTGTCGTTGGAAGATTAGCGAGGAGTTTTGAAATGAACACATTAACCTTAATCCATTACTTGATAAATTGGCCAAGTTTGTCAATGACTAACCTAAGTTTAATGAACTTAAAAATGTAAAATATTTGCATTGATGTTCATTTTGAAATGCAATTTGAGCATTTCAATTAGTAACAAATGACAAAACAGTTAAAATACTTCAGCCAAAAATTTATATATTAAAACTTTTCATAGGAAAAAAAATGAAACGCTACACCGGTTTAATTGAAAACTACCGCTCACGCCTGCCTGTCAGTGCATCAACACGTATTATCAGTTTAGGCGAAGGCAATACCCCGCTCATCGAATTGCACCATATTCCACGTTTAATCGGCAAAGACGTGAAAATTTACGTCAAATTTGAAGGTTTAAACCCAACGGGTTCATTCAAAGATCGCGGTATGACCATGGCGGTGACAAAAGCCGTTGAAGCGGGCAGCCAAGCAATTATCTGTGCTTCAACAGGCAATACTTCAGCGGCTGCAGCGGCTTATGCTGTTCGCGCGGGAATTCAAGCGTTTGTTTTAATTCCT
>CAINHP010000255.1 GCA_903848905.1 uncultured Pseudomonadota bacterium
GATGTTGAAATACCAATGCCAAGACGTTTCATTTGGTCTGCGGCTTCATAGCCAAGTGTGCCTGAGCGTCCAACAACGCCCACATTACCGCGCATATAAATATGACCGGGCATGATGCCAAGCATTGCGCGTTCAGGACTGATGGTGCCTGCGCAGTTTGGGCCTGTTAAAATCATGCGTTTTTCTTTTGGGAATCGACGCAAAAAGTTTTTTACTGTCATCATATCTTGCGTTGGAATACCGTCAGTAATCGCGACGCAATATTTAATTCCTGCGTCAGCGGCTTCCATAATGGAATCAGCGGCAAATGCAGGTGGAACGAAAATGATACTCGCCTCAGCACCGCCTTGCTCAACGGCTTCTTTCACTGTGTTGAAAACAGGACGATCTAAATGTCTTTGACCCCCTTTTCCCGGAGTAACACCGCCAATGACGTTTGAACCGTAATTAATCATGTCTTGTGCATGGAACGAACCGATTTTACCGGTAAATCCTTGAACAATAATGCGCGTGGTTTCGTTAATAAAAATGGCCATGTGTTAAGCTCCTGCGGTTTCGTTAGCGACAACTTGATTGCGTGCAGCAACGGCTTTTTCTGCCGCTTCTGCTAAGGTTTCAGCGGTGATAATGGGTAAACCGCTTTCTGCAATAATGCGACGACCTTCTTCCACATTTGTTCCCGATAAACGCACAATCAACGGTACTTTCATGTCGATATTTTTAACAGCTTGAACCACACCTTGCGCAATCCAATCACAACGGTTAATCCCTGCAAAGATATTTACCAGCATGGCTTTGACATTTTTGTCAGCTAATACTAGACGGAACGCTTTTTCAGTACGCTCAGCCGATGCACCACCGCCCACGTCAAGGAAGTTAGCGGGTTCACCGCCAGCAAGTTTAATCATATCCATAGTAGCCATTGCAAGGCCCGCACCGTTAATCATGCAGCCGATGTCACCATCCAAACCAACGTAGCTAAGGCCATGGTCTGCGGCAGCGGTTTCGCGTGGATCTTCTTGCGTTTTATCGCGCAAATCAGCAATTTTAGCGCGACGGAAGAGGGCGTTTTCATCAAAGCCCATTTTCGCGTCAAGGGCGACTAATTCGTTATTGCCGGTAATGACTAAGGGGTTGATTTCGAGCATATTCGCGTCTAAATCACGCAATGCGCGGTAGCAGCCTTTAATGGTTTTGACTGCATGACTCATCAATTCAGGCGCTAAACCCATTGCAAATGCCATTTCACGCGCTTGATAATCTTGAAGACCAACAGCGGGTTCAATATAAATTTTTGTAATGGCTTCAGGACTGGTTTCAGCTAATTCTTCGATTTCCATGCCGCCTTGCGCCGAACCCACCATCACGATACGCTCAGAAATACGGTCAACTAAGAAACAGAAATACAATTCTTTTTGAATATCAGTGCCAGCTTCAACGTAAACTTTATCGCATAATTTACCTGCCGCACCCGTTTGATGCGTCACTAAGACTTTATGCAATAAATCGTTTGTAGCGGTGTTGACTTCTTCGATGGTTTTGCAAATTTTGATGCCACCGGCTTTACCGCGTGCGCCTGAGTGAATTTGTGCTTTGACCACCCAAATATGGCCACCAATTTCTCTCGCGCGTTGCACGGCTTCTTCTGC
>CAINHP010000256.1 GCA_903848905.1 uncultured Pseudomonadota bacterium
GCTTACAGCCAAATCGGTTTCGCTCACGCTCCAGGATTAAGTTCAGCGGATGTTGTGCTAACTAGCACTGGCGTTGATGCTAACATTACCTTTGCACTACAAGATATTGAAGCTTTTTCACCAATGGATAGTGATGGCGATGCTGACATTTCGTCTACTGAATATGACAATGCTAAGCCCAATATTGCTGCATTAATTGCTAATGAACTGCAATTTGTCCTAAATGATCAAGTTGTAAAACCCGTTTCAAACGGTGACGTGACATTTGATGATAAGAATAATGCCCACGTTAAATTGCGCTACGAACCTGCCGCGACACATTTAAAAATGGTCATGTTATTGTTGAAAAAATTACCTGAAGGACATAAACAATATGTCACCATCAAAGATGTAGAGGGAAGAAGTCTAAGCGAAAAAATGCTTACGCAAGAAGACAATGCAATTGAACTCGATATTAACGCTCAACATAATTCCATGTTCAAAGATTTTCTTGTATTAGGTATTGAACATATTTTAACGGGTTATGACCATTTACTCTTTTTGTTTGCTTTATTAATGGTGACGCGTAATTTTTGGTCAGCGGTCGGCATTATTACTTTTTTCACTATCGCGCATTCTATTACGCTAGGCCTTGCAGGATTAGGAGTTGTCACCTTGCCTAGTTCAGTGATTGAACCGTTAATTGCAGCCACCATTATTTATGTTGGTCTAGAAAACCTCATTTCTAAGGAGCCCAAAGGTCGTCGATTATTAACGTTTTCATTTGGTTTAATTCACGGCTTTGGTTTTGCCTCTGTTTTGCAAGAAATGGGTATTAGCAGCATTGAAACTGGCATATTAATTCCGCTTTTTTCGTTTAATTTTGGCGTGGAAATCGGTCAAATTATTGTCACAAGCTTGGTTTTACCACTCATTTGGTGGCTACATAAACAACCATTGATTGAAAAGTATTTTGTTCCTATTTGTTCAACGACAGTCAGTTTCGCAGGTTTATATTGGCTCATTGAACGAACATTACTGCAAACAGCTTAAAAACCATAATAAAATAACAAGAGGTCTTATTAAATGACTCAACATACTTTTAAGCACACTTTATTATCGCTGGCGATTTTAGCAAGTTGCTCTGCTCATGCACACGCTGAATATACTGATGTGAATTTAGACAGTGTTGTGAGTAATAATAAGGAGCAAGTACAAACCAAAAAAACAAAGAAATCCAACGTTGATAAAGATACGGTTGAACTTGAAGATATGATAATTACGCAGCGAGCAGACTCACTCGTGGGTATCGCAGGGAGCGCATCTGAAGGCCATGTCGGGCAAGAACAATTAAAATATCGCCCCATCACGCGTCCAAGTGAAGTGTTAGAAACCGTACCTGGATTGATTTCCAGTCAACACAGTGGTGAAGGGAAGGCGAGTCAATATTATTTGCGTGGGTTTAACCTAGATCATGGCACCGATTTTTTAACCCAAATAGATGGCGTGCCAGTGAATTTACCTTCACATTCACATGGCCAAGGGTGGATGGATACCAATTTCTTAATTCCAGAGTTAATTCAAACCATTAATTATCAAAAAGGTAATTATTATGCTGAAAATGGTGACTTTTCAAGTGCGGGTGCAGCGGATATTCAATACATGAAAAACTTGCCAGATCATACTGTGAAATTTACGGGTGGCAGCTTTGATTATTATCGTGGACTGGTCATGGGGTCACAAAAACTAGGTGATGGTAATTTACTTTACGCTGGTGAAACAGTGCATAGCGGAGGTCCATGGCTTGTGAGTAATGAGTATTTAAAATTTAATGGTGTTTTAAAATACAGTGAAGAACATGGCGATCATGGCTGGAGTTTAACAGGCATGGCAATGGGCGGTGATTGGAATTCCACTGATCAAATTCCAAAGCGTGCAGTTAATAATGGTACGATTGATCGATTTGGCGCTGTTGATCCAACTGATGGTGGACGAAGTGACCGCTATAGCGTGACGGGTGAATGGCATCGTCAAGACAAAAATAGCAAAACACAAATCATGGCGTATGGTTTATTTACTTCACTCGATTTATACTCTAATTTTAGTTATTTTCAAAGCGACCCAGTCAATGGCGATCAATTTGGACAACCCGATAAACGTTATGTAACGGGATTTAAAGCCGCGCATACCCTTTTTCATAAACTCGGTCGATTTGATTCGGAAAGTATATTTGGCTTGCAATTTCGAAATGACAATATTCAAAATAGTTTAACGCATACTAAAGCGCAGCAAATTCTTGATTACACCCGTAACGATACAATTTGGCAAAGTAGTTTAAGTCCTTATTTTGATAACAAAACGACATGGACAAATTGGTTTAAAACTGATCTAGGCTTGCGTCTTGATGGATATCGTTTTAACGTCAGTAAAAGCAACCAAAATGCCAATAATGGCACTGTTTATGACGGACTCGTCAGTCCAAAACTGGGTATGGTATTTGGTCCTTGGGCAGAAACTGAATTTTATTTAAATGGTGGATTAGGTTTTCATAGTAACGATGCGCGAGGCGTAAACACAACAGTTGATCCAAAAACGGGAAGTCAAACTGATACTGAGGGCAGTCTTATTCAAAAAGCCGCGCCACTTTCGCGTACTTATGGTGCAGAAGTCGGAGCGCGTAGTAATTGGATTAAAGGTTTAAACAGTACATTGGCTATTTGGTGGCTCGATATTGATTCTGAATTAGTCTTTGTTGGTGATGCAGGCACTACGGAAGCAAGTCATCCCAGTCGACGCTACGGGATTGAATTGGCTAATTTCTATTCACCCAATAACTGGCTCACATTAGATACTGATTTGAGTTTTTCAAAAGCGCGTTTTCAAGGTAATCCGTCAGATGGGCGTTATATTCCCGGTGCAGTAGAAACGGTTATTGCATCAGGCGCGACGGTCCATGATGTATATGGTGGTTTTTATGGTGGACCTAGACTGCGCTATTTTGGACCACGTGCCTTAATCGCAGATAATAGTGTTCGATCTCAAGAAACGCTTATGCTCTCAAGTACGATTGGATATGAATTCAATAAACATATTAAAATTCAAGGTGAAGTCTTTAATATGCTCAATCGTAAAGACAACGGGATTGATTACTTCTACAGCTCATGTCTAAAAACAGATCCTTGCTACAATTCTGGCAATGGTTCGGGCGTTGATGATATTCATTTTCATCCTGTTGAGCCGATTAGTTTTAGAATGTCTTTAATTACTAATTTTTAAATATTATTAGTCGAATGGTGTAGGAAAATGAGCGTATATACCACAGCGAAAAATTCAGATTACCGATTAACAAAAACAGCTACATTAGAATTATTTGATTTTGGACAGCCTTTGGAATCGCAAGTTTGCGTGTTTGTTGACCCGTCTAAAACGTTTCAAACGATTATAGGTATTGGCGGTGCGATAACCGATGCAGCAGCAGAAACATTTTCAAAATTGCCCGAATGCAAGCAACAAGAATTACTTCGTGCGTATTACGATGCAGAGCAGGGTATTGGTTATACGATGGCTCGGACCTCTATTCACAGCTGTGATTTTTCGAGTCAAAGTTACACTTATGTGCAAGAAAATGATGCTACGCTAGATAGTTTTACTATTGCGCACGATTTAACGTATCGTATTCCTTTGATTAAAAAAGCGATGCAAATGGTGGGCGGTCAATTTACATTACTCGCAAGTCCTTGGAGTCCGCCTGCTTGGATGAAAACGAATGCGAGTATGCTAAAAGGCGGAACATTGTTGCCCGAATATCAACAAAGCTGGGCGAACTATTTCGTTAAATTTATCCACGCTTATGAAAAAGAAGGTGTTCCCATTTGGGGGTTGACCGTTCAGAATGAGCCGATGGCAAGTCAAACGTGGGAATCTTGCTTGTTTACGGGTGAAGAAGAAAGCGAGTTTATTAAAAACTATCTTGGTCCTACGCTTTATCAAAATGGCTTTCATGATAAAAAATTGATTGCCTGGGATCATAATCGTGACTTAATTTATCAAAGAGCCTGTGCTGTTTTGAATGATGTCGATGCTGCCAAATATATGTGGGGAATTGGCTTTCATTGGTATGAAACGTGGACAGGCAGTGGAATGCTGTTTGAGAACGTAAAAAAAGTGAAAGAAGCATTCCCTGAAACGAATGTCATTTTTACGGAAGGGTGTATTGAAAACTTTGATTTTAATCGAATTCATGATTGGGATTTAGGTGAAATTTACGGTCATTCAATGGTCAATGATTTCAATTCAGGTGCAACGGCTTGGCTTGATTGGAATGTGCTTTTAGATGAAACAGGTGGACCCAATCATGTCGGCAACTTCTGTTTTGCACCTATTATTGCAGATACGCAACGTGGCGAATTGCATTATACGAATAGCTATTATTATTTAGGACATTTTTCAAAATTTGTAAAACCGAATGCGAAACGTATTATTAGCTCATCTAATCGTGATAGTTTGCAAACAACAGCGTTCATTAATCCAGATGGCTCAACAGTGGTGATTGTATTGAATACAAGAGAAATTGAAATAGATTATCACTTATGGATTGATGGCAAAGCGGCAGCCGTCAAAAGCTTGCCGCATTCCATTACAACATTGGTTATCAATACCAACGATATCTAAAAATATCGTTGGTATAAATTCACAAATTGCACATCTTCAAAGTTCAACACGCACACCCAATTCAAGAACCTTTTCAACAGGTACTTTAAAGAAGTTAATGGAGCTGCTCGCGTTGTGAAATAAAAATAAAAATAATCCGCGACGCCATACAGGCATTTTACTGCGATTTTTGAAGCTAATGTGTTCACTTCCCATGAAGAACGATACATCATCACCAGTTAAATCTAATCCTTCCTTCGCAGCTAAGCTCAAAGAATGTCTTACGTCTGGACTTTCTTTAAAACCAAAATAGAGTTTCATGCGATAGAATTGACCCTGACTGCCAAAACGTTTAATTTTAATGTGTTGGTTATCACGACTTACATAAGGTTCTTCGATAGTTACAATCGTTAACACAACAATGCGTTCGTGCACAACGTGGTTGTGTTCTAAATTATTGATTAAAACCTGTGGAATCCCATGCAAACTGCGGGCTAGATAGACAGCGGTGCCTTTAACGGTGGCCAATTCACGAACTGCAATTTTTTCTTCCAAATCTTCAAAAAGCACTTTCTTTTCATCGATAGCTTGCGCAAGAAATGCGCGCCCTTTTATCCATGTTGTCATCAGTAAAAACAAGCAACCACCTACCACTAAAGGCAACCAACCACCAGATAGAATTTTTAAGCTATTAGAAGACAGGAATACCGAATCTACTAGCATAAAAAGTGTTAAGAATGAAAAACTAATAATGCGATTCCAATGCCATAACGTATGAAGCACAATAAATGACAGAATTGTGTCAATCATCATGGTGCCTGTCACGGCAATACCGTAAGCTGAGGCTAAATTTGATGAAGATTCAAATCCGATCACTAATACAAATACTGAGAACATCAACATCCAATTGACAGCTGGGATATAGATTTGTCCAATTTCACTGTCTGAAGTATGTTGAATATTCATACGTGGACAGTAACCCAATTGAATAGCCTGTTTTGTAATTGAGAAAGCGCCTGAAATTACTGCTTGCGATGCGATAACGGTAGCAAAGGTCGACAATACAAGCATGGGGTAGAGCATCCACGATGGCGCTAATAAATAGAAAGGATTTTCAATTGCTTCGGGATGTTGAAGCAGTAATGCCCCTTGTCCAAAATAATTACAAAGCAATGCGGGGAAAACAAAACCAAACCACGCATAACGAATGGGTTTAAGTCCAAAATGCCCCATATCTGCATAAAGCGCTTCTGCTCCGGTCATAACAAGAACAACAGACCCCATGATCAAAAAACCCTTTACGCCCAATTCACTAAGTAAATGGATGCCGTAATAGGGATTGATTGCCATGAGTACATGAGGTTGCTCAATAATTTGATTTATACCCAATGTCGCTAATGTTAAAAACCAGACAACCATAACAGGTGCAAATATTTTACCTACCTTACCTGTCCCACGCGCTTGAATAAAAAATAGCAGAGCTAATACGCTGAGCGTAATAGGAATAATAAAATGTTCGAGTTGTGGGGCAACAACCTCTAATCCTTCAACTGCACTAAGAACTGAAATAGCAGGGGTAATTACACTATCACCATAAAACAATGTAGCACCCAAAATGCCCATCATAATGATGATATTTCGTTTTTTTGGATTATCTTTTGCTGTCATTGAGGCAAGTGCAGTTAGAGCCATAACACCGCCTTCACCTCTATTGTTTGCTCTCATGATAATTACAGCATATTTGAGTGCAACCACCAGCATAAGTGACCAAAATATTAAAGATAAAACGCCAAATATATGACTTTCATCTAAAACAAGATGCTCACGAAAAATTTCTTTGACTGAATACAGTGGACTTGTACCAATATCACCAAATACCACGCCAATCGCTGCAGCGGTTAATCCAGCAAACTGTTTGGGACTTAGTTTTTTATTTTCTAAGGACATAGATACCTAACTAATTAAAATTGATAAAATTTTCGCTATACAAAACTGAATAATACTTTCTAAATTAAAATATAGGGCAGAGACTTAATTAACTTTTTATATTTCTTTCGTGCGCATGCATTTTGTTCCAAAATTCGAGATCCTTTTTTGTGAGTCGGTCTTGTTTCACTGCAGTTTCTATGAATTTTTCATTGTTTGTCATAATGCACAGCATTTTAATTTGCGAAAGTAATAAACGATAATGTTTAATTGCGGTTTCGGGGTGCTGTGCAATCTTGTGCAGCGGGAGTTTTGATACATCATCCTGTAACTCACGGTCTTTAATTGCCCGATCAATTAATCGTGCCACTTCATCTTCATTGAGATGTAAACGCTGCGCTTCTTTAGCAATAAAGGCTGTTTCTTTATCGTCAATAATACCATCACTTAATATTTCATAGAGCGAATTTTTAAGTGTTTCACGTTCAATGCGCAATTGATCAGTAAATGCTGATGATAATAACGCCGCAGGTATAGCAAAAATTCCAATTCCCAATAGCGACATTAAGATAGTCATAAAACGCCCTAATGACGTAACCGGAGATATATCCCCATATCCAACAGAGGCAAGTGTTATGACAGCCCAGTAAATGGATTGTGGAATATTTTCAAATTTATCTGGTTGCGCTTCGTGTTCAAATAAATAACCTAAGCTTGCCGTCATAATTACCAGCAATAACATAATGAAGGCTGCTGTACACATCACGGGGAATTCACGTGCAATAACTTTGGTTAAAGTCGATGTAGCGCCAGTGTAGCGCGTTAATTTTAATAAGCGCATTAAGCGAAAAACACGCAAAAATCGTAGGTCAAGTAAATGATGTAAAAAGACTTCTAAAAAGAAGGGGAGAATAGCTAAAAAATCTATAATAGATGAGGTTGTCTGCGCTTGTTTTAATCTTCCTGTAATAGGATGACTAAATTGAGGATTTTCAACGCAGCAGTACAGACGCAAACAATATTCGATGGTAAAAATACTGACTGCAATAGCGTCTATGATAATGAATTGAATATTGAGGATGTAGCGAATTTGTGAAACGGATTCTAAAATGACGCAAAGTACAGAAATAATGACCCAAACAACAATAAAACTGTCGAAAATCCCTTGTAAACTTCCCCCAAATTCGCTTGGAAATATTATCGCGTGTATTTTTTGACGAAAAGTGCGTCCTTGATTTAGAGAGACAAATTCTTTGTAGGAAGGAATTAATACGCGAAATAACTTTAAAATTCGCAGTAGTCTCAAAAATCGTAAAATTCTTAAATCAATGGGGAGAAACGCTTGTATATAAAAAGGGGCTACAGCAAAAAAATCAACGATAGCAAATGGACTTTTAATGTAATTTACGTAAGCATTATGTTTTTTATTTCCCGTAAACTCAGAATCTTCGGGAGATAAATATAAGCGTAATAAATACTCAAATGTAAAAACAACAACCGAAAAAATGTCAAATAAATGAAATAAGTGCTGATTTGGAGCATATATTTTGTTTACATGCTCAAAAAGAAGCACGATTAAATTGAGTACAATGAGCGTTCCAATCCAATTATCTACATCTTTTTGATAATTTCCCTCAATTTCAGTATCAAATAGCCAACTATGGAGCCATTTTCGAGTTGGTAAATTTGTAGTAATATTCGCGCGATAATCACGTCCATGGATTTTGTTGCGTAAATTATCTAAATTATCCATAAATTCTCTTCAATTAATTTATAAAGACGATAATTATCATTTTTGTTAATGGGAGTTCATACACGATATTCTTTATTTTCATTATATTTACAATAGTTATATTTTTATCAAACAGGTTTCTCTAAGATTTTTTAAATTAAATCCTTTTAAATACTAAAATCCCGCAGAATTCACCCAAAAATGTGTAGCAATACTTAAAAAATATCCTAAAAGAACGGCGGGCATCCAACGTAGATGAAAACCAAACGTGTATTCTTTAATTTGACCAAGTAACCCCACCCCAGGTGCTGATCCAATGGCAAGTAAACTTCCCCCTACACCTAACGTCAGTGTTAAAAGTAACCATTGTCCATTGTGAATATCTGGGTGCATAGTTAAAACCGCAAACATTAAAGTGCCATTATCCACAAATGCAGAAGATAAGCCAATCATGATGTTTGCAAGAGTTACATTAATTTCACCAAAGAGAAAATGCGCAACTAAATCTAAATACCCTAAGAAACCGACTGCACCAATAATCATCATAGCGCCATAAAAGAATAAAAGTGTATCCCAATCAATATCTCGGACACTTTCAAAAATATCGAGCGTTCTAGTTCTTTTTTCGACACCGGTGAAAGTGGCATTCTCAGATTTCATTAAATA
This sequence comes from uncultured Pseudomonadota bacterium, assembly GCA_903848905.1. GTDB lineage: Bacteria > Pseudomonadota > Gammaproteobacteria > Methylococcales > Methylomonadaceae > UBA10906. The sequence continues at coordinate 8,954 of CAINHP010000256.1, forward strand.
GTAACTAAACATCTGCAGTAAACCCAATCCCGCCATCATACCTGCTGCAGGCGGAAGTTCGAGTAATACATTTGACGAAACAGTAATGGCGAGCGTGAGAACAAATAAAAAAATTATGCGCTTACTTCCGCGTCTTAGCCAAATGTCTTGATGTGTCACCGCTGGTTTTTCCTTAGGTACTGAAAAGAACATGATACTTGCAGGTACGACGAAATTAACCAAGCAGGGAAGCATTAATGCAAAAAACTCAGTGAAGTGCAGAATTTTATGTTGCCAAACAAAAAGGGTTGAAATGCCGCCGAGTGGACTAACTGTGCCACCCGCATTAGCTGCAATCACAACATTAAGGCAAGCTAGTGCAATGAATTTTGGTTTATCTTTACCAACTGCTACGACAACGGCTCCCATAAGAAGTCCAACAGTTAACCCATTGATTACCATAGAAAGTAAAAAGGCTAATCCACCGGTAATCCAAAATAATTGTCGATAGCTAAACTGTTTATTTAAAAGTAACACTCTCAGTGCATTAAAAACGCCACGTTCCGTCATGGTGTTTAAATAAGTCATTGAAACTAATATAAATAATAATAATTCAACATACGCAAGTAAATTACTTTCAAAAGCGAGTGATGCGGTTTTTGCTTCACCATGCAACGCATAATAAATACAAATCGCAAACCATACTAAGGCGGCACTAAGGATATAGTCAAAAATAACATCCCGAATTAGCAATGATTTAAAACGACACGATAATTCCATTTTGGAAGATGAGCATCAAAAGCAATGTCCGAGTTTTTAATGAAATTAATAGTACATTTCTTTCCGGTAAGATAAA
>CAINHP010000257.1 GCA_903848905.1 uncultured Pseudomonadota bacterium
CAAAATTATCAAAAATAATTGAAAAGGGGAAAAGCCATGTCACACAAGATTACTCAAAAAATTGTTGGCTATAAAGTGGTCAATAAAGAAGAGCAGCAAGCGCAATATGAAGCGCAGATGCAGCTTGAAGCGGATGCGGAAAAGCAAGATTTAGAGTCCATGCACGAAACGCTAAAGCGTCCAGACGTGTTATTTGGAACCACTTATAAAATTAAAACGCCTCAGTCCGAGCATGCCATGTATATCACTATTAATGATATGGTACTCAATGCAGGGACAGAATTTGAAGAGCGTCATCCGTATGAAATTTTTATTAACTCTAAAAATATGGAGCATTTTCAATGGGTGCTCGCGTTAACACGTCTGATTTCGGCGGTGTGGCGTAAAGGGGGTGATGCCTGTTTCCTAGTGGATGAGCTTAAAGGCGTATTTGATCCCAAAGGGGGGTATTTCAAAAAAGGCGGTGTTTATATGCCATCGCTTGTGGCTGAAATCGGTTGCGCAGTGGAAACGCATTTAAAGCGCATGGGCATTATGAAAGGCCATGAAATGGAGCATAATCATAAAGCGTTTTTAGATTTAAAACGCAGAGAATTTGATGCGAAAACGCAAGCCACGCAAGTAGCAGCGCAATCACAAACAAATGATGGTTTTCCAGAACAAGCGAGTTTGTGTGGTAAATGTCATGTCAAAGCAACAATTGTGATGGACGGTTGCGTGACGTGTTTGAATTGTGGTGAGAGTAAATGCGGTTAAGCAACCGTATTTGAGTTAGTTTTTTCAATGGATAGAGAGGCAGTTTCATGTTAATAAAACAAGAATTAGTTCAAGAACTGAACATTTTGGCGCGTTATAACTTAACGAGTTTACAAGAAGGCATTAAAGTTCATCATGATGCAGATCCTGAAGTCATTTCAGCGACAGCACGATTATTTCATAAAGGTTTAGTATCGCAAGAAGACGGTGGTTATTTAACGCATTTGGGCGTTGAAGTGGCTGAGAAAATACAGTCTGTTTTAACGATATTAACCGATGAATAACGTTTAAGTTATCTGCTATTGTCGGGATTCAACCTTGAATCCCGACAGATTTAGGTGTAATTATTGTTAAATTTTTAGTTCTGCAAATACAATTTCAGCTGCCGCTAAGGTTTTTTCAAGCGTGTGCGCATCATGCGCCGCTGATACAAATCCTGCCTCAAATGCAGAAGGCGCTAAATAAATGCCTTCGTCGAGCATCCCATGGAAAAAGCGTTTGAAATAGGCTTGATCACACGCCATCACTTGAGCAAATGTGCTGACTTTTTCTTCTTGCGTAAAAAATAAACCAAACATGCCGCCCACTTGATTAGTTGTGAGTGGCACATCCATGCCTTTTGCAACGGATTTTAATCCTTCGGTTAATTGCGCGGTTTTAGCAGATAACTCATCATAAAAATTCGGTTTAGCAATCAATTCTAGTGTTTTAAGACCTGCGGCCATGGCGACAGGATTGCCCGACAGCGTGCCTGCTTGATAGACTGAGCCTAGC
>CAINHP010000258.1 GCA_903848905.1 uncultured Pseudomonadota bacterium
AAACAGCTATTTTCATGTCTACTCAGTTTTAAATATATTGAGTATAGTGAAATGAACTTCATCAAAACCTGACAAATCAGCCGATGCAGCGATTAAGGTATCCTCAAGATAGCGTAAAATTAGCCGGTTAAATCTTAATACGCCTTGACTAATTCCACATAAATTCTTGTAAATCTATACAATGAAAACCACAATGTAATTATTCATTATTTTTATTTACTTACACTAATTAGTGTTTTCCCTATTTACATCGTATTTTAGGTGTTTTTTGAAAAATAAATACCATCAAAGCGATAAGGATCGAGATGAAAATTGCCATAATAGGTGCAGGTGCAGCGGGAATGTCGACAGCTTATCTTTTGAATAAGCATCATGATATTACTATTTTCGAAAAACAATCCATTATTGGCGGTAATATCCGAACATTAAATAAAAATGTTCGAGGGACTCAACTTGATACAAACTTAATTTTAGATTGTGGCGTTTTAGAATTTCAAAGTGGCCATTTTCCAAATTTTCATAAATTGATGAATAGGTTAAATATCACCATGGCAAAGGGTGAAACATCCAGTGAGCTATTTCTAGCAAATGGGCATTGCTATAAATCAGGTGCTGGATTATTGCACCATTCTAAAAATTTCAATGAATTTCTCAATGAAGCTCAAAAATTATCACCTGTTGTCAAAGGTTATATGCAATTTTTATTGGCTGAGTATCGTGTGACATCAGAAGAGCTTTATGACAAAACGGTATCCACCTATTTAGATAATGATATTCATGCAATTTGGCTTAAAATGCTATTAATGTATGCGTATTCAATGCCTTATCAAAAAATTGCTGATTTTCCCGCTGAAATTGCTATTCCACTTTTGCGTCATTCTACTATGTTTACAAAATGGGATAGAATGGTCGGAGGCGTATACACCTATATCGAAAAAATACTCGATCAATTTGACGGCACTATTCATTGCAACGCTAATATTGAAGCTGTTTATAGAACCGACACAGGAATTATTATTTCAACGGCATCTCGTGAGCGACTATTTTTTGATAAAGTTATCTTTGCTGTGACCCCTGAGCAAGTGTTGAATTTACTTGGTGACGCCAGTACTGATGAAACACGACGTTTTGCTGCTTGGCAAGAAAATAAACTAGAAACAGTGATTCATACAGATATTTCCTTTTACGAACATTTTGGCGTTTCTTATTATACCGAGTTCGATGTTTTTCAAACTGATGTACAAGGTCAATGCGGCTATAATGCTTATTTGAATAGACTCTATGATATTGATCCTATTGAATATAGTCACTACAGCTTAGCGTATAATTTGGGTGCACAAATTGACTCTAAAACAATTATTCACAAACAAAACCATAATACGCCGCTGTACTCAGTTGAAGCCCTGCGTTATCGCCACGAGATTATTGAAACAAATGGTGAAAATCACACATTCCATGCGGGTGCTTATTTAGGTAATGGATTACACGAAGGTGCCATTACCTCAGCATATTCAGTTAGTGATTTATTAACTGGATCTAAGAATGAACGATAATACAAACTGGCTAGAACTCCCTGAAAACATAACACATCAAAGGATTGACTAATTGCTTTTCACTTGTTGTTAAATTGTCATCATCTATTATTATCCTTA
>CAINHP010000259.1 GCA_903848905.1 uncultured Pseudomonadota bacterium
ATGTATTTAGGCTAAGCATTTTTTATTGATAAAATAAGCTGAACCAAACAAGACAACATCAGGTTGAACACAAACAGTGATTGCAATATTTTCGAGTGCGCTGCGATAACGTCCTTTTGCTAAAAAACCTTCTAAAAAGTCACCTTGCTGTAAAATAGATAAACATTTAGTTGCGATACCACCGGTTAAATAAACACCGCCATAAGGCAGACATTTCAAAGCAAGATTTCCTGCTTCGGCACCGTATATTTTTGCAAATAAACGTAAGGTTTCAACGCATAATTTATCGCTATTAGCCACGGCAGCAGCGCCAATGGCGGCAGCTAAATCCGTTTCTGTGTCTAGATTAATCGCAGTTTCAAAATCCCTTGATTGTTTTAAAAAAGCATAAATGGCTTCAATTCCTACTCCAGACACTAATCGTTCGTAACTGACGTGCTGAGGGAAGCGCGTTTGCATAAATGCAAGCAATTCCATTTGCTGTGTATCCGTAGGCGCGAAGTCACAATGTCCGCCTTCACTAGCAATAACGTGTGGCTGTTTTCCATCATGGAAGATAATAGCTTCACCTAAGCCTGTTCCTGCGGCAATGACGGCGCAATTTCCAATTTGTGGCGAAGCCTTTGGATTAAGTGAAATAAAATCACTTTCAGGTAAGGATAAAACGCCCCATGCTGCGGCTTCTAGGTCGTTGAGTAATTTAATATTGGACGTATTTACCTGTTGGCTAATGTCTGAGCAAGTTAACTTCCAAGGTAAATTGGTGGTTTCACAATCACCGTTAACAATAGGTCCTGCCACACCAATACAGATGGCATCGATTTTTATGTCTGGAATAAAGGTTAAAAAGTCCGCCAATAAGGCATGAAATGTCGCGTAATTTGCACTTTCAAAGCGTTTTTTAAGCACGCAATCCTCACCATCAAAAATGGCTAAGAGTGTTTTTGTACCGCCAATATCGCCAGCTAAAATCATCATTTTCTCACTATCATGTTTGGTTAAACGATTAAGTTTTTAAGTGTATCACGCATTATTATTGAGAAGATAAATCAATGCGTCGAGTACCCCGTTCGCCACTTTGTGAGGAGGAAGTTGGTAGAAAGATTGCCATGCAACGGATACATATTTGTCGTATTCTTCCTCGCAGTCGGGATAGCATTGAAGCCACGAAAGTCTTACCGCATGACCAATTAAAATATCCACAACCAATGTATCATCAATCCTCAGCTGAGGATTACTTTTCATAATAACTGCCAATGCGCTCAAGGTTTCCACGCAAAGTTGGCGATACACAGGGGCATGAATTTTATTTAATATATGGTTAATATGCAGTTTAAAACTTTGCTCGCCAGATGTCATTTGACCTAGCAGATTTTCGCTATCAATACGCCGACTCCGGTTGTATTTCTCGCCTACCATTAACCCTTTGCAATGATGCAACAAACGCCAAACGCCTGCAAGGAATAAATCATTCTCTCGACCGACACTCCCTTGATGTTCGCGCCAATCATACCAATCCGCGAAATTGACCAAATGTGGATTCATGCTCGGATGAAAACGTGCCGAGGCCAAATCACGTTTAGAGCCATCATAGGAGATGTATTCTAATTGGACGCGTTGATTTTCATTATGGTCATAATCCCTCAGTACCTCCTCAATTCGCTGCGCCAGCTGATGTGGCGCCAAAGCCAAAATGTCGGTGAAAGCTTGATCCCACGAGCTGCTAATTTTGCGTTTTTCTTGTGCAATCATAAGCTGCAAAATATGGCCAACTCGAATAGTGTGCATATCCTTAAATA
>CAINHP010000260.1 GCA_903848905.1 uncultured Pseudomonadota bacterium
ATTGATGTGCCGTCCAAATTAAACGAATATCCGGTAGGAATCACTAAGCTCACTACAGATTTAGAGCAACCTAATTTTTCTAGCTTAAGCATAGTAGATGGCAGTACAGACTCTGAAGACGATGTTCCTAAAACAATGAGTAATTCCTCTTTAAAGTAGCGAATAAATTTAAAAATACTAAACCCAAGAGTTTTTGTCACTAACCCCAATACACCAACGACAAATAAAATACAGGTTAGGTAAAAACTTCCCATTAGGCTGAAAAGGGGAATTAATGAACTAATGCCATATTTGCCGATAGTAAATGCCATTGCACCAAATGCGCCAATCGGTGCGAGTTTCATTACAGTATCTACAATTCCAAATAATATTTGAGATAATTTATGAATACCCACAATAACATCTGATCCAGTGTCTTTCATTGCTGCAAGCGAAAAGCCAAATAAAAGTGAAAACAATAATACTTGCAGGATATCCCCTTTAGCAAAGGCATCCACAACGCTACTTGGAATAATATTGAGTAAGAAATCCACAACACTATGCGTTTTAGCTGCTTCTGTATAAAGGTTTAAACTTTTTGCATCGAGCGTATGAATGTCAATATTCATTCCAACGCCTGGTTTTAATATGTGTACAACCAGCAAACCTAGAATTAACGCTATCGTACTGGCTACTTCGAAATAGAGTAGCGTCTTTAAACCTACGCGTCCCACTTTTTCCATGTTTTGCATGCCTGCAATTCCCGACACGATAGTACAAAAAATAATGGGGGTAATTAACATTTTAATGAGTTTGATAAAACCATCACCTAATGGCTTCATCGAAACAGCAATTTCTGGATAAAAATAGCCTAGCAAAATACCTAAAATAATGGCAGTAAGAACTTGTAAATAAAGATATTGATGGCGATTTTTAGGTTGGCTTGGTGGTGACATTTCAATCCTTTATGGTTGGGCTGGAGAGATTTTTAAATGGACAAAGCTTTACCTTGGTAACGATTAAAGATCATAAATCAAGGTTCGTAAGGATTCGTGGGTAAATAGATAGTAATGCTTGTTTTAGGGTCCATGAAAAAAACAAACTGGCTGCTTGTGAGGTACCACATTGTTTATTCATCAAGGCAAGAAACTGTGATTGGTTTTCCTGCCTTAATATCGATTATTTGCAAGCTAGATAATCAAGTTATCACTTCTACCTGCACCAGATTGTCGGAAAATGTCGGCGCATGTCCCATATTGACGAATTCAGCTGAGCTGATACTGTTAACCGTACCTTTATTTAACTGCCGCCAATAACCGAGCGTTGCGACAATCAATCCCGGATTCACATCAGCGGTGATCTTCGCCTCACCTTCAAAAGCGCCGCGATCATTGAAGACTCGCACCTTATCGCCCTGATTGATGTTGCGCAGTTCAGCGTCGAGCGCATTGATCATTATGAACTGTTCGCCCTGACCTTTGATTTTTTGCTCCATATTGGCGTAGCAAGAATTCAGGAAGCCATGACTTTTTGGCGAGATGATATTTAACGGATATTTTTTCGCTAGTTCGGGATTGGTTTCTGGCGCTTCTCTGGAACACACATAATCCGGCAAGGAATCCAAAGGTTCGCCTGGCTGAAAGCCGTCATACATCTGACGAAATGGGCCTGCGACAAAGTTTGTAGCGCCTGTTATTTCAAATTCGCACTTACCGGACGGCGTCGGAAAGTGACCGGCTTTATGCGGTGCGCGATTATCTTTTGTTCCAACGTTAAGACGGGCAAATCCTTCTTTACGGAGCGTTTCCAGAGTTATTCCTTCGCAAGCGGGCGAATCCCAGTCTACATAATGTTCAAGGCATTCCGAATCCGACCAAAGAAAGTTTTCTTCTTGATAACCCATGCGTGCGGCTAGTCGCCGAAAAATTTCGTTATTTGGAATAGCTTCACCCGGTGACTCGACGCATTTAGCATTGTAGGTCAGATACAAATGCCCCCAAGACAGAATCATGTCTTCCTGTTCCGCGCCCATGGATGCAGGTAACAGGATGTCGGCATAGCTGGCGGTATCAGAGATAAAATGCTCCGCCGAAACCAGAAACAGCTCTTCGTTAAGCAGGCCCTGAACTATCTTGTCGGTCTCCGGTGCTTGAGTGACGGGATTGGCATTCCAGCACATCATCGATTTAATGGGTGGCCCAGCAGGTGGTTCGTTGGTTAGCGCACGCCCTAGTTGCAACGCATTCATAACGCGGGTGCCCTCGGGAATCAAATCCGGTCGACAGATCACGTCAAACTTGTATGGGTGTTCCCAGACTGGCATTTGTAATGCACCACCTCCAACATTACGCCAAGCGCCAATCAACGCGGGTAAACAGCTGACTGCGCGAATGGTTTGGCCTCCGCCATAATGCCTTTCCAGGGCTACACCTAGGCGAATCACAGCAGGCTGGGTGCTTGCATAATCACGGGATAGCTGGCGTATCACTTCAGCTGGTATGCCGGTGATGGCTTGTGCCCATTCCGGTGTACGGGTTTTCGCGCGTTCTTTTAATGCTGCAAAACCAACCGTGTGGTTATCCACATAATCCTGATCGACTATACCTTCTTCAATAATGGTATGAATCATTGCCATCGCTAAAGCACCATCTGTACCGGGTTTGGGTGCAATATGAACATCGGCTTCTTTGGCCGTTTTGGAGGCATAACTATCTATGACGACGACTTTTGCGCCTTTTTTCTGGGCTTCTTTAATAATGTGCCAATGATGTAGATTGGTGCTGACCGAATTACAGGCCCAGATGATGATGTATTTGGCATGAATAAAGCTTTCAGGATCGACGCCAGCCGTTGGCCCCACGGTGAGCAGCCAAGCAGTACACGATCCTTCACCGCAAAAAGTGCGTTCAGTGACCGTGGCGCCCATTCGATTAAAGAAGGCGTCGCCGCCGTTCAAGCCATGCACCAACCCCTGATTGCCTAAATAACTGTAGGGAACAATAGCTTGTGGGCCGTGCTCTGCAATAATCGCTTTCCAGCGCGTAACGATTTCATCCAGTGCTTCATCCCAAGTGATACGTTCAAATTGCTTACTGCCTTTGGGACCGGTGCGACGCATCGGATATAACAGGCGATCGGGATGGTAATGCCGCTTTTCATAATCATTCAATTTAACGCAAAGACCGCCTCGCGTCATCGGGTGATCTGGATTGCCTTTAACACCGATTAGCTTACCCTCTTGAACCTCAAATATCATCGAGCAGGTATCAGGACAATCATGTGGACAGCCGCCGTGATGCGTTGTTTTTAATGCTACAGTCATTGTTTATTTCCTCGCAATACTAGGGTGAAAGTGAAAACCATCATTACTGCATCAGTTTTAAAATAGTTGTGATGATTTAAAAAAACTTACCGGTTAGTTTGGCTTAAATTCTAGTATGCCGCTCGGTATATCACAAAATATTTATTAACATTTCTTTTTGAACAATGGGATTCATAGTGGGTAACACTATATGACATCACCGTGAATAGTGAAACTTTATTTAGTATGGTGCTATGGATACTCATTTCTGGCGGGCAGGCATTTTTTATAGCTAAAAACGCTTTTACATCAAGAAAACAAAACGCTTGTAAAGAACGTAGGCCACCGTTTTTTTTTATAACTTTTCGATATCGCTCTGAGGTCTAATCAAATATTTTACTGGACAGATACAGCAAAAGACCTTGTATTTCACATATTTTTTTGTTTATTATTTATTTTACCTATGATAGTATTTATATCAATTAAAATATTAAAGCTACTTTATAATAAAGGAATACTGCTTTTTAGATTTAACTAATTAAGCTTAAATGCCATTTACCGAATAAAATTTTACTGGATCTTTTGATGGATTTTGATAATGAACAGCGTTTTCTGTTGATCATTTATTAGTTAACTAGAAACAAACGTTACTCAAGGATATCGCTTTGACTGCTAATCATTTAACACACTTAAAACAACTCGAAGCTGAAAGTATCTTTATTATCCGTGAAGTTGCAGCTGAGTTTGAAAAGCCTGTGATGCTTTATTCTATTGGAAAAGATTCGGCGGTAATGCTGCATCTGGCCATGAAAGCATTTTATCCAGGAAAACCACCTTTCCCTTTACTTCATGTTGACACGACATGGAAATTTCGCGAAATGATTGAATTTCGGGATAGATTGGCACGGGAATTAGATTTAGAGTTATTGGTTCATACCAATCAGGAAGGCGTCAAAATGGGGGTTAACCCATTCACGTATGGAAGCCAAAAACACACCGATATTATGAAAACCCAAGCGTTAAAGCAGGCACTGAATTTATATCGTTTTGATGCGGCTTTTGGTGGTGCGCGACGTGATGAAGAAAAATCTCGTGCTAAAGAGCGAGTCTATTCGTTCCGTGATAAAAATCATCGTTGGGATCCGAAAAATCAACGCCCAGAATTATGGACTATTTTCAATAGCAAGGTAGATAAAGATGAAAGCATACGCGTGTTTCCATTATCGAACTGGACGGAACTCGATATCTGGCAATACATTTATATGGAAAAAATTCCTATTGTTCCTTTGTATTTCGCTAAAGAACGCCCAGTAGTTGAAAAAGACGGGATGCTAATTATGGTGGATGATGAACGCATGCCAATTACTGCTAATGATAAAGTGGAAATGAAAATGGTGCGTTTTCGTACCTTAGGTTGCTACCCTTTGACTGGAGCTGTCGAATCAACTGCCACCACGTTGCCAGAAATCATTCAGGAAATGTTGTTGACGACTACTTCTGAGCGTCAAGGGCGCTTGATTGATCGAGATCAGTCAGGTTCGATGGAGCAAAAGAAACGTGAAGGCTATTTTTAAAA
>CAINHP010000261.1 GCA_903848905.1 uncultured Pseudomonadota bacterium
GGATAGTCTAGTTATTATTTATCACATTATGTTTTAGCTTATTTTAAATGCGTTACTTACTTTCTTTTTTAGAGATATAAAATGAAAAAATTATTATTGATGACAGCCATTACAGCTGCGATTTTTGCTGTTGACGCATCTGCTGTAGTACCTACAATTCCAAATAGCAGTCCATTAAAAGTAGATTTCTCAACTACTACAGGTATTCAAAATGTGACCAATGTCCCTTTGGCTAATATTCTTTATGTAACTGGTTCTTCGGCAGCCAGTAAGTTTTTGCCTAATACAATAACTACGCTTGCTATGCCAGGTACTGTAGTTTACAAATATCAGAATGCACCAGCTAACGACATATTTACTTATGTCTTCACTGCAGGTGAAGAGGGTGTTAAAGCCGGTTTAACGTTAAATAACACTTATGTCATACATCAAAGAACTAGAGACGGTTCAATGACAGCAGCATTAATTGCCTCTGTTGCGACACCCGACAAAGCACTTGGTGTAACGTTTAATTCATTAGCGGATTTTGCAACAAATGCAGCTACATTTACATGTACTTCAGCGGCTGCAAGTACTGCCACTAACGTTATTACAGTTACTTGCTCAGGAACAACGCCTGAAAAATTGGTTGTAGCGCCTGCTACTGCAAAAGGGGTGACTGGAACATCTAGCGTACTGGGTTTGGCTGATGTTGACGCGGCTCAATTTGCGTCTGAATTAAATGGTGCAAATAAAGCTAACGGTTTATTAAATACCGGTACCGCTGCAGCACCAAAAGGAGCAGCGGCAATGGGCTCTTCACCTGTTGCTGCTCAAGTATTTGGTATTGCTACAAATTTAAAATTGTATAAAGCGATGCAAACTGCACAACTGGCTTCTGGTAGCTTACCTAGTACTTGTACAGTTGGTGATGATACTGAAGCTTGTATGCCTGGTTTTACTTCTGAGCAAATTACGTCAATATTTGCAAAGGGTCGTTTCAATGATTGGAGTAAATTATCCTTCGGTGCAGGTAATGATTTAGTATCAGCCAATGCAACCAATAAACCTGCAAATACTGCAGTACATCTTTGTTCTAGAGCCTCTGGTTCAGGTACTTTAGCATCACTTCAATCTGTATTTGAAAATGCGCCTTGCAGCGTCAATGAAGCTATTCAAGCTGCAACTACTACGACTATTTATCCTGCGGCAACAAATGTTGCAGGTACTGAGCTAGCAAATGCCTCGGAAAAAGTTTACCACTCTACCGTGGGTTCAGGCGATCTTGAAAATTGTTTAGCCACTTTTGATGGATATGATACTGCTACTAAAACTGCCGCTGCTTCAGGTATTAATGGAAATGGTAATTTTGGTGCAGGAACAGGTAATAAAATTTCCCTTTCTCCATCTACTACTAAAGATGACTTCCGTTGGGCTGTTGGTATCTTAAACGCAGATCGTAATGGTAATAAAGCCCTGCCTTACCGTTTTGTTAAAATTGATGGTTATGCTCCCTCTTTAGTTAATACAGCGAATGGTAAATATAGATTCTGGTCTGAATTATCTTATATCACATCAAAACCAGGTACAGCTCTAACAGGGACTGCTGCTGCAATTGTAAAAGCCATGTCTGTTCCTGCAATTATTGCTAAAGGTAACCCAAAAACAGCTACTTGGGATACGACTGCTGCACATGCATCAGGTTATATGGCTACAGCAGGACAAGCAATTTCAAATGTCACAGCATTTGATCCTAATTTGCCAGTAATGCCATTTACCCATGCAGATGGCGCTAATAAAGCAGGCTCTGTAAATCATTGCCGTGCTCCAGCTATTCTAAATGGTAAAGTTACTTTACCAGGTTTGAACTAAATTCACTTAGTTTAAATCACTATTTCTAAATAGTTAATAAGAAAAATCAGTCGCCGAAAGGCGGCTGTTTTTTTGTTTGTCATAATTACTTGGGAATGTTTATGAAATCAATTAATCAATCATTGGTGTGTAAGTTGTAGAGAAGCGAATGAATTCGTTTTTTATCATTAGTCAACTTATGTCGTGCATATTCCCAAGTACAAAAGTAAATCATTCAATGAAGGCGACGCCTGTTTCTCAGGCATGATGTTTAAGGGTTAAATTTAGCATTTGTTATAAAGATTTAATCTAGCTTTACTGTGATGATATTAGCAAGAGCCTTCTTCACCGCATCTTTATAAATAATCGAAATAAATTTTAAATGGTATGTCATTGAAATCAAATAAGTATACGCCGTTTTTGTGCCGTTCTGTTTTGTGTGCTACTAGCCTAGTATTCGCATTATATGCAGAGGTAGGATACTGCCAAGCAGAGCAAGTCGCTCCTGAAGTCGAAGGCACTGCCAAAACAGCGCCGAAAGCAGTAGGTTTTGATTTATTAGAATTGCGTGTTAAAGGCAATACGAAATTAGCGACTAAGGAAATGGAGCGCACCTTATATCCTTTTCTGGGTCTTAAAAAATCGTTAGACACTGTGGATTTAGCACGAACGGCTTTAGAGGAGTTATATAGAACGAATGGCTATCAAACCATATCAGTGGATATTCCAGAGCAAGATGTTAAAAACGGTATCGTTTATTTACAAGTGGTTGAGGGTGTCGTATCGCGCCTAAGAGTAAAAGATTCCCGTTATTTTTCAATGGGTAAAATTAAAGAAGGTGTACCCGAGTTAGCGGAAGGGAATGTACCTCATTTTCCGACTATGCAAAAGCAATTAACCGAATTGGCAGGTGAAAGTCCCGATCGTAAAATTCAACCTGTGCTCCGTGCAGGAGACACACCTGGCACCTTAGAAGTTGATTTGAAAGTCAAAGATGAACTCCCTTTTCATGGACGTGTAGAGCTTAATGGTCGAAATTCGCAAGCAACAGATCGTTTGCGTCTAGTCACAACGATGCATTATGACAATTTGTGGCAGGCAATGCATAGCGCGTCATTAATGTATATGGTGTCTCCCGAAGATGCTGCGCAGGTGCAAATTTGGTCTGGCACTTACGTTATGCCTCTTTTCAGCTCAGATATGCGTTTGGCGCTCTATGGCGTGGATTCATCTTCGAATATCGCTTATGCAGGGACTCAGACCATTATTGGTGCAGGGAGTATTTTTGGTGCAAGATTAATTAAGCCTTTTGCGCCACTTGATAATTATTCGCATAGCGCAACTTTTGGTGTTGATTATAAAAATTTTAAAGAGAGTATTGGACTGAATGCGAGTGCAGGCGGTTCGATAAATACGCCTATTACTTATTTACCTTTGTTAACACAATACAGTGGTAGTGTTCGAAGAGAAGATTCTTGGACTAGCTTTGAATTAGGCTTGCATTTTTCAGTGCGAGATTTAGGTAATAGCCAAGAAGATTTCGACAGAAAACGATATAAATCCAATGCTAATTTTTTCTATCTGGCAGGTGACTTAAAGCATCAACATGATTTGCCGCTAGGAATGGAATTAAAAAGTCATTTCAGTGGGCAGGTAGCGGATTCTCCTTTAATTAGTAACGAACAGTTCTCTATGGGTGGCGCGTTAAACGTGCGCGGGTATTTCGAAACGCAAGCCTTAGCGGATTCGGGGGCTTTTGGATCATTTGAGCTTTATTCACCTAATTTAAATCATTTAGATAATGCTTACTTTAATAATTTTAAATTATTTACGTTTATCGACGGCGCTACGGGTTGGGTGCAAAGTCCATTGCCTGGACAAAAAAATCAATACCAGCTTGCGGCAAGTGGAGCAGGTTTTAATTTTCATATCAAAAAATACTTGTTGGCGACGTTTGATGTAGGTATTCCCTTAATGAATTTAGGTGACGTAAAAACAGGGGATCCTCGCTTTAATTTTAATATTGCAACAGAGTTTTAAAGAAATATAAATTTGATTAAATTGATTTATCTTTATGGCAATGGCTTTAGCCACAAAGATCTAGAGGCTAATGTCTCACAATATCAATTATCGATCTATGCAAAGCCACATAACTCCTCTTATCGTAAACATATAGTAAGGTTATCTAAATGACCACCAAGCATTTTACAAAAAAAACTAATTCATCGGATGATTTCTTTAGGCTTAATCCTCTTGTTGCAGGGATTCGGGTCGTAATTGCAGGTGGCTTGTTCGTTGGGTCGGGTATGGTTAAGGTCAGCGCTGATTCGCTTCCTGTTCCTGTCATTGCTGGTCCTACCATTACTGACGGTAGTGCCACTCATGGTAATGCCACGATAGCAATTAATGGCACTCAGCAAACCATTACTCAGACGACTAAGACAGCAGTTATTGATTGGAAAAGTTTCAATATTGATAAAGGTTATGGCGTTAATTTCGTGCAGCCATCAGCGACCTCCTCAGCACTAAATAATATTCACGATGCCAACGCGACCCAAATAATGGGTACGCTGACCGCGAATGGTCAAATTTATTTGGTGAACAATAATGGCTTTATTTTTGGCAAAGATTCTACTGTTGATGCGAATACCTTGGTCGCTTCAGCGTTGAATATTTCAGATGCCAATTTTAATGGTGGAATTATTCGAACCTTTGATAATAATCCGAATACACCGACTGCGGCCTTAAGTGGCGGAGCTCAAAGCAATGCAGCAATAGTAGTTGAAGCAGGCGCAAAAATACATATAGGGCCAAAAGGCACTGCAATTTTAGCGGCGCCCACCGTGAATAATTCGGGTTCTGTCACGGCTGATCAAAATGGACAGATACTGTTAGTTGCCAGTGAAGATAAGGTTTATCTTCAGCCGGCATCTAGCGCAAGCCCTTTTGCTGGATTGTTGGTGGAAGTTGCATCCGGCGGGAAAGTGAATAATAACGCTGGGGCTAATGTTGCTGTGCGTGAAGGCAATATTACGTTGGCGGGTTTTGCTGTTAATCAATCAGGACGTTTAAGTGCTACCACCTCTGTCGACACAAATGGATCTATTAGATTGTTGGCACGAGAAAAGGCTATTGCCGATCCAAGTACACTTGCTTTAACGGCCAGTCAAACGGTGCGTGATGCGGGCATGGAGACAGAACAATCTGGAGCAGTCACTTTTGGTTCAGGGAGTACGACTTCAATTTTAGCTGATGTTAATGGTGGTAGTGCCATAGATGAGCAAAGTCAAAAAATATCAACTGTTGAGGTTAACGCCAATAAAATTGACCTCCAATCTGGCTCGACAATTCAAGCAACCAGTGGCCAAGTTAATTTAACAGCGTCAAATAGTGTTGATATGCCTGGCGCTCAGTTTACCGGAACGTCAGGACGTATCAATTTAGAGCAAGGTGCAAAGATAGATGTCTCTGGTTCAACCAATACTAGTGTTCCTATGTCAAGAAATGAGGCATCGGTATCCGTTCAAAGTTTCAATTTGCGTAATGCCCCATACCAACTTGGAGGCGTTTTACAAGGTAAGACTGTCCAAGTAGATGTGCGAAATCTGCCCACTGTTGTCGATGCCAGCAGTGCATCTGCTTCATTATCTCGGGGCATCAATGAGCGTTTAAGTAAGGGGGGGGCTGTTAATTTGGTTTCCGGTGG
This sequence comes from uncultured Pseudomonadota bacterium, assembly GCA_903848905.1. Classification (GTDB taxonomy): domain Bacteria; phylum Pseudomonadota; class Gammaproteobacteria; order Methylococcales; family Methylomonadaceae; genus UBA10906. The sequence continues at coordinate 5,537 of CAINHP010000261.1, forward strand.
TGATACCGTCGTAAATAAAGGAGCGGTCACCAATATTGCCGGCGGTTCTGTTACCTATCAAGGTGGAGTTGTTAATACTACCCAATTGGTGAATGCCGATACGGGACAAGTCGTCGATATAAGCAACGCTGACCCTAATCAGAAATATTCGTCAATTTATGGTGTTTACACACAGGATAATGCGAAATGGGGGGTTAAAGAGTCATTTAACATCATGACTCCACTCAATAGTGGTCAATATCAAGCTGGCTATACCGAAGGGGCAGATGCTGGTGCACTCAATATACAAAGTCCTGTCACCGCTTGGGCGGGTTCTGTGATAGCCGGTGCTGTCAGCAATATTTATCAACGTAGCACACCCGCTTTTGGTGGTAGCCTTACCCTCAATCAAAATGATAATGGTGGCGCTACTAATCCTGCGGGATCGTTTTTATCAAACCAAGATGTCGTCATTCAAAAGTCTCCACTAGCACTAGATGCAATGGGTATTAATGACAGCATTGACACCTCTGCGCCTATTACGTTATCAACTGAATTATTTAATGGTTCTGGTCTGAGTAATTTCGTCATAAAAACAGCGGGCAATGTGAGCGTCATTGAAGACGCTAATTTATCCATGCCAATGCTCAGTACCTTCTCTGTTGACGCGTCTGCACTCAATATAGCAGGTTCAATTTATACACCGGGTGGCACTTTAGCACTGAATGCAGTAGCTTCAAATGATCCTTCGAGTGGACAGGTTAATTTATTAGCAGATTCGCAGTTAAATGTATCAGGCAGCTGGGTTAATGATTTTAAAGATGGCATCAATACCCCTTTAGCAATTAATGCAGGTAAGGTAAACATAACCGCCACTCAATTAAATCTGGATGAGGGCGCAAAAATTAAGGCAGATGGTGGCGCACAATTCAATCTTGCTGGTCGGAATGTCAGTGCTGGTAAAGCGGGTTCAATAAAACTCAATGCAAATAGTATTTTATTTAATGGCGATAAAGAAGCGCAAAATGCTTTGTCGGCAATTGGCATAAGTCAAGGTGGTAGCCTAAGTGTGATCACTAATAAAATTAATATTGGTGGCGATGATACTGATCCAGATGCGCTTAATTTAGGGGTGAGTAAGGGGGCTTTGGATCTTACTGCTAACGCGGGTTTTAAGAGCATCAGTTTAGAAAGTACCTTTCAAGATATTACGATTAATGCCAATACTAAGTTGTCATTTTTAGATAAAAACAGACTGTTAAACACGAACTTTAGACAGCAATCGGGTTCAAAATCACTTAAAGACCTTAGTCAGTTAACAACCTTACCAGAAAACGCAAGGGCGCCAATCAGTTTGACTTTAACCGGTCAAACAGGTGTTACGATGGCAACGGACAGTCAACTTCATGTGGAAAAGGGCTCAACGGTCACCATCAATGCTAAAAATACAGGGCCCGGTATTTATATTAATGGCTTAATTGACGCACCAGGTGGGACGATAAATTTAAATTTAAAAGCCGATGCAGGTGGAGAATACAACCCTAATCAGGCGATTTGGATTGATTCACTTGCTAGTCTAAATGCTCAGGGTACAACATTACTGAATCCCATTGATGCGCTTGGGAGGCAAACCGGTAGCGTGCTTAATGGTGGAACTGTCAATGTTGTCGCTGATCGGGGTTATGCGATATTTGCGGAAGGCTCAAGCATCAACGTGAATGGCACCAGCGCTAAATTAGTGATACCGACTTTAAATTCATTGCAGACCACTCAAAAAGTCATCGGATCAAATGCCGGTCAGATAAACATTAAAGCGGCTGAAGGCATCGTATTGGATGGCAGTTTCAGTGCTAAAAAAGGCCTGGCTACGAATGCCGGCGGTAGTTTGAGTGTCATGCTTGATCGAAGCGCAAGAAACGAGTCTGGTGAATTTCCAACGAATGAGCTGCATATTGATGTGCAGCAGCAAGATGCCGCTTTACTGTCTAGTACGTCGAGTTTTGGCGGTGATATTTCGGATTCATTCAATGGGCAGGCGGTGCTTAGTAGTCAAAAAATCCAGCAAGCAGGTATTGATAATTTAACGTTAAATGTGCCTTATCAAATTAATCAACCCGTAGCAGGTGTAGTTCGATTATTGGGTGATGTTAACTTGAACATTCCCTCTAGCATTATATTAGATGCGCAAAAGTTAAGCTGGGCGGGTAATGATAGCGTAAGCAATGCAGCGACAATGAATACTGGCTATTTATCGTTAGGTTCATTCACAATTGATATCACTGATGTGAATGATGTACCTGTCATTGGTGATGGGACGTTGACAGCCAATGCGCGTAATATCGAACTTAGGGGCGCCTCCGTATTGACTGGATTTAGTGAGGTCAATTTAAATGCTAAGCATGATATGAGAGTGGTAGGGGTCAATATTGATCCGACTACTAAGGCTTATATCGGCAGTTTAACAACAGCGGGTAATCTGAATTTGCAGGCTAGTCAGTTATACCCCTCAACGTTAACAAAATTTACTTTCAATGTGACGGATCCTAGTAGTCAATTAACCCTATCAGGTCAGAATACAGATGTGACGCCTTTATCTGCAGCGGGTAGCCTCAGTTTTAACGCACCGACGATTAATCAAAATGGGGTCATAAAAGCACCTTTAGGCAATATTACCTTTAATGCAGCCGACAGTTTAATTTTTAACGCAGAGAGTTACACCTCTGTTTCGACTGAAGGCCAATTAATCCCCTTTGGAACACTGTTAAATAATGTGTGGATGTATTCCTTTGCGGGGGGAAACAACCTAGTATTTAATTCGGCGCCTGATAATAATAGCTTGGGCGTTAAACAAGTCTCCTTTAATGCACCCAATATACAGTTTAATAAAGGGAGCGTGGTGAATGTCTCCGGCGGTGGAGATTTATTGACAGCGACTTTTCAACCCGGTCCAGGTGGGGATTACGATTACTTGATGCCTGGAAGTGCAAGTTATAAAGGTGGCTTTGCGATAATGCCCTCATTAGGTGTTTCTTCTTTAGCGCCTTATGATCCTAATTTATCAGCTGGTTTTGCGAACGATCCAAGAGCGCAAGTGTTCTTAAGCGCTTCATCAAATTTAGCCGCTGGTTTTTATACCATGCTACCCTCCTATTATGCCTTATTGCCAGGTGCTTTTTTGGTGACGCCGCAAAGCAATACACTCGGCCAACCCTTGACAACATTCACGGTTAGTGGACTGCCAATTGTTTCTGGTTATCAAACTATTGCAGGCACCAACTATCAACCCTCACTGAATAGTGGTTACTTAATTGAATCCAGCGATGTTGTACACAAAAATTCACAATATAACATTGAGACAGCCAATAAATTCTATACTAACCAATCGGTTGCTAAGCATGTCAGTTTGCCATTATTGCCTGAAGATAGTGGTCAGTTATCTATTAATGCGAGTACGCAACTAGTCTTGGAAGGTCAGTTTAAGGTAGCTACTTTAAATGGTAGAGGTGCAAAAATGGATATTTCTGCACAAAATATAAATGTAATTAATGCTGATTCAAGTAATGCAACCATTGGACTGCAACTGTTGGCACAAGACTTAAATAATTTAAAGGTAGACAGCTTATTATTGGGCGGTACTCGAACTTTTGATAATGCGACAGGCAATACAAACCTATTGGTATCTGCTGATAATGTGAGTTTTGATGAAGGCGTGAGTATTCAAGCCTTAGACTTAATGGCGGCTGGAAATCAGAGTGTTCATGTTTTATCAGGAGCTACTATCAATGCGACTGGCCAGGTTAACACTGGCGCATCAAATATTGTGTTAAAAGGCGATGGCGCTTTTTTGAGAGTGTCAGCGGATAAGCAAGTCCATCTCAATAGACAGATTGATCCTAATGCAACTAATCCAGTGGGCACAAATGGCGATCTTTTAATTGATGCTGACTCGACTCTATCATCAACGCAATCTATGTTACTCGCAGGTAGTCACTCAACAAGTCTCAATGGCAATATTAATATGTCGGGTGGATCCATTAATATGGAAGCTAACGCTATTAATTTGGGTGATGTATCTGCCTTGACGGCGAATGCTCTAAATTTGACTAATCAAAATCTAACTAATTTAAAAGGAAATGATGTCACATTGACTAGTCTAAGCTCCATTAACTTTTATGGTGACGTAGGTCAACTTGATGCCGACAATGTCCTAAACCCCATTCAATTTAATCATTTAGTTTTAGATGCAGCTTCATTATCAGGTTATGAAGGTGCTACGCTAGCCAGTAGTCCTATTAATTCAGTCATGATTAAAGCGAATACGATTGATTTGCAAAATACGAGTGGCAATACTTCAACGCAATCTGGCACAGGAACCGGTACCCTTAATTTAAATGCAGCTCAATTAAATGTGAATAAGGGGATAATTGGAATAGATGGTTTTACTACTGCTGATTTCAATATAGATAAACAATTTTCAGCAACGGGTAATAGCGTTCTTAATTTAGCAACAGACCTCAACTTAACAGCGGGTCTCATCAATACCACTGGCGGTCATAGTTTATTATTAGATGCATCAATTGGATCTGGTCATGATGTGATGATTAATGGTAATGCTAGCAATACACTTCCAATTGTTAATGAGCTGGGTGGAAGTATTGCGGTTTCTGCAAATAATATTACCTTGCAGGATGTAAATCTCCTTATGCCTTCAGGTAGGCTGGAGTTAAATGCCATCGGAGATGTATCTGTTAAAGGACAGTCTGCTATTAATCTTGCAGGTCAAGCTGTTAAATTTGCGGATTTAGTTAGTGATACTCCTGGAGGAACTTTTAGCGCAAATTCAAGCAATGGCAGTGTTTCTTTAGGCAGTGATGCATCATTAGATATTAGTTCAGCAGGCGACAAGGCTTCAGGGGGCAGTTTTATTTTAAAGGCACCTCAAAATACGGTTAATGTAGATGGAAGTCTTAAAGCCACTGGTGCGAATGCCAATATTGATGTATCCAATTTTTCATCAACGCAGGGTTTTGATAGTTTGATGAATAAATTGATGACATCAGGTGTCAATCAAGCAATTTATTTAAGAAGTCGAGTGTCAGATATTGTTCAAACTGCAGGTAATGTCATAACGGCAAAGGCGATTAGTTTGGTATCGGATAGTGGAAGTATTGATATTCATGGCAAGTTAAGTACGGATAGTGCTGAGAAAGCAGGCAATATAAATTTGTACGCCGCAAACGATATTACCTTGGAAAAGGGGAGTCTACTTTCAGCTACCGGAAGTTCGGGTGGTAATGTTTCACTATCAACTCTGGGAACAAATGCTTTGCCAGGCGGGATCATTAGCATATTAACTGGATCTGAAATAGATGTGAAAGGGACATCTGGGACTGGGGGCAGCGTTACCTTAAGTGCGATGCGTAATACCGATGCAAATTCTGGTATTAATATAGCGCCCATTAATGGCGCGATTACGGGTGCCAATCAGTTTAATGCAGTTGGGTTTCAAAAATATGATACAAGTTTGGTAAGTAGTATTCCCTATTATCCAATTATTGGAGATGTCATCACTGGTTTATCTAGTAGCATTCCGCTAGATATCACTAATTATTTGGCTACGGTCAGCACAATTACGAGTGATGATACAGATAATTTATCTAAAATTATTACGACAGATATTAGCAATTACTTGGAAAATGCGAGTTCAATTACGAGTAATGATATACCTAACTTATCAAGTATCATTACCGAAAATGTGAATACTTACATGACTGCTAAAACTGGCGCCATGTCGAGTGCAGATATAGATAAATTATCAAGCACTATTGCAACGGATATGAACGCGTTAATGACGAGTTATAGTTCTGATATAACAAGCTTGTCGAATACAATTAATACCGATCTTAACAGCTATATGGCAAATGCCGCTGCAATAGAATCAGTTTTAGGTCAGGGCGTCGCTTTACGAAGTGGTGTTGAAATAGATAATGTCAGTGGGCCGATGACATTAGCAACTGATTGGGACTTCTCTAAATTGAGTGCTGCACCAACACCCATATTGGGTGACCTTATCGTGCGCAGCGCAGGTCCGATAAACATTAATGCCTCATTGAAAGATGGTTATTTAGATAATGGCGCAACGTTGATGAACACGAATTCTTGGTCGTTCCAATTAGTTTCAGGTGCTGATTTAAATAGTGCGGATACGATGGCCACGAATAGTTTGAGCGTAGCAGATAAACTGAGTAATCCAACTATAAGTGATTTCACTATTGGCTCAGGGGCAAGTGTACATACTGGTACTGGTGATATTAAATTAGCATCAGGTGGAAATGTAATCTTGGCTGATCAAACAGCGAGCATTTATACCGGTGGTCGTGCAACGGTGTACGATAATCAGGATATTGTGACGAGTCCAACAGGTACGCTAGATAACGTCACTGTTGGCACTGGATCATTAGCAGGTCAAACGCTTGGAAACATAATCACTGGTGACTACCCCATTGCCGGAGGCAATCTGGATATTCAGGCAGCTGGTGATATTGTAGGCGCGGTGAGTAATCAATTTATTCGCTCAACATTTGGTGGGGCATCATGGCTGGGTGTTCAAGGTCATCCTTTTGATAGTGCCAATCAAAACAATAATTTATTAACAACATGGGCAGTGAATGCAAGTTTGTTTCAACAAAATATTGGCTCTTTTGGTGGTGGTGGAGTGACTGTTTCAGCACAAGGGAATATTAATGATTTATCGGTGATGATGCCGACCACCGGAAAACAATTAGGCACTGACTATGCGACTAGTGCCTTAGAGGTTCAAGGGGGCGGGCAAATGTCAGTGGTTGCTGGTGGCAATATATTGGGTGGCGCTTATTTCCTAGGGCAGGGGGTTGCTAATATTTCGGCAGGGGGGCAAATTAACGGCAGTCAATCCACTGATCCGAATGCGTTTGTATCAGGTCCGCAACTGGTCATGAGCGGTAATCAAAGTAACCCTTTAGTTGGCAATACACTATTAAATCTAAATGCCAATCAAGGTATTAAAATTTCAGGTGTGTCTGATGTCATGGCTCTTCAGAACCTCAATAACGGTACACAGTTTTTTAGCTACAATGATAAGAGTAAATTAACACTCAATGCCTTAGGAGGAGATATTCATTTAAATTCAGATACTAAAGTCATTTCAACTATTCTGAGTATTGATGAAAATCTATCAAGTGTGGAAAAGTGGTTAGCGCACGTTTACCCTGCGTCATTAGACACAACGGCGTTTAATGGGAGCGCTATATTGGATAGCGACATTATTTTATTTCCTTCTGCAATGGCAAATGTAAATGTGTTAGCTAAACAAGGTATCAGTTCAAATACGAATACTGATCTAGGTTCGGGGATGTATAGTCTAACCATGTCAGATGCAAATACGGCACTTTTGGCTAATGCATTTAATACTGTTGGAGGTAATCAAGATCCTACCAATAGTATGTTTAATACCGAGATTATTGATTCCAATGGTCCGCAATCACCCTATATGCATGGTACTGAACCCATACATAAAGATAACACTTCTGCAAGATTTGTAACGCAACTAGGTGATATTTCATCAGTTGCCATCAATATGTCAAAGCAAACTCTTGTTCAAGCGGGAAAAGATTTGGTCAATAGCCCAATTCAGATACAGCAAAATAATGCAACGGATGCGTCTATTATATCTGCGGATCGGGATATCAAATTTGTCACTGACTTAGATAGTAATGGTAGTCCAACAGCGGCCAATAATAGCTATCAAATACAGGTGGCTGGTCCGGGAAATGTGTTGGTTAAAACTGGTAGAAACCTAGATTTAGGGGATTCCGTGGGTATGACAACTGTTGGGAATTTTTTAAATCCAGCCTTGGTCCCTGCAGGTGCAAATTTAGATATCTTAGTCGGTTTAAATGGTGGTACACCCAATTATGTCGCCTTTATAAATAAGTATTTGTTGGCTAATCCTTTGTATACTAAAGACTATGCGAAGCTTACAACATTCATTACACCTTATATGCGACAAGTCAGCGGCAATGGTCAGCTAAGCAATGCTGATGCGTTAGCGGAATTTTTAGCTTTAAAACCGATTCAAACCTTAGCCATTCAGCCACAATTGAATGCCATTCTAACGCCGGTATTTTTTAATGAGTTAAAGTTGGCCGGAACCGCTTCTGCAGCAGATAAAACTAAAGGTAATGCGGGTGGCTTTACAGCTATAGAAACCTTATTCCCCGGCAATAACTGGCAGGGCGAGTTGACGATACCGTTTAGTAAAATACAAACTATTAGTGGTGGTGACATTAACTTATTCGTGCCTGGTGGACAAGTCAATGCGGGTCTAGCCGTTGCGCCTACAGGTGCAAAAACACCGGATAAGTTGGGAATAGTGGCTCAAACGCAAGGCGCTATTAATGCTTATGTTAAAAATGACTTTACCGTTAATACTTCGCGGGTCTTTACCTTGGGCGGGGGGGATATCGTTATCTGGTCTTCTGAAGGCAATATTGATGCGGGTAAAGGCGCTAAATCTGCGTTGGCAGTCACCGTCAATGCGCCTTATTTTGATAAGATAACCAATCAGATTGTGATTCCTGCGCCAACCATTACCAGCGGTAGTGGCATTAGAGCAGCTTCTGCTCCAGGTCAAAAAGCGGGTAACGTTTCTTTGTTTGCGCCTAAAGGCATTGTGAATGCGGGTGAAGCGGGTATTGGTGGTAATAATGTCACCATTTCAGCAACTGCCGTCATGGGTGGGAATAATATTCAAGTAGGTGGAACATCGACAGGTGTTCCACAAGCTTCGTCAGGAAGTATGGCTGCAGGTTTAACAGGGGCAAGTAATTTAACGGCTAACGTGAGTCAGGTTGGCCAAGCCTTATCAGGAGTAGACGATAAAGAATCTCAATCTAGTAAAAATAATACGCTGAGTATATTAAGTGTCGATATTTTAGGCTTTGGGGATTAAGACTTTTTTAGTGTTTGACTACTACAACGGTTAATCATAAATAACTGCTTTATATAAGGTTATCGACTTTTTAATTTATGTGTTGCACATAATCCGCTTTAACCTAGTTAAAGCGGATTTTTTGTTATACAGGCGCTTATATATTTTTCAATAATTAGATTAAATTAATAATACTGTCATATTTTGATGTGATATTAACGGTATCTATATTCAATTGAGTGAAAAAATGAAGCGAATTGCTTTTTTATTGTTGATTCTTATGTTTGTTCCTTCAATAGCATCAGCTTGGTGGAATCCAGATTGGAGCCATAAGAAAAAAATAACCATAGACGCGCCAAAGCTAAAAACTGAAGGCTTATCTATACCTGAGTCTTCTTATGCTTTAATCAGATTGCATGCGGGTAATTTTGCGTTTTTTTCAGAACTTGCTGAAAAAGGTAAGGATATCCGTATATTAGCTGCTGACGAAGAGACACCATTAAAGTTTTATATAGAAAAACTCGATGTGATCAATGAAATGGCATTTATTTGGGTAAAGCTACCCGCTGATTTAGAGACGGCTTCTGAACCGGCTATTTGGTTATATTATGGCAATTCTAAAGCAGTTGATGCACAAGATGCACCAGGCTCTTTTGATGTCAATCAAGTCATGGCCTATGAATTTTCACAGCCAGCAGTTAAGGATTTAACTGCTTACGGTAATAATCCTAGCGAAGTAACAGCTACGTTAATTGAAGGTGGCATAGTGGGTGAGGCCGCATCTTTTGATGGAAGTCAGTTTATTCACGCTCCAGCAATGCCGTATTTGCAGATGTCCCCTACTTTAGGTTGGACTGTTGAAACCTGGGTAAAAATAGATCAAACACAAAAAAATAGCATCATTTTTCAGCGTTCTGGTGCAAATGGTAGTGTGGATTTGTCGATTGTTGGTGAAACAGTCGTTGTAGAAGTTCAAGAGGGTTCTAAGCAAAAGATAAAAGCTCCTACACCTTTAACCATTGGTGCATGGCATCATTTGGCTCTAGTTGCTAACGCGGGTTCTTTAGCCTTATATATTGATGGAGTGAGTGCGGGGTCTTTAGGTATTGCCACTCGTGATTTAACTGGGAATATTTCAATAGGCGCAGAAGAAACCGGTGGTAGAGGCTTTAAAGGTTTACTAGATCAACTGTCGATTTATAAAGTAGCACTTGATGCTAATACCATTAAATTTGATGCACAAATGCAAGGTCAAACCGCTACATTGTTATCTTATAATGATGATGCGACACCTGACAGTGAGGAAGGTGGTGAATCATTAATTATGGGTTCAATAAAAAATGTCACCACAGACGGATGGGTCATTATCGGTATATTAGCTGTAATGTTGGTAGTGAGCTGGTTTGTAATGATTGTTAAATTCATCGTTTTAACTCGCATTCAAAGAGAAAATAAAAAATTCGAAGAGGCCTATAGTCTGTTAACAGCAGAAGATTTGAATAGCTTAAATGCGCCTGATAATGAAGATGATAAGGACTTTGATGAATCACCTCTGTTGTTGTCATTCACTAAGAAGCATGGTGCCTTTGCAGGATCAACCGTCTATCGTTTATATCATGTTGGCGTTGAACAAATGAATCGACGTTTATATAAACAAAATTCAGTTCCTGGTTCTGAGCAAGTGTTAACTGCTCAATCAATGAATGCAGTTAAGGCAAGTATGGAAGCTACCTTAATCAGAGAGATGCAAAAAATTAATGCTCAAATGGTACTGCTGACCATTGCAATTAGTGGTGGCCCCTTCTTAGGTTTGTTGGGCACGGTTATTGGGGTAATGATTACGTTTGCCGCGATTGCTGTCAGCGGTGAAGTCAATGTTAATGCCATTGCACCCGGGATTGCCGGTGCTTTAACTGCAACCGTAGCCGGTCTTATTGTGGCGATTCCCTGCTTATTTGGATACAACTATTTAGGCGGAAAAATTAAAGAAATTAATGCCGATATGCATGTGTTTGTTGATGAGTTTGTTGCAAAATTAAGTGAGCAACACACCTAATCGAAAAAAAACAGTGAGCCGTTTTTGTAGTGCATAGAGCAAGTCAATCTGCTCACTGTTTTTAAATGAATTAATTCAAATAGACTGAAAATTATAGAAATTCACTAAATGCCTGTTTACTTGATTCTGTATTAATTGCGCGACTAGCTATTAATACCAATAAAGCTTTTAGTATCGCCAATCATCCCAATATTCTGTTCGAGCCAATAAAATTATGAAATTACAAGAAGAAAATGCTGCCTATGACGAAATCAACGTGACTCCGATGCTTGATTTGGCGTATGTATTGTTGATTGTGTTTATCTTAATGACCACGGCGGCGGTGCAGGGTGTAAAAGTTAATTTACCCAAAGCGAGTAATACGCCAAGTTTATCTAAACCGCAAACCAAGGCTATTACGGTGACCGCAGATGGCACAATTTTTCTTGATACCTTTCCAGTAACGATGGAGCAGTTGGAATCGACTTTAATCCAATATAAAGCCGTTAACCCCGCCTTGCCGGTGGTGGTTAAAGGTGACTCCGCTGTTCAGTACCAAAGTGTCATTGATATTCTCGCTTTATTAGGCAAGCTTGAGATCACTCAAGTAGGTTTAGTCACGCAAAATTTGGTTAAGTAGAAGTCATATTTAATCATGAGTGAGAAAAAAAATTTTAGAGTCTATGTGCCTAAAATTATAGGCGCACTAATACTGCTTATTGCCATTTATTATGTAGTCAAAATTATAGGTGACTTTGCGGAAAAGCCTGTTGTAAAGCATGAGCAAAAAATAATGCCCATCGCCTTATTTAAGCCGCCACCTCCACCGCCGCCACCTCCTAAGGTTGAAAAAATACCTGAGCCAGAAATGGAAAAAATGGAAGAGCCTCAGCCTGATCCAGAGCCTTTGCCTGATGTGGCGGATTCACAACCTGCTGGAGATACTGGCCTCGACGCTGAAGGCACAGCAGGTTCTGATGCATTTGGATTGGTTGGTCATAAGGGGGGGCGTGGTCTTTTGGGCGGGGGTGATCCAAATGTAGGGTTTGCCTCAACTATCAAAGAAAGTTTAGTTGATATTCTGGCTGATCATGACGAATTAAGACATAAAAGTTATTCAGCTGTTATTAAATTTTGGATTAGTCCTGATGGCTCGGTTACGCGTTTTGAAATAGCAAAAAGCACTAACGATGAGGAAATTGATAAGCTTTTACATAAGCTAATTTCTCAATTTAAAAAAACCAAAACAGCTCCGCCCCCAGATATGGAGCAACCTGTTAAATTAAAAATATCTTCACGCATTTAGGGCGTTAATACTTAAAACATATACAAAAGAATATTTTACTCTTGAAATTTATGGAGTAAGAATTTATTTAATCAAAATATCCCATAGCCCATCCTTTGAAAAGAAAGTGAACTGAATACTTGAGATGGGCTTTTACATGAAATTTATATAATGGGCAGGAACTAGTTATGAACCACAAGAAACCGCTACTTGCTTTAGCATTATTATGTGCGGCTGAGTTATCACATGCGGATGAAAAAGAGGAATTGCTCAAATTACGCAATACCACGACTAATTTAATTAAACAATTAGTTAAGCAGGGCGTTTTATCCGATAAGACCGCTAATGAAATGATTAAACAAGCCGAAGCAGATGCTGATCAGCAGGTCGCGTCCTCAAAATCAGCTGCGCCCGTAGAAAAAACAGTTAAAGAAGTAGTGCCGACGGATGAAGTGCGTGTTTCTTATGTCCCTGACTTTGTAAAAGATCAAATTCGCCAACAAGTGCGTAGTGAGTTGCGTGAAGAAGTCGTTGGTGATGTCATGCAAAAAGCCAAAAAAGAGCAATGGGGCTTACCTGGTGCTTTACCCGAATGGGTTAATCGCTTTAAATTATCGGGTGATATTCGATTAAGAGGCCAATCGAGTTTTATGGCGTCAAATAATGCCCCTATTGGGTCCTATACTGATTTTTCATCTATCAATTCTAATAATGGCAACCTAAATAATCAAGATCAATTTGTTAATACCACTGAGGGGAGAAGTCAAGGTCGGGAACGAGTGCGCCTTGGGATTGATGCAAAAATTACTGACGGTGTGGATGCGGGTATGCGTTTAGCAACTGGAAACATTTCCAATCCGATATCGACTAATCAAGGCATGGGTAATACCGGAGGTAAATACGCTTTTAACGTTGATCGTGCCTTTTTACGCTATAACGCCGTAGATGATGATCATTTTAATTGGTTAACGGTCATGGGTGGACGAACACCGAATCCTTTCTTTACGGGTGGCAGTGAAGTGGTATGGGATGAAGATTTATCCTTTGAAGGTGTTATGGGTACGATGAGGCATCATTTGTTTGATAAGGAATTTGGCAATACGAGTAAGGGTCCAACCGTTTTTGCCACAGCGGGTATGTTTCCACTGCAATCTTCTCAAGGTTTGAGTGCGCGTGATAAATGGATGATTGGTGGTCAGGCGGGGTTAGATTGGGGATTTGATAATCAAGATTCATTACAAGTGGGTGCCGCTATTTATGATTATCATAATACGACGGCAAAAGTCGATCCGCTAATAGATACTTGTAGAACGAGTGCTTGTAACTCCTCTGCAGAAGTTATTCAATCTGCCCCCCAATTTATGCAATATGGCAATTCGCTTTTAGCAGTGTCTAATACAGCGACGGGTTCACTTTATGGTTTAGCGTCAAAGTACCAAATTCTTAATTTTAATGGCGTGTATGATTTAGCGTTATTTGCACCTTATCATCTCAAATTCAGCGCCGATTATGCTAAAAACATTGGTTTTAGTGCCAACGATATTAGAAGTCGGTATCCTGGGATGGCTAATCAAATTGTGACGGGCGGTGCGTTATCAAATGCACTTAACTCCGCAGGCACTAATGCATGGCAAGTGAGAGCGGATTTTGGCTGGAGTAAATTCGATGTGGCTGGACACTGGAATGTATTTTCTTTGTATAAATATGTAGGTAGTGATGCTGTCCTAGATGCTTATACTGATTCTGACTTCCATCTAGGTGGTGGCAATAATTTAGGGGGTACCAACGTTAAAGGTTGGGTAATTGGCGGTAATTACGGTTTAATGAAAAATGTCTGGTTAACAGGTAAGTGGTTTAGTGGCGATATGATTATGGGACCAAATTATGGTATCGATATGGTTCAATTTGACATAAATACGCATTTCTAAGAGAGTATTTGATATGAAAAAATTAATCAAATTACTCTCTTGGGCTTTATTGTTAATCGTCAGTTTGATGTCGGTAAACACGAAAGCTGAGAACCGTGCGGCTGCGGATGCAAATACCAAAGCACTTGCAAAGCTTCAAGCACTGGTAAAAGCCGCCAATACAGAACGTGACTTAATGAAAACCGAAAAAGACAAACTGAGTGCAGACATTGAACAGCTAAAAAAAGAAGTGGCGACAAAAACGTCGGATGAACAGCGAGTGAATAATGAGTTAACTGCCCAAAAAAGCAGTAATGCTGCCGTTAGCAATACATTGCAACAAACGCACGCTAAATTGGTGGACATAATAGAAAAGTATAATGCACTCAATAAATCAAAAAATGATTTGAATGTATTGTATGTAAACCTAGAAAATAGTCAAAAACAAACCGAAGCACAATTACAATCATGTGAAGATAAAAATATTAAATTGTTTGAAGCGGGCAAGGAAATACTAAACACTTATGAAAATAAAAGTGTGATGGATAGTTTTCTAAAATCTGATCCTATATTTCAATTTAAAAGTGTGGAAATGGAAGGTATTGCACAAGAATATGAGGATAAGCTAAGCAAACAAAAACTTCAATCTAAATAGAATAAAGTTAGATTACGTGCTTCGTAAGCGGTCGACGTGTAATAGTCAAGTAAAACTAGGCACTTAGATAGACCTGTTTTGATAAAAAGCGGTTTCAAAGGCTATAGGAGATAAATGGCCACATTTTGAATGAGCCCGTTGTCCATTGTAAAAAGCCAAATAATCAAGAACCGATATTTTGGCAGTGGCTTTATCTTCTGACAAAATCTCGTTAGGCAGATGCTCGTATTTGAAACTCCGAAAAAAGCGTTCTGTGGGTGCATTATCTCAACAATTTCCCAGGCGACTCATACCTTGCTCCATTTTCATCATGCTCAATTAACACTACAAGTTGGCTCAAAAATTTGGGCCATTTTTAAAACTCACGCACCGAGTTTTGGTATCAATGCGCTGGTAAAAATTCAATATACCGCTGGCAATTTTTTACGTATGTGTTAACGAATAAAAAGCCTCAGCAATATTAGTTGATTGCGTTGCACTGAAAACTTCTTGTACCGTTCCGTTTCCTTTTATTTGCCCTTTATGCAAGACAATTAAATGATCTTCGGCGTACACTTCATCCATTAAATGACTCGCCCAAAGTACGGCAATATTTTCCTCTTTCGCTAACTGATGAACGTAATCAACAATCCCTTTGCGGCTTGGAATATCAAGCCCCACCGTTGGTTCATCAAGTAATAGCAACGCGGGTTTATGCAGTAATGCGCGAGCAATTTCCACTCGCCGTTTATGTCCACCATTGAGCTGACGGACTTTTTCATTGCGCCGCTCATACATCTGCAAACGCTCTAATTCTTCTTGAATACGCGCATTAGCCAGTTTACTCGACATACCATGAAGCGCGGTGTGATAGCGCAAATTTTGCATCACAGATAAATCCATATCGAGTGTGGTTTGTTGAAACACAACACCCAGTTTTGCAAGCGCTTGCCGAACTTGTTTTTGAATATCAAAACCACATAATTCAATATGCCCTTCATGTGTATTATATAAATTGGTAATCAATGAAAAGAGCGTACTTTTCCCCGCGCCATTTTCACCCAATAATAAAGTGCACTCACCCGCTTGAATCTGAAAACTGACCTTATTCAACGCTTTTTTTTCGCCATACGAAAACGTCAAGTCTGTAACAACTAATGCTGTTTTGTCTAAAATATTCACGGTTTCACCGCCACGCCCCAAGGATATGTGCCAACGCCAACCGATTTCGTGACGATTTGCGATTCTAAATCAATAATAGACATATCATTACTCACGCCATTTGTTGTATATAAGCGTTTTTGATCAGGCGAAAAAGCCAAATTCCACACGCGTGAGCCAACGAGTAAATATTTCTCCACATCAAGCGTTTGCGCATTGACGACAGCAACGCGATTTGCAGGACCTAACGCCACATAAGCGCGTGTGCGATTTTTATCAATCACAATGCCAACAGGCTGAATTTTTTCTTTCGTCACGCCTTGAATAGAGAAATTAATGGTTTTGATAGCTTGCTTGGTATTTGCATCTAACACCATCAAATTCCCTGCCATTTCGGATGTCACCCAAAGCTGTTGACTATCGGGTGTGAACGTCACAAAACGTGGCCGTGGATCAACAAGCGTGTTATCCACAATTTCTTGGGTCTTGACGTCAATCCAATGCACCATATTCGTGGTTTCTGACGCGCTAATTAACCATTTATTATCTGGACTTACGGTAATGCCTTCTGGTTCAACACCCACTTTGATTTGCTTAATGACTTTCTTTTTTGCCAAATTTATGACCGTCACCAAACTATCATCTTCATTTGACACATACATTTTGTCGCCAGTTGGACTGAGCGCGAAGGTTTCGGGATCTTTTCCTGATGGCAAACGACCTGTTTCTTTGAGTGTTTGTGCATCAAACACTTTAATCGTATTGTCATCACTTGTAGCCACATATAACTGTTTAAAATCAGGACTAAACGCAATACCGCGCGGACGCTTACCTATCGGTACTGTTTTAATTAAAGTGCCATCCACGGGATTCAAAATCGCCAACGCGTTGTCTTTCTCAAGGGTAATAAACACACTTTCGGCGTGTGCTTGGCCATAAAATGCGCTTAATGCTAAACAGATTATTTTTTTATTCATAAATTAATAAGTATTAAAAACCAGTAAATTTCTTTCAATATTACATAAAGAAAATAGACTGTCAAAGATGTACCTGATTACTCATAAAAAAAACTATTCTAGCAAATGAGGACTATACTCCCATCATGAGTATTGGAATGGGGATAAGATATTGAAAAACTGAGTACAATTTCAAAAAAGGCTATAGTCTAATAGAGTTCATGAAAGATTATGGTGATCCCGCTACACTAAACATGACGCAAATTTTGTAAAATAGTCTTACCAAAATGAGGTGTCAAAAGATGAGAAAAAAATACACAGAAGCGTATAAAACGTCAGCCGTAAAAATGGTGCTGGAAGAAGAAAAAATGCCGGTCGAAGTTGCAGACAATTTAGGAATGCCAGTGGGGTTGTTGTATAAATGGATTCGCCAATATAAAGGGATTGGATCTGATTTCTAGGCAAACAGGTGTTTGCTCAGGATGTGGGGCTTGTGAGGTGGCGATAATGGAGCTTTTAGCTGAGCATGAGCATAAATTAGATTGATTTTTAATTAATCAGTTCTCAGCAATGCACTCATTTCCATTTCGATAAAACTACGATTTCTTTGCATTAGCTGTCTGCTTCATAATTTCTATATCTTTTAATTCAGGCACCATAATTGATGTGGAAAATTCCTTGTGAAATTCTTAATTCGTAACTTGCTAGTTTCTACCCAATTAGTTGCAAAATTACCTTAACAATGGCTGAACCTAAAATTTGAAAAGTTCAACTATAAGAAATTCAATAAATTCATTTACATTATCAAAATTGCGCAATTCCTGCATTGATGCACTCAACATTTACTCCATAAAAGTGTTAACTATGTCACGCTTTTAGCATGGTTTTCAGAAAAAGTGTGAACTACGTCACGCTTTTAGATGAAACATCGGATTTTATCTGTTCAACTGGTTATTATTTTTACCGTGATTAATTAAAACGATCCACTTAACAAGTTTAATAATTCGGATTGCAATGCAACACAATTCAAAATCAAATCATTTTAGGGGGTAATTATGAATAAAATCATTTTCTCAATGATATTACCACAGGCATTAAGTTTAGACGAACTAGCGGATAATGATAAAAATGTATCTAGTCGAAATGAAGAAGTGGTTATGGGTGGAACAGGAATAAAAACCGTGGCAAATTCAGGTAAGTTGCCTGTTTTAGCATGAAAATCAATTTGATCCGTCGATTACATAAAATTGAAATCAAACTATTACTTAAAGAGTATTATGATGAAACATCTATTTATATCATTTTCCCTTATATTATCATTTTTTCTGAGTTCAGTGGCTTTAGCGACAACTCCTTCATTAATTAATAGTAATTTAATTGCTACTTCAGTTAAATTTACCGCCACATTAAATATGCCATTATTACCAGGTAATAAAGTTAAAATTGATTACGGTAAGGGCTTAACTGCTATGGTATGTGTCGTTAAAACATGTACTTTATCGTCAAATTCTCTACCAAGCAGTTCTGTGCCTATTGTTTACAATTTTGGTATTTACAATGCAAATAATGTGCTGCAAAGCTCCTTGCAAACTGGTACCTATACACTTTTTGCCAATGTAAAAATAACATTACAACCCGTCAGTATATCACCTATATCGAGTATTCAAGTTGATGGCACGGCCTTTAAATTTACGACAACATTAAGTGCCCCATTAATTAAAGGTTACAAAGTCAAAATTGATTATGGCAAAGGTGTAAGTGCTATGTCGTGTTCGGCTAAAACATGTAAATTATCGGCTAATATTGCATTATCAACGGGGACGTCAGTGTCATATAAAGTAGGTATTTATAATTCAAACAATGCATTACAAGGTGCATTATTTAGCAGTACCTATAGTTTTAGTTCCGTAGCACTCATTTCATCAGTTTTGATACCTACTCAAAATTCTACCTTAGTCATTCGGGTTGTGGGAACTGATACTAAGTGGGGGCAAGAAGCCTCTCCAGGATGGGCGACAGCGAGTCCAGTGAAAAGTGCTGCGGGTTACCAACTTTACGATCTTGAAATTGGTCGATATACACCTCCCAAAGAAATCGCAAAATCATTCCAATCGGATGGTAATGGCGGAGAGATACCTAGCCCAATTCCTGCTTATGTTACTTTATATAAATTTCCCAATGGCTCAGTTGATAAAACAGTATCAACCGTTCGTTCAATCCCCGTTCAATCCATAGACAATAGCAGTCAAACTGCACAAGCATTAAAAAATTTGATTAGTTTAGTATTGGATAAAGAAAATCCAACCCGAATTGTGATTGCTTATTCTGGACATGGGTCACCTTTGACGATGTTTGAAGGGGATATCACGTTAGATGAAGGCGCTGCATTATTTGATTCGATTCGACTAAAAAAACCAGGGATTCCATTGATCTTGGATTTTTCCACGAATTGTAATGTGGGATACTTTGATTTTGCTGTGCACTATATTAATCATGCTGATTATCTATTAGCTTCAGATAAGTTAGTGGGGGGATTTAGTTTAAATATTTCATCGTGGTATGCGGGTTCTCCTGAAGAGATTGCTTATAACGCAGCTAATCATGATTACAGTTATGATAAATTCTTCAAAGCAAGCAATTCTCTTGATCAGGCTTTCGATGAAATCATCGCTGCACGCCAAAGCAATTGGCTATTAGGATCAAACTCAATTAAAGATAATGCGTTAGAGCAATCATTATCTATCTACAAACTGGGCGAATTTGGGAAGTTAATGCTTGCATTGAAGAGCAACGGACTCAATCCATTGCTCGATTTGCAAAGAAATTCAGATGATCTCGCTACGTATGTATACGAAACCAAGAATACATCATTAGTTGGGAAACTCGAAAAATTTAGACTCCGTTATGCTTCCGATCGTAATCTGGTGACTTGGCAAGATAATAGTCAAGGCTTCTCAGTTTACTTCACAACAGATCTGCAAACTTATTTGAACAAACTTTAAGCCGGTCATATTGAAAGAATAATGAGGAAATTTAAAATGAATAAGAAATACTTAAAGCCAGCATTACTCGTCTTATTGCTTGCTAACTTAACTCAAATGACAAATGCGGCTCCTATTGTTTTAGATTTAAATGCGATAGCAACAAAGTACAAGCTAAAAAATGATATTCCTCCTCGGCTACAATGGGAAAATAATAATGGGTACTGTGGCGAAGTATCGATGATTAGTGCAGGACTTTATTATGGACAATATCTTTCTCAATATGATGTTCGGGCAAATGCGTCTTCAGGAGCATCGCAAAGTTTAGTGAATTCACAACTATTACTTGGGCTAAATGATGATATAGCAGCAAAAGGCTTACGGTTGAAATATGAACGTAAATCAAGTGCATCGAGTAGTAGTTTTTATGCTTGGGTGAAAAATCATGTTTCTTTAGGGCATCCCGTTATTATCGGTGTTTTTAATAATGAAAACATACTCTATGGAGACAGCAATTTAAATCATGGTGATAATGAATATGATCATATTGTCCCTGTTATTGGTTTTGGCTCAAATCATCCATTTGGAAATACGTATTATCTAGATGATGTGATTATTCTTAGTGATAATGGTATGTATACTCCCCAAAATAGTGTACCGCCAGCTTATTACTATTCGCTTGAAATTCAAAAGTTCTTAGCCAATCGACAGACGGCTAATGCTTCAAACGGAAATATATATTCGCTACCTAAAGATCCTGTCATTAAATATGGTATTGCCATTACGGGCATCATGGATAATAAAAATGAAACGTTGCCCGTATTATTAACAACTTCTAGCAATGCAGAATTACCAGAAATTACAGATGGAAAAAACACGCGACCTGTAGCGAGTTCTTTTGACTTAACGGTGACTGTGTCAAAATTAGTACCTAACGTGAATTATAATTTGTACCTTTACACAAAAGAAACTGAAGTGCCCGTCGACAGTTTTAACGCAAATGCAACAAAGTCAGGTATCAAACCTTGGCAAGTGATCAAAATAACTTCTGGTACTACATGGTCTACGACGATGAAAAATGTTAAATCCAGTAGTAAACTGTTTTTTAGAGCAGTTAAAGCCTAAGGATATAGTCAAAAATAACATCCCGAATTAGCAATGATTTAAAACGACACGATAATTCCATTTTGGAAGATGAGCATCAAAAGCAATGTCCGAGTTTTTAATGAAATTAATAGTACATTTCTTTCCGGTAAGATAAA
>CAINHP010000262.1 GCA_903848905.1 uncultured Pseudomonadota bacterium
AAGAAAAATTAGAGCATGCTAGGTTAGATGTTGAAACGGCGAGACGCAATAATGATTTAGCGCGGATGTCCGAATTGCAGTATGGCATTATTCCTGAATTAGAAAAACAAATTGCACAGAGTGCAACGGTTGATACGCAGAAAATGACACTACTTCGCAATAAAGTCACTGAAGATGAAATTGCTGAAATTGTATCCAAATGGACGGGCATTCCTGTTTCAAAAATGCTCGAAGGGGAACGTGAAAAACTCTTGCAAATGGAGTCGTATTTAAAACAGCGAGTGATCGGGCAAGATGAAGCGTTAAAAGCGGTGAGTAATGCCATTCGTCGCTCACGCGCAGGGTTATCGGATCCTAATCGACCTAATGGCTCATTTTTGTTTTTAGGCCCAACTGGGGTCGGTAAAACGGAGTTATGCAAAGCGTTAGCTGAATTTATGTTTGATACGTCCGATGCCATGGTGCGTATTGATATGTCAGAATTTATGGAAAAACATTCTGTGGCGCGTCTAATCGGTGCGCCTCCGGGATATGTAGGCTATGAAGAAGGTGGTTATTTAACTGAATTAGTTCGACGCAAACCCTACAGCGTTATTTTGCTTGATGAAATCGAAAAAGCGCATCCCGATGTGTTTAATATTTTATTACAGGTATTAGATGACGGCCGTTTAACGGATGGGCAAGGGCGAACGGTTGATTTTAAAAATACCATTATTGTGATGACGTCAAATATTGGCTCAGATATCATTCAAGCGTTATCAGGTGAAGCGCTTTATAGTGTGATGAAAAATGCAGTAATGGATATTGTGGCGACGAAATTTCGACCAGAATTTATTAACCGAATTGATGAATCTGTCGTATTTCACTCGCTTGGTCTTGAGCAGGTCCGTGCAATTTCGACTATTCAAATTGACCATTTACGCAAGCGTCTGCAAGAGCGTGAAATTGGCTTTGTGATTTCGGATGCTGCACTCGATTTATTGGGTGAAGCGGGATTCGATCCGATATACGGCGCACGTCCTATGAAGCGAGCTATTCAGCAACAACTTGAAAATCCTTTAGCACAGTCTATTTTGGCTGGACATTTTGTTGCAGGTGACGTAATAAAAGT
Organism: uncultured Pseudomonadota bacterium; assembly: GCA_903848905.1. Taxonomy (GTDB): domain Bacteria; phylum Pseudomonadota; class Gammaproteobacteria; order Methylococcales; family Methylomonadaceae; genus UBA10906. The sequence continues at coordinate 1,112 of CAINHP010000262.1, forward strand.
AACAGAGGATAAGGGTGAATTAATTTTTTCACATTAATTTTCATTGATTTATTGAGTCAAAAACAGGATGAGAATGAACAATTAACAACGATTGTCGTTCTCTTTTCCTGTTTAATTTTCGACGAAATCCACGATTTACGCTAAACTCTCTCGTATTCATAACTTCTTTTTTCAATTTTGCAGTGACTATTCAAATAATTCGTATCGCAACCCGTCAAAGCCCTTTAGCACTCTGGCAAGCAGAGTATGTTTCTGAGCGTATAAAAGTACTTTTTCCTACTATTCAAACGCAACTAGTTAAAATGGTCACGCGAGGTGATAAAATTCTCGATGCCCCTTTAGCAAAAATTGGCGGTAAAGGCTTATTTGTTAAAGAATTAGAGCAGGGCATGCTTGAAGGTAATGCGGACATTGCCGTGCATTCAATGAAAGATGTGCCTGTGACTTTTCCTGAGGGCCTACATTTATCAGCGATTTTAGAGCGAGGAGATCCCACTGATGCGTTTGTTTCAAATCATTATGCGTCTCTAGATGACTTGCCAGAGAATGCTCGTATTGGGACATCTAGTCTTCGTCGTCAATGTCAAATAAAAGCAAAATTTCCAAATGCTGAAATTTTATCATTGCGTGGTAATGTCAATACGCGTTTAGACAAATTGGATGCCGGCGATTATGATGCGATTATTCTTGCTTCTGCAGGGTTAAAACGTCTTGGAATGGGGCATCGTATAGCGCAATGTCTGCCAACGCAAGTCAGTTTGCCAGCCATTGGGCAAGGTGCAATTGGTATTGAGTGTCGCGTTGATGATTCTGAAGTTAATGCCATTGTAAATGCGTTAAATGACGAATTGACTGCTATATGCGTTACAGCTGAACGCGCAATGAATGCAAAATTGAATGGGGGATGCCAAG
>CAINHP010000263.1 GCA_903848905.1 uncultured Pseudomonadota bacterium
GATCCCCTTACTTGCTTAAGAATGTAAGAAGAGTTGACATTTATGCCACCAATTGAAGAATTACCTATTAGAGACATTCATTTACCAGAAACAATAGGCTGGTTTCCTCCCGCTATGGGGTGGTGGATACTTGCCTTTTTAATTCCAGTTTGCACGTTGTTGATCATTATTCTTATTAAACGATTGCGTCAAAAAACAGCAGTCAAATTGGCTCGTAAATTAATTAAGCAGCTTGAGCATGATGACAAATTAAGTGATCATCAAAAAGTCTGCGAATTATCAAGTTTACTGCGTCGCGTTGCGATAAGTACTTCACAGCAAGATGATGATATAGCAGGATTAACAGGACGTGCATGGTTAGATTATTTAGACCAGCCTTTAAAAGAAGCCGGATTTAAACATGGGGTTGGTCGCTATTTAATTGAAGCACCTTATCAGCAAACGCTCTCGCCAGAGGTGGATATAAAAGCGCTATTTCAACTGGCACACCAATGGCTGAACGCGCAACCTTCAACTCTTTTAAAACAACATAAAAAAACTGCATGATTGATTTAGTTTGGCCGTGGTTGCTCACGCTTTTACCTTTGCCGTTTTTGGTTTATCAGTTTGCACCCAAAAAAACACAGCACCAAAAAACAGCAATGCGAATTCCTTTTTTAGCCGAGATGACGCCTTATCAAAGCGCAACGATAACCGTCACTTCAAAATTAGGGTTGTGGCTCGCTGCGTTTGCTTGGGTATTTCTTATTTTTGCGCTCACGCGTCCTCAATGGCTAGGTGAACCTTTAGAGCAATCCATAAGTGGGCGTGATCTTATGCTTGCGGTGGATTTATCTGCGAGTATGCAAGAGCAAGATTTTATTTTGAATAAAGAAGCCGTGGATCGTTTAACGGCAATTAAATCAATTGCAACCCATTTTATTGAACGACGGACAGGAGATCGTATTGGCTTGATTTTATTTGGTAGTCAGGCGTATTTACAAACACCCCTCACTTTTGACAGAAAAACGGTAACAACACTACTCAATGAATCTGCAATTGGCCTTGCAGGAGATAACACCGCAATTGGTGATGCAATAGGGCTTGCAGTGAAGCGTTTGCGTAATGAATCCTCTAATAGTCGCGTGTTGATTCTACTTACCGATGGCGCGAATACTGCAGGTGAAGTATCGCCTTTAAAAGCCGCTGAACTTGCTGCAGCTAATCATTTAAAGATTTACACCATTGGTATTGGTGCGGATGAAATGTTGGTTGGCGGTTTTTTTGGTTATCGAAAAGTGAACCCTTCTGCGGATTTAGATGAGAAGATGCTCTTAAAAATCGCTGAAAGTACGGGTGGTTATTACTATCGAGCTAAAAACGTAGACGAGCTAAATAATATTTATATGCGCCTTGATGAGCTCGAGCCCGTCGAAAAAGAAAAGCACTATTTTCGCCCACGCAAAGAGCTCTATTCATTTCCTTTAGGTGCCGCATTATTGCTCACCGGTTTATTATGCTGGAGAAAACTGCAATGATGTCACTTTTGGCTGAATTTCATTTTTTGAATCCAACTGCTTTTTTGGCTTTGTTGCCACTGCTTTTTTTAAGTATTAAGGCGTATCGACAAAATACAACGAGTACAACTTATTGGGAAAAAATTTGTGATCGTGAATTATTGCCATTTTTATTGGAAAATACAGCCAATAAAAAGTCGCGCTGGACTTTCTGGCTTGCTAATGTCTTCGCATTGATCGCAATTACAGCACTTGCTGCGCCAACGTGGCAACGTTTACCCACCCCTGCTTTTCGTAATAATGCCGCGTTAGTCATCGCACTAAATTTATCGCAGACAATGAATGCTGAGGATGTGAAACCCAGTCGTTTAGTGCTTGCGAGATATAAGATTTCTGATTTACTCTCTCAACGCAAAGACGGACAGACAGCGCTATTAGTGTACTCTGGCACTGCATTTACAGTCACGCCTCTCACTAATGATATTGAAACCATTCGCAGTCAACTTGAAGCACTCACTAGCGACATTATGCCAAGTGAAGGCAATAATACCGTAGCCGCAATTGACAAAGGAGTGGATCTACTTAAACAAGCTGGATTACCGAAAGGACATATACTCCTTGTGACTGACAGTGTGGAATCTTCAAAATCACTCCCTGTTGCTGCAAAATTAACAAGTTATCAATTATCCATTTTAGGGGTAGGAACAAGTGATGGAGCCCCTATCGCATTACCTGAAGGTGGATTTGCTAAAGATGAATATGGTGAAATTCAAGTACCTAAGTTAAATGCCTCGCAACTAAAAGAATTAGCCAAAGCGGGAAAAGGATATTATCAATCCATGACAGCGGATGATAGCGATATATCACAACTTTTGAAAATATTGGATACACCAATAGATAGTGCAACATTAGCAGATAAAACAAATTTATGGCTTGAGCAATGGGACGATATAGGTGCTTGGCTTTTGTTTCTTATTATTCCATGGGCGGCATGGCAGTTTCGCAAAGGTGCCATTTACTTAGCATTACTATTTGTAATCCCTTTTCCCCAAAACAGTTACGCTTTGGAATGGCCAGATTTATGGCAGACAAAAGATCAGCAGGCTCAAAAAGCCTATCAACAAAAAAATTATGATCAGGCGGCTAAAACATTCAATAATGCGCAATGGCAAGCCGCATCAACCTACAAAGCTGGCGACTTAGATAAAGCCACAACACAGTTCCAAAATTTGCAGAACAATTATAATTTAGGAAATGCATTAGCTAAAAAAGGACAACTCAAAGAAGCGCTAGCCGCTTATGAGCAAGCTGTTAAAGAAAATCCATACGATGAAGATGCTAAATTCAATAAAGACATCGTCAAAACAGAATTAGAAAAACAGCAACAACAGCAGCAACAAAATTCTTCTTCTCAATCTCAAGAAAAAGAAAAAGAAAAAAACGAAAAATCGGCTGAAAATTCATCAAAATCTAAAGATGAAAAAAATTCTGATAACAAAGATCCGTCAGATGAATCAAAAGATCAGCCTGAACATAAAGCTGGCGACAATCCGCCATCCAAAAAAGAAACCGCTCAGCCAGAAGATAAACATCAGAATAATTCACAGCAAGCAAACAAAGATGAGTCTAAATCTTCACAAAAAGAGAAAAATACAAAACAACAAACGCAAGAAGTTGAATTAACTGCTGAACAACAACAAGCCAATGAGCAATGGTTAAAACGCATTCCAGACGATCCAGCAAGTTTACTCAAAAAGAAATTTAAATATCAATATAGTCAACAACAAGAATAATCACTATTTACGTTTATATTCATTTTAACCTGTTTCCAATAAGGCAAATTTATGTCATTAATAAAAAATGCGTTTTACGCACAATCGGGTGGTGTCACCTCTGTTATTAACGCAAGTGCTTGTGGTTTAATCCAAACTGC
>CAINHP010000264.1 GCA_903848905.1 uncultured Pseudomonadota bacterium
AACCTAATTCGGGATTGCTGATAATTAACGCGGCTTGCCAGCCAACAAAAGACGTTTTTAGCGTTTGTCCAAATTGCTCATAAAGTGCGGCAGTTTCGGCCTCATCACCGAGTCGCTCACCGTAAGGTGGATTACACGCAAGCAAGCCTTTTTCCCAGCTTTCGGGGGGCTTTGCATCGGCAATATCACGACGCTCAATATGAATTTTCCCTTGAAAACCTGCATTCGCCACATGTGCAAGGGCGGTATTCACCGTATTTTTATTTTTATCAAACCCCACCATCATTGGCAATTTCTTCATGCCGACGATTTTTCGCCACTGCGCATCTTGGCGAAGAGTCTGCCAACATGGCGCGTCATGTTTTTTCCAGCCCATAAAGCCAAAATACTCACGCCCAAGTCCCGGCGCACAATCTGCGGCAATCATCGCACCTTCGAGAAGTAGCGTACCCGACCCGCACATGGGATCAAGCAGAGATTTTCCCTCTGCTGACAGTTTATCCCAACCACAACGCAGAAGGATCGCCGCGGCAAGATTTTCTTTCATTGGCGCTTCAATGCTCACATCACGATAACCGCGTTTATGTAAACTCTCACCCGATAAATCTAAACTGAGTTGGGCATTTTCACCATTCAAATGCACATTTAAACGAATGCTTGGACGCTCGGTATCAATGCTTGGACGAACACCAAATTTGGCTCGCATTTGATCAACAATGGCATCTTTGACTTTTAACGCGCCAAAATGACTATTAACAATCACGGTCGAATTTTTTGCACTAAACGTGACCGCAAAACTGTCCTCTGCATTGATATGCTCAAACCAGTTAATTTCTTGAATAGCCGCATATAAATCATGCTGCGTTTTGACTTCAAATTGACTGAGGACCAATAGAACACGATTGGCAACGCGCGACCACAAACACACACGATATGCCAGCTCTAAATCGCCCGAAAAAGCAACGCCTGCCGTGGTGGCTTTAAATTGCGTCACGCCTAGCGACACTAATTCATTCGTTAAAATGCCTTCCAGCGCTTTAGGCGTGGTTGCGAAAAATTCATGCGTCATATCGTTTCTTTATTTAAGTGAGAGTGAGATAAGAAAAAGGGATAACACTGCAAAATGAATGTTATCCCCAATTTTAACTGCGGGTGAAAATTTAGAATGTGATGACGCTATCGCCTTTACTCACCAGCACAACATCTGCGTGACGTGCTGCAAAAATACCTACCATGACAACGCCGGTAATATTATTAATTAACGCTTCTAATTTAAGTGGGTCAAGAATACTGAGATTGTGAACATCTAAAATCACATTGTGGTTATCCGTGATGCAACCTTCACGATAAATGGGTTGTCCGCCTAATTTGACAAGCTCACGCGCCACGTAACTTCTTGCCATTGGTACCACTTCAACAGGGAGTGGGAATTTACCAAGTACATCAACGCACTTTGATTCGTCAGCGATACAAACAAATTTGCGACTCGCCGCTGCAATAATTTTCTCACGCGTCAACGCCGCGCCACCGCCTTTAATTAATTGTTTATGCGGATTGACTTCATCTGCGCCATCAACATAAATATCGAGCGTACCGACATCATTTAAATCTAAAACGCGAATACCTAAGTTTTTTAAACGTTGTGTACTTGCTTCCGAGCTTGACACCGCGCCTTCAATATCGTCTTTAAAATCAGCGAGGCAATCAATGAAATGATTCACCGTTGAACCTGTTCCGACACCAATAATGCTGATATTTTTAATATAGGGCAACGCGGCCTCAGCGACTTTACGTTTTAATTCGTCTTGTGTCATGGTCGATTTTTCTCCTTGGAATAAAAAAGTGAAAAGGCAAAGCAAAAACCACTTTGCGCTCCTGTGATAATACCGCATCGCGGCTATTTTCGCGTGTCTTTTTTGCTAAACCGCTAAATCGTTCACGCTTAAAATCGCGAGTAAAATCGATACAATAATACCGGCAATCATAATGCCGAGCGTAATAATCAACGCGGGTTCAAGTAACGCTAACATACGAGTAATCGAGACGCGCAATTGTTTGTCATAAATGGTGGCAATTCGCAGCAACATTTCTTCTAAATGCCCGGTTTCTTCGCCCATTTTAATCATTTGCATGGCCATTTTGGGGAAAATAGATTTTTGCTCAAGCGCATCAAAAAGAGTTTTACCTTGCTTGATTTGCTCACCCGTATCGTCAAGCGCATCGGCAATATGTAAATTATCAACGGTTTCACGCACAATCATGAAGGCAGATAAAATCGATACACCATTTCCCAGTAATGTGCCCAGCGTGCGCGTTACATTGGCGATTTCTTTATTTAAAATCATCTCGCCAACAAGCGGTAATCTAAGCCAGCGCTCATCCCAAATGCGCTTTGTGTCTTTACTGCCGAGTTGCGCATTAAAATAGCCCATCACACCCACCATACTGCCAATCACCGCCCACCAGTATTGCTGTAGCCAATTTGCCAAGCCAACCACCATTTGCGTAGACAGCGGCAACGCCTTACCCGCACTCGCAAACATTTCGCTAAATTGCGGCACCACAAACGTCAACATGATAAACAGCGACGCGAGTGACATCACCAGCAAAATGGTTGGATAAATTAACGCGGTACTCACCGTGTCTTTTAATTCTTGCGAACTCTCTAAATACGTGGCGAGGCGACTAAGCACTTCACCTAAATTACCGCCCGCTTCACCCGCACGAATCATATTTAAATAAAATTTACTAAATACACCTGATTGCTGCTCTAACGCATCCGCGAGCGACACACCACTTTTCACTTTTTCAAGGACGCGACCAATCAATTTCGTTAAATTTTCGTTATCGCTTGCCAAGTCCATTAACACAAACAACGAGCGATCCAGCGGCAAACCCGATTCAAGTAATGTGGCCAGCTCACCGGTAAAAAGAACAATATGTTTAGTTGATAATTTGCCGCGTTGCCCGTTTAGCTGAAAACCTAAAAATGTCTGGCTTTTTGCTGGCTTGATGCGCAAGGGAATATAACCATCTTGTTGAAGTTGCTGCACACAATGTATTTCATCGATGGCTTCCTGCTCACCTTCAACGGTTTCGCCCGCGCTATTCACCGCTTGATAAAAAAATAAGGTCACGCTTTAATTCTCCGAAGTCACGCGCATCACTTCTTCAAGTGTTGTGACGCCTTGCAATACTTTCTGCAACCCATTTTCATAAAGTGTCATCATCCCTTCTTCTCGCGCCAGCGTTTCAATCGCGCCAGCAGACGCATGCCCCATAATCAATTGACGAATCGGATCAGTCATTGGCAAAAATTCAATAATGGCAAGGCGACCGCGATACCCGAGTCCCCCGCACGCGGCGCAACCCACCGTTTTAAATAACGTCATAGTCCCTTCTGGCTGAAAACGACGCAAACGCATTTTGTCAATGAGCGTATCTGAGGCGATATAAGCCTGTTTACAATGCACACAAAGCTGACGCACAAGTCGCTGCGCTAAAATGCCATTCACCGTGGATGTGAGTAAATATTCTTCAAGACCCATATCAAGTAAGCGCGTCACACCACCCGCAGCGTCATTAGTATGGAGCGTTGACAGTACCAAATGCCCCGTCAACGCAGATTGCACGGCAATACGCGCCGTTTCAAGATCACGCATCTCACCAATCATGATGACATCTGGATCTTGACGAACAATTGAGCGCAGTGCGATAGCAAACGTTAATCCAATTTGCGGTTTGGCTTGAATTTGATTGATACCGTCCATTTGATATTCCACAGGATCTTCAACTGTGATAATTTTTCGCGCAGTGGTGTTTAATTGTTTGAGTGCAGCGTACATCGTGGTCGATTTACCGCTCCCTGTTGGACCGGTAATTAAAATAATGCCATGCGGCTGTGCGAGAACATCAAGAAATTGCGTTAATTGTCGTCCCGCAAACCCTAATGCGTCAAAATCCAGAACAGTATTTTCTTTATCGAGCAAACGAATAACGACGCTCTCACCATACATGGTGGGGATGCTTGATACACGCAAATCGAGTTCTTTGCCGAGCATTTGCACTTTAATACGCCCATCTTGTGGCAGACGACGTTCAGCAATATTGAGTTTCGCCATGATTTTGATACGCGAAATCACCGCCGCCGTTGATTTTACCGGCGGCGCGTCAATATCTTGCAATACGCCATCCACACGCAGGCGCACTTTAAGTGTTTGCTCAAAGGGCTCAATGTGAATATCAGACGCTTTCACTTCAATCGCACGTTGCATAATGGCATTGACCATTTTAATCACAGGCGCTTCACTGGCTAAATCCTTTAAATGCGCTAAATCTTCTTCGCCCAGCTCATCAAACGCAAACTCATCGAGTTGATCGTCATTTTTACCTTTGACTTCACCGTATTGCACCGCTAAGGCACTGTCAATTTCTGATAACACGCCCACACTGGGTAAAATCGTTTTACCTGTAATAATACGCAGCGAATCTAAAACAAAATTATCTTCAGGGTCTAGCATGGCCACGTGGATTGCGCCGTCATCTTCGCTTAATCCGACAAGATGATATTGTTTTAAAAAACGCAGAGAAACATTATCGGGCAATATTTTTTCCTGCGGATACTGCTCAGGATTGATACGCTCCAAGTCACTGCTTTCAACAAAGGCTAACGCTACATCATGCTCTGAGCAAAGTCCCAATTTAATCAGCAATGCCGGCAAACTTTCGGCAACCGCCGTTTTTTGCATGCGCTCCACTTTTTTCAAATCAGACAAAGACAGTTTGCCTTTATTTTGCAAAACCGTCAGCACAGTTGACGGCGATGCGGTGAATAATTGAGTGCTGGACATGATAGTAAAGTTGCGTTGTTAAATTCAATCGAGTGTTATCTATGATAATCTATGTTTAGCTGGGATGCCTGCGCATTCCACCCTTTTTATACTTTTTATTTTGAGGCATTCCTTTGAATACAGCAAACCCAACGATCATAAATGAATTGCTACGTGGCACACACGAAGTCCTACTTGAGGCAGAATTGGTTAAAAAACTCGCTGAAAATCGCCCGCTGCGCATTAAAGCGGGCTTTGATCCCACCGCACCAGACCTGCATTTAGGTCACACGGTTTTAATTAATAAACTCAAACAATTTCAAGACGCAGGCCATGAGATTTTATTTTTAATTGGCGATTTCACTGGCATGATCGGCGATCCAACGGGTAAAAACGTCACGCGAAAACCCCTAACACGCGAAGAAGTTGCTGAGAATGCCAAAACCTATCAAACCCAAATTTTCAAAATTCTCGACCCCGAAAAAACGCAAATCCTATTCAACTCAACGTGGATGAATGCGATGTCCTCAGCGGAATTGATTCAACTCGCGGCAAAAAATACCGTGGCGCGTATGCTTGAGCGTGATGATTTCAGCAAGCGTTTTAAAAACAATCAATCTATTGCCATTCACGAATTTTTATACCCGCTTATTCAAGGTTATGACTCTGTCGCCATGAAAGCGGACGTCGAACTTGGCGGCACCGATCAAAAATTCAATTTACTCATGGGGCGTCAACTTCAAGAAGTCTTTGGTCAAAAACCGCAAGTGGTCATGACCATGCCAATTTTAGAAGGGCTTGATGGCGTTCAGAAAATGTCAAAGTCACTGAATAATTACATTGGTATTGCGGACGCACCTGATGAGATGTTCGGTAAAATCATGTCGATTAGCGATGAGCTTATGTGGCGTTATTTTGAACTACTTAGTTTCCGCCCCATGTCTGAAATTGCCGCATGGAATAGTGAATGTCAAAATGGCGCGAATCCGCGTGATTATAAATTCAAACTCGCGCAAGAAATTATCGCGCGTTTCCACGATGAAGCGGCTGCTATCAAAGCACTTGAAAATTTTGAAGCACGTTTCCAGCGAGGCGCGATTCCCGATGATATCGATGACGTCACACTCCATATTGAAGGGGCAAGCATTGGCATTGCGCATGTTTTAAAAGAGGCTAATTTAACGAGCAGCACGTCTGAAGCCATCCGCATGATAAATCAAGGTGCCGTGAAAATTGATAGCGAAAAAGTCGAAAATCCCAAATTAGATATTGAAGTCAACTCAACGCATGTTTATCAAGTCGGTAAACGCAAATTCGCGCGAATTAGTATCGTTAATTAATTAAGTTTGATGACGAATGTTTTGTCATAGTCAATTGAAAAATCGACTATGACAACATTGTGCGTTTACCAATTCAATCGCGCGTATTACTCATAAAAAGTCACTTTCCCTGTTTCAATATCATACATCCCACCAACAATACCAATTTTGCCAAGTTGATATAAATTATTAAGTAAAGGACTGCGTTGCTTAACTTGTTTAACCATAAACATCACATTTTGTTCAGACACGTCTTGAATTAACGCTTCGTCATTACCGATTGCCATGATGTTATGTTGTGCGCAAACACGCTTAACTGAGGGTTGAATTTTCTCAAGTAATCCAGTCAAATGATTGAGTTTAACATCGGCGCACGCCCCTTTAATCGCGCCACAATGCGTGTGCCCTAAAATTACAATAAGTTTTGATCCTGCAACCGAGCAAGCATATTCCATACTGCCTAAAATATCGTCATTGACAATATTGCCAGCAACACGCGCACTAAAGACATCCCCCAACCCTTGATCAAAAATCAATTCCACCGAGGTACGCGAATCCATACAGCTCAAAATAATCGCCATGGGAAATTGATTGTCTTGCGTATCATTGATCTGCTCAAACAAATTACGATTCACTTTGAGATTATTCATAAAATGCGCATTCCCTTCCTTGAGAATCTCCAATACTTGAGTAGGTGTCAGCGCTTGTTGGCTCTCAAACGTTTGCGCTTTGACATTTTGCACAGGTTCTAGCACACCAAAACCGCGCACATTTTGCAATGTGACTTGAATATTTTTTAATGGCGCTTCTTTTTTGAAATCATGAATCACTTCAAACACATCGTAATCCAAATACGTTGAGCGCGTCGCATCAATCACCACTTCTGAATGCCTAGGCAAATGATCGAACGTTTGCTTGAGATTGGCTTTATTGAGGAAAGACACGTTTTCGGATAAACGAAAAATAATTTTATTGCCAATATGCGTTTCTCGAAAATAAAATGAACTTTTATAATTCTCGACCACCACTGAAACGAGCGAAAACGCAAGACCAATCAATATGCCGTTTAAAAAATCGGTAAACACAAGCCCTAAAATCGTCGCGCAAAAAGGTAAAAAATGATAAATACCCGCCTCGTACATTTTCATAAAAATTCGTGGGCGCATGAGTTTATAACTGGTGACAAGCAAAATACTGGCAAGACTGGCGAGCGGTATTTTGTTCAACCAATCTGGAATTAAAAATACGGACATTAACAGTAAGAACCCCGATATAAAACCCGCTGCTTGCGTTTTTGCACCTGATTGAATGCTAATAGAACTGCGAACAATAACTTGTGTCATTGGCAAACCGCCAAGCAAGCTAGACACCATATTACCAATGCCTTGTACAATTAATTCTCGATTAGTCGGTGTCACACGCTTATATACATCTAATCGATCAACCGCTTCCACGGCAAGTAATGTTTCCAAACTAGCCACAAAGGCCAATGTCATTGCGCTAATATAAATGACGGGATTATTCAGCTGCGAAAAATCCGGCGTGTTCATTTGCTCAAGCAAATCCGTTATCGTCTGTGGGATTGGCAACGATACAAGATGCGCTTCTTTTAGCGCTAAAGCTGGAAAATAGCTGAGTAAACATTCGTTAAACACAATGCTCACAATAATAACAATTAATGTACCGTGAAGTGATTGAAAAAAATGCGTATTTTTAAACTTTGGTTGCTCCCAAATAATCAAAATAATCAATGATAAAACCGCAATGCCCGTTGCGGTGGGTGAAAATGACTCCAGCATGTGGGTTAATTCAGAAAAAGACGAATAATTATCAGCCTGAAAAAATGACAAATCCCCTTCATAATCACTGTCATAACCTACTGCATGTGGGATTTGTTTGATAAAAATAATCGCGCCTATTCCCGATAACATGCCTTTAATCACAGCACTTGGAAAATAATGCGCAATACTGCCCATTTTGGTGATTCCCATCACAATCTGAAACATCCCTGCGATAAAGACAGTAAGTAAAAATGTACTGAATCCCAGTGTTTCAATACTGCTGAGCATAATGACCACAAGTCCCGCCGCCGCGCCACTAATTCCTAGGATTGAACCACTCAATGGTGCCACTAATATTCCGCCAAGAATACTTGCAATTAACCCCGAATACAGTGGTGCCCCGCAGGCAAGCGAAATCCCTAGGGACATGGGAATGGCTATAAAAAATATTGCTATTCCCGCTGGAATATCACACTGTAAATTTTTAAACTCAATCATTTGTCATTCTCTACCAAACAAAGTTAATTTAAATATGTTTTTCACCAATACCTGAAAAACGTTGGTAGCCATCTATCTCAATAAATTCAACATATATATTGTCGTCTGAAGTGGTGGCTAAAAAATCCTCGATGGTTTCCAAAATATCATGATCAATAAATTTTGCTTTCGTGGTATCTATAGTGACATGGCTATTTTCTTCGATACTTAAAATAAATTTACGCAGCACCGCTTTATTTAAAAAAGACACATCTTTATTAAAGGAAAGCAGGTAATGTGAACCTTGTTTAGACAGCGTAATAGCGGCTTGATAATTGGCTTTGATGACAAAGAACAAACCAAATGCCATTCCAATAGTCATCCCCAGCAATAAATCAGTCAGCAATATGGCAGAAATTGTGATAATAAAAGGTAAAAATTGACTTGGCCCTTTTTGATAAAAATGCTTAAACACCGCTGGATTTGCTAATTTATAGCCCGTGTGCAATAAAATCGCCGACAAACAGGCAAGTGGAATAGTATTTAAAAACTCAGCCACAAATAAAATACTCAAAAGAAGCCAAAGCCCATGCAAAAAACACGAAAGATGCGTTCTTCCTCCGGCATTGATATTCGCCGCACTTCGAACGATAACTGCCGTCATGGGTAGACCACCTAAAAAACCACTCACCATATTACCAATACCTTGCGCTTTTAATTCTCGATTCGTTGGCGCAATACGTTTGAATGGATCAAGTTTGTCTGTAGCCTCCAAACTCAGTAACGTTTCAAGGCTTGCAATAATAGCGATGGTAATCGCAGACGTGTAAGTATCTAATCGCGCGAGATAACTGAAATCAGGAAAGAGAAGGTAATTAAAAAATTCTACTGGACTTTGTATAGCGGGAAGATTAACAAGATGCTGTGCTTTTACCGCCCATTCGGGTGCAAAGTGAATGGTGTATTGATTGTAGGCAATTCCCCAAATAACTGCGATAAGCGCTGCGGGAATATTTTTAAACAACGGTTGTTGTTTAAACCACGGTAAATTCCAACCAATCAAAATCAATAAAGCCACGCTACTAATGACAATAGAGCCGTGTGAAATACTCTGCGAAATTGACTCAATCAACTCTTGCAAACTCGATTGCGCGCTTTCTTGCATGTAACTCTCATCACCTTCATAACTCCCGTCATAACCGGTTGCATGGGGTATTTGCTTGATAATTAAAATCAATCCAATTGCCGCGAGCATTCCCTCAATAACCGCTGACGGGAAAAATGCCCCAATAATACCTGCTCGTAAATAGCCTAATGTTAATTGAATGATACCAGCCAAAATGACAGCTACCAGTAAACCTTGAAAGCTGCCTAATTTCTCAATAGCAGAAAAAACAATAACGGTTAATCCCGCCGCAGGTCCTGATACACATAACTGCGAACCGCTTAGAAAAGACACTAATAGCCCACCAACTAAGCCTGTAATTAACCCAGAAAATAAAGGGGCACCTGACGCAAGCGCAATACCTAAGCAAAGTGGCAACGCAATTAAAAAAACCACGATTGAAGCGGATAAATCATGTTTAAAATTTGAAGCGTAAAAAGCAATATGTTTATGAATCATTTAAAACCTCTTATTTTGAAAAAATAATTTTTTAAATAAATAATCAATTGATTTCGAATCGATATTATATAAAACAACCTTTTTCAATATCGAAGTAAATGCGCAAAGGCATTATTTATGTTTAATTTTTAACAATCGACAAATACACAATCACACGTAAACCACCGAGTTGGTCTGATTTTTCAAACACCAATTTCCCGTTATAAAATTCGACAATATCATTGACAATCGCAAGGCCTAAACCATGACCTTCTTTGGTTTCACTGGCACGAAGTCCTCGGGCAATCAATTCACGAATAATTTCAGGTGAACATCCTGGCCCATCATCTTCAATAATAATTTCAAGGCCATCATGACTTTTTAGCGTGATATTGACTTGTTCATGTGCCCATTTACAGGCATTGTCAGCAAGATTCCCCATCAGCTCTAAAATATCTTGCCTGTCGTAATTCACCAGCATATCTGGCGCGACAATCGTAATGAGTAAAGGTTTATCTCGATAAAGCGTTTTCAGCACTTTACTTAACGTTTGCAATTCAATTTGTGGATGAAATCCGAGTAAATCTTTTCCGCCAGTCCCTGCAATTCTGGCGCGTTTTAATTCTCTCTCGACTAAATTTAAAATGTCACTTGCGTGTTTTTGAAATTGCGCTCGAATATCAGGATGATTATCAAGCTCAGATGAATCGGCCAGTCGATACATAATGGCAAGCGGTGTTTTGATGGCATGAGCTAGATTTCCAATGGACGCTCTTGATTGATTAAGACGACGATCAATGATTTGGAGTAACGATTGAATTTCATTCGTTAACAGCAGAGGATCTCCGTCATTTAAATCAGTGGTTGAATTTGGATCGATTGCAGCCAATGATATTAATCGCCATTTCAGCTTTAAAAACGGACTTAAGGCTTTGTGAATCAAATAAGATTGAATAAGCAGCGCAAATAACGTAATCAGTACGCTAATGAAAAGCATCACCAAACTTAGGTCACGGACATCTTGTTTCACCTCCGTCAAATCTTCGCTTGTTGTCACCGTGACCAGAACATCATTAATGACAACCGACTTTTTAAATGCAATAAGCGATTGCAACTCAGGGCCTTGCATATAAGAAATATCAGAATCGATAGATGTAAATGGCTCAAGCTCAAAAGAGAAGGTTCCAAGCGATGGGGAGTTGACTACGGCTCGATACGTGACAATTGAATAGTAATAACCCGAATTGAGTTGCAGGTACATGGGCGTGATAACGTGTGAATCAATATTGACTTCACCTGTTGATGAAACATCAAGGTGTTTTAAAACGCCATCAAAATCATGGCTCAACCGCGTAACCATCTGCTTTTCAATAATATAGGGCATGGCCAGTGTGCGTAAAATCCAAAGCAGCGCTAAACCAATGAGCAATACCAGTCCAAGACTGATATTCATTTTTTTTGCTAAGCGCTTCACGCATCACCCTTAAATAAATATCCCTGATTACGTCGTGTAATAATTCGATCTTTACCAATTTTTTGACGTAGACGCGAAATGTAAACTTCAAGTACATTACTATCGGGATCTGAATCCAGTTCGTACAAACTTTCCAGCAACCGTGATTTGGTAAATAACTTATCTGGATTTAATAAAAACAACCTCAGAAGCATAAATTCGATTGGCGTTAAGTTATGGACGATATCCTCCTGCCTCACGGTTTTATTTGACTCATCTAAACATAAACCATACGCCTCTATTTTCGTGGGCGAATGACCTTTACTGCGTTTAATAACTGCATTAAGGCGGGCAAGTAATTCCTCAATATGAAACGGTTTTCCTAAATAATCATCCGCACCAGCTTCAAATCCATCTACTCGGTCATACCAATTATCTCGCGCGGTAAGGACGACTACGGGTGTATCCAATCCATTTTTTCGCCATGCTTTTAAAACATCAAGCCCTGATAATTTGGGTAAGCCTAAATCCAGTACAATAATGTCATAGTTTTCAGTAGATCCCATAAATTCACCTTGTTCACCTTCAATTGCCAAGTCAACAGCAAAACCCGATTTGACTAGGTCTTGTTTAATTAATGCCCCCAGATGTTGGTCATCCTCAACAAGTAACAATTTCATTTACACCCCAAAAACACACACTATAAACTAACAAAACAAAACCATTTCAAATAGTCAAGATTTATCTCAACATCAAATAAAGCAAAAACATACGTTACACAATTGAGTGTTTCATCTGAAAAGCGAAATCAATGATGATTCTGTTTATCTTTGATTATAGGCGCTCAAACTGAATTCAAGCTGAATAAAAATAATAGCGCTTCTATCAAATACACGCATTTATTAAAACAATTTTCAGCTTTAATTCAGATACTATTCAGATAATAAGCAGCGTTTTTTGGTATTGCCCTAACCTCGTAGAAATTGAATCGGAGAAAGTAATGAAAAAAATTATGCCTATCATCATATTATCAGCAATCCCATTTTGCCCGACCTATGCGCAAAACTTTGCTCCTATTCATGCAGAAACACATAATAGTTTTACATGTCTAAAAACCAATGAAGAAGAAATTGCGGCGTTATTTGATCGATGGAATGCGGCTTTAGCCACATTAGATCCTAACGAAGTGACCGCTCAATACGCTGAAGACGCTGTATTGCTCGCCACACTATCTGATAAACCACGTTCAAATCATGAAGAAATCAAAGATTATTTTGTGCACTTTTTGCAAAAGAAACCCCAAGGCAAAATTGATCGACGCATGATAAGTATTGGATGTAATACGGCTTCAGATACGGGCGTTTACACATTTACCGTTCATGAAAAAGGAAAAACAAAACAGGTTCAAGCGAGATATTCATTTGTTTACGAATATGATGACGACCAGTGGTTAATTGAACACCATCATTCATCATTGATGCCCGAGCAATTCTTTAAGGCGGCCAAGCATTCTAAATAACGCTGCAAGATTTACGCTTAACGCATCCTTATTTAAAAAGTAGATTGATACGTCTAACTGAGCTTGTCAAAGCCCATTTCAAAAAAAATGTCGGCAGTTTGACAAGCTCAACATGACCGGTTTTAATAACCGACTGTAATCAAATCGAGTATCAATCGCTAAGCTAAATAACTTTTTTCTATGATGTATATCAATTTTGCATCATTTTGATACAGCGAGATTACTTCTCCAAAATAAGCAACACTAATCCATCCACTTTAGGTGTCCATAAAGCTGGATTGACAGGAAATTCTCGTCTTAGTGTTGTGAGTTTGTAGCCTCTGCGCTCGTAGAATGCAATCAACTCCTGTCGACAATGAATCACTTCCAAAACGTAACGCTCAACTGGCCATTTTTTCGCAGCGTAGCATTCGGCATAATGTAATAATTGCTTACCAATTCCTTGTCCTTGATAAAGCGGATTCACAGCAAGCATGCCCATTTCAACTTGTTTATCGCTATATTTCACGCAAACCGATCCGATGAGTATATTTTGTGTTTTGCAGCAAAGAAAAATGTCGTTATTTGAATCAAGCAAATAGGAAACTTCTTCTAATTCTGTGCGACGACCCTCGAGTAAATCAGCTTCTGTTGTCCATCCTTGCCGGCTCGACTCACCACGATAAGCCCCGTTGACCAACTCAACAATAGCGTGCGCGTCATCAACACCTGCAAGGCAAAAATTGAGCGTTAGCATTTACGCTACCACGTTGTTTTTTCTCGACAGCGTTAAACGTAAATCTTGTCCAACATGCCGAACATTTTGCCAATGAAAATGTGATTTATTTTTCATTGAGGTTAATTCAGGCAGCACAAATATCCCACGCCCTTTATCCCCCAAAACACAAGGCGCCATATAAATTAGCCATTCATCGACCAAATTGGCTTCGAGCAAAGCGCCATTCAAACTCGCGCCCGCTTCAACAAATACGTTATTGATTTCTTTTTGAGCAAGAAAAGCCATCACCGCCTGTAAATCAATACGTCCTTGATAATCGAGCAAAACATAAACCTCAAAACCTGCTCGCTCAAGTGTCGCTTTTTTAGCTGCATTGTCGCTGCAAGTGAGCACCCAAATTTGCCCGTCAATATCACGCATTTTCGCGTTTGGCATCAGTTTTAATTGTGAATCAAGCACAACGCGAACTGGCTGCACTAAAGGGAAATCAACTCGGGCGTTGAGTGTTGGGTTATCGATTAACACCGTCCCAATGGCAGTTAAAATAGCGCTGCTCTGCGCTCGAAAACGGTGAACATCTTCACGTGCAGGTGGAGAGGTAATCCATTGGCTTTCGCCATTGGCAAGAGCGGTACGCCCATCTAAACTCATGGCAATTTTACTGCGCACAAAAGGCCGTTTGCGTGTCATACGTGAAATAAACCCTTCATTAAGTGCCTGAGCTTGCTCCTTGAGCACATCACAAACAACATCCATACCAGCGTCTCTGCAACGCGCTAAACCTTGCCCAGCGACGAGTGGATTAGGATCGCGCATGGCAACCACTAAACGTGAAATCCCCGCAGCAATTAACGCATCACAACACGGTGGCGTGCGGCCATGATGACTACAAGGCTCAAGCGTGACATAGGCGGTTGCACCCTCAACAGACTGCGTCGCATGATTGAGCGCATAAACCTCTGCATGCGCCTGCCCTGCCCGCTCATGCCAACCTTCACCAATGATTTTCCCATTTTTGACAAGCACACACCCCACACGCGGATTGGGATCAGTGGTATAACGCCCACGTTCTGCAAGAATTAACGCTCGCGCCATATAATGAAAATCATTTTTTTCGTTATTACTCATGACCGCTCTCGCTGTGTAAATTTGCAATCACATCATTAAATTCACTCACATCTTCAAAGCTACGATACACCGACGCAAAACGCACATACGCGACATGATCAATGTTGCGTAGCTCCTCCATGACTTTCTCACCCAGCAATTGACTGGAAATTTCATTATCTGTTTTGCCCATCAAGCTGCGTTTAATACGATTGATCGCAAGCGCAATCGTGTCACGATTCACCGGCCGTTTTTCAAGCGCCTTGAGAAAACCTGAACATAATTTTCGCTCATCAAAAGTCTGCCTTGTTCCATCACATTTCACGATATCAGGCATATCAAGTTCAGCCACTTCGTAGGTGGTAAAACGCGATTTACAGCCGCAGCACTCTCTGCGTCGGCGTACTTGATCGCCTTCATTGGCAAGGCGTGAATCTAAAACACGGGTATCGTTTTCAGCGCAAAATGGGCAACGCATAACGTATCTATCCTAAAGAAAAAAATAAAATATCAATCAACAGCAGACGAATAATCAATAATCAATGGTGCGTGGTCTGAAAAATTTTCAGCTGTATAAATACTTGTCGCCGTCACTTGATCTTTCAATGATGCGGTAATGATATGATAATCAATACGCCATCCAACATTATTGGCTCTCGCCTGCCCTCGATTAGACCACCATGTATATTGATCTGCTTCTTGATTGACTAATCTGAACGCATCGCACCATTGATTTTCACTAAAAAGTGCATCCATCCATGCGCGTTCCTCTGGCAGAAAACCTGAATTTTTTTGATTTCCACGCCAATTTTTTAAATCGATGGGTTTGTGAGCAATATTCCAATCACCACAAATCACAATATCGCGACCTGTTTTTTCCAACGTATGCAAATGCGCTCGAAATTTCTCAAGTACACCATATTTGAATGTTTGGCGCAGATCGCCCGATGATCCAGAAGGTAAATAAAGCGATATAACACTCAGATTTCCCAGTCGCGCTTCAATATAGCGTCCTTCAAAATCAATCTCCTCATCACCCATGCCGTAAATAACTTCATCGGGTTTTTCTCGGCAATAAAGCGCGACACCGCTATAGCCTTTTTTTTGCGCATCATGATAAAAACAATGATAAGACGCTGGTTGAAACACACTAGCATCGAGTTGCGCAATTTGCGCTTTTGTTTCTTGAATACAGACAAAATCCGCATTTTGCTGTGCTAACCATGTAAAAAACCCTTTACGCTCAGCAGAGCGAATACCATTTGCGTTAAATGTAATAATGCGCATAAAAAATGAATCCATTGCGATTTGTTAGTTAAGCCGGTATCATACTCAGTTTTTTACTTATCAATGCCCGTTTGTGGCAATGCGAAAATACTATGAAACCAGAAATTCATCCTAATTATAAACAAATTACCGTAACTTGTGGTTGCGGTAATACTTTTGTGACCGGTTCTGCGTTGGCTAAGGATTTACAAATTGAGGTTTGTTCATCTTGCCATCCCTTCTATACAGGGAAACAACGCGTTGTTGACACAGCGGGTCGTGTTGATAAATTCAACAAACGATTCGGCAGATAAGATTTACTTTTTTCTGCTTACAAAAAAGCCGATACGTTTTTGCGTATCGGCTTTTTTTATGGACGCTGCTTTAATTAAACGTCGCTAGGCTCTTTCGCACGACGCGAGGTTGAGCTTAAACGTTTTTTAGCTTTGTCTTTTTTCGCACCATCATCAAATTTTGGAAACTTTTTTGCTTCTGATGGTTTACCTGCGCTACTCCCACCTGCAACACTTGAAATATTTAAAAGTTGACCCGCTACGCGAACTTTACGCAATTCTTGCAATAATTCTTTAGGCATGCCTGCAGGCAATTCCACCGTACTGTAATCATCTTCAATACGAATTCGTGCAATATGGTCGCCATCAATGCCTGTTTCGTTGGCAATCGCGCCCACAATATTACCTGGTTTTACGCCATGTGCATGACCTACTTCAATACGGAAAGTTTCCATTTCGATATTCGCGCCACCGAAATCACGCTTAGGGCGACGCTCAACGCGTTCTTCACCACGTCTTGCAGGACGCTCACCACGCACTGCGCCACGCCCTTCTGAGCGAGGATCTTTGCGTGCTGGACGATCATCACGATCACGATCACGATCACGATCTGAAACTTTTTTAGGTGGTGACATCAATAATGGCTCATCACCTTGCACTAATTTCGCAAGCGCTGCGGCAATTTCAAGCGCAGTCACGTTATGTTCACGTTCATATTGCTCAATTAACTGCGTAAAGAAACTGAGTTCTTGCGCGGCAAGGGTATCGGTAATATTTTGTTTAAAGCGGTTAATACGTTTGTTGTTAATGATTTCTGTTGAAGGCAGATCCATTTGCTCAACTTTTTGCTTTGTTGCGCGTTCGATATTCATTAACAATTTGCGCTCACGCGGTGCGATAAATAAAATCGCATCACCAGTACGTCCCGCGCGGCCTGTACGACCAATACGGTGAACGTAAGATTCGGTGTCGTAGGGAATATCGTAGTTTAAAACGTGTGTAATTCTGTCAACATCAAGCCCACGTGCCGCGACGTCTGTTGCAATTAAAATATCAAGTTTGCCATTTTTTAAATGCGTAATCGCACGTTCACGCAAGCTTTGCGACATATCGCCGTTAATGGCTGCCGCGGAATAGCCACGCGCTTCCAATTTTTCAGCCAGCTCAATCGTCGCCGTTTTGGTGCGCACGAAAATAATCATGCCTTCAAAGGTTTCTGCTTCCAAAATACGTGTTAACGCATCTAATTTATGCACGCCACTAACCAGCCAGTAACGTTGACGAATATTTTCCGCAGAAGCTGTCGTCACTTTAATGGTGACATGTTCAGGCTCATGCAAATATTCTTGCGCAATTTTGCGAATAGCTGTTGGCATAGTCGCTGAAAATAACGCAATTTGGCGATTATCAGGTGTTTGATCTAAAATCCATTCCACATCATCAATAAAGCCCATTCGAAGCATCTCATCCGCTTCATCAAGCACCAAAAACTTTAAGTTTTCGAGCTTAAGCGTGCCTTTACGCATGTGATCCATCACACGCCCAGGTGTTCCAACCACCACTTGTGCACCACGTTTGAGCTGGCGCAACTGCGTTCCATAATCTTGTCCACCGTAAATTGGCAGAACGTGAAAATCTTTCATGTGTGACGCATAACGCTGAAACGCTTCAGCCACCTGAATAGCTAATTCACGTGTTGGCGCTAAAACTAAAACTTGGGGTTCTTTTTGTTTTAAGTCAATACGTGACAAGATAGGCAACGCGAAAGCCGCGGTTTTACCGGTACCGGTTTGAGCTTGCCCCAAAACGTCTTTACCGTCGAGAATATAAGGAATAGTCTGCGCTTGAATGGGAGAGGGCGTTTCGTAACCAATGTCTTTGAGCGCTTTAAAAAGCGGCTCAATAAGACCTAAATCACGAAATGACAATGGAGGGGATGTATCGTTAGACATAATGTACCTGTTGCATAATTTGAATGCGCTGATAGCGCGGGGAGGATAATTGTTTCCAATAGCCAAATTATAGCGCATTTGCAAGCTATTCTGCTAATTTAGCCATTTTTAAGGATTTGCTTGTTATAATATACTTAAGTTAGATCATTTCATTTTCAATCCCTCAAATTAGAGAGCTTTCATGATTCAAGGTAGTATCGTTGCGTTAGTGACCCCCATGGATAACAACGGTGTTATCGATACCGACAGTTTAGCGGCATTGTGTGAATTTCATATTGCACAAGGTACTGACGCACTGGTTGCTGTAGGTACAACTGGCGAGTCGGCAACATTAAATGAAGAAGAACATTGCGACGTCATTAAATTCATTATCAAACAAGTAGCTGGGCGCATTCCAGTCATTGCTGGCACGGGATCCAATTCCACCACAGAAGCTATTAATTTAACGCACAAGGCTAAAGAACTTGGTGCGGATGCCTGTTTAATTGTAACGCCTTACTACAACAAACCTACGCAAGAAGGACTGTATTTGCATTACAAAGCCATTGCCGAGGCTGTCGATATTGCGCAAATTTTGTACAACGTCCCTGGCAGAACTGCTTGTGATATGCTGCCTGAAACCATTGGACGTCTCTCTAAAGTAGCTAATATTGTTGGCGTAAAAGAAGCGACGGGGGATTTATCGCGCGTAAAACAAATTCGTAATTTAACGTCGCCTGATTTTGCTATTTACACAGGCGACGATGCCACTAGCCGTGAATTTTGCTTACTCGGTGGCAATGGTAGCATTACGGTAAGCGGAAATGTTGCGCCCCGTTTAGTGCATGAAATGATTACTGCAGCAATGGCAGGGAATGCGGAAATTGCCGCTGACATTGATACAAAACTCGCTGAGTTACATAAGTCTTTATTTATTCAAGCAAACCCCATTCCCGTAAAATGGGCCGTAGCTGAAATGGGTTTAATGCAAAAAGGCATTCGCTTACCGCTTACATGGCTCACAGAAGAGTGTTTTGAGCCTGTTCGCGCAGCGATGCATCAAGCAGGCGCACTGTAAAATGAAAAACTTAACGCCAGTTATTGCATTCTGTGTCGCTAGCGGTTTAAGCGGCTGTTCAACCATACAAAGTTGGTTTCCCGATAAAGAAAAGGATTATCAATTTACGAGCGAACTTGCACCGCTTGTGATACCGCCAGATCTCATGCACAAAGCCAAAACGCCCTCTCGCGTTGCCACACTGCCTCTTACTGTTGAAAAAATGCCCATTGAAAAAACGCCTGAATTACCCTCAAGCGTTGCAAAGCAGCCGATTGATAATCGCCAGCCTGTTAATTCCGATACGATTCCCCTCAATCGTGATGACATTCAGTTAACACGCAGTGATGATAACATTTCACAATTTTCCTTAAATGTACCTTATGAGCGAGCTTTCCGTATTGTTGGAAAAGCGATTAGTCGCAGCGGAATTGAAGTTCTTGAGCGAAGCGAAGAAGCGAAAACAATCAAAATTCAAGTGACTCAAGCGCCCACCGCACCAATTGAAAAATCGTTTTTAGATGAAACGCTGTCCATGTTTGACATTTTTGAAGCCGATGAAAAAATTTACGCCATTGAATTTACCGAAAACAATGACAAAACATCAGCCACGTTACTTTCAAGCAATTTAAAACCTCTCACGCAAAGCAATGCCGTTTTTATGCGTTTATATGACTCAATTCAAACCGATTTGCATAAATGATTTTCATTTTCCCAAAATAATGTAAATACGAAAAAAATTTATATTTCTTGTAAAGAATAAATTTCTAAATAAAAACAACCAAATTTACATAACCTTTTTTTAAAGTTAATTCAAAACCTCATGCAAAAATTTATTAGCACCGCCGCATTATCTGATTTTCGTTTAGAAAAATTACTCGCTAACTTGCAAACTGTCCAAGCTGACATTCAAAAAGTGGCAGCCCGTTTTGTTCATTTTGTGTCAGGTGAGCTCACGCAAGAAAATAAAGACGTACTTGATCAACTCCTCAGCTATGGCGCATCTAATTACATTAATGACAGCGAAGGTGAATGCCTACTTATTGTCCCTCGCTCTGGAACGATTTCACCTTGGTCAAGTAAAGCTACCGATATTGCGCAGCGTTGCGGACTCCATGATATTAAGCGTATTGAGCGCGGTATTGAGTACTTTATTGTCAGCAGCTCACCTCTAAATGAAAACGTCGCGGCTAAATTGCATGATCGTATGACGCAAACGGTTGTCTATCATCAAGAAAATTTAGACTTATTTGCAGAGCACCCGCCACTTCCGCTTCTCCATGTAGATATCATTAATCAAGGCCGAGATGCGCTTGTGTTAGCGAATACGGAACTTGGTTTAGCGCTGTCGCCAGACGAAATTGATTATTTAACGCAAGCATTTTCGCAACTCGAACGCAATCCAACGGATGTCGAATTGATGATGTTTGCGCAGGCCAATTCTGAGCATTGCCGACATAAAATTTTCAATGCGGATTGGACCATCGATGGCGTTGAGCAAGCGCAATCGCTTTTCAACATGATTCGCCACACGTCTGAAGTCAGTCCATACGGTATTTTATCGGCTTATCATGACAATGCGTCAGTAGTTGAAAACGCCCATACTGATGTCTTTATTCGCAACCCCCACACGGGTGAATATGCCTACACGCATGAAGCGTCGCATTTGCTCATGAAAGTGGAAACGCACAACCACCCAACGGCTATTTCGCCCTATTCAGGCGCGGCAACCGGCAGTGGTGGTGAAATTCGTGATGAAGGCGCTACCGGTCGTGGCTCAACACCTAAAGCAGGTTTAACCGGTTTTTCAGTATCCCATCTTCATGTACCCGATTTCGCGCAGCCATGGGAACAACACCACGGTAAACCAGGGCGAATCGCTAGTGCGCTCGATATTATGCTCGACGGACCACTAGGCGGCGCTGCGTTTAATAACGAATTCGGTCGCCCTAATTTAACCGGCTATTTCCGTACATTTGAACAACCCGTTTTAAACGAAGAAAATGCCCTACGCGGCTATCATAAACCGATTATGATTGCTGGCGGCGTGGGCAGTATTCGCCCGATGCTCGTCAAAAAACAAGCTATTCCAGCTGGCTCACTTATTATCATCTTAGGTGGTCCTGCCATGTTAATTGGTCTTGGCGGCAGTGCAGCCTCTTCGCAAGCATCAGGCGAAAGCTCTGAATCGCTCGATTTTGCCAGTGTTCAGCGTGAAAATCCTGAAATGCAGCGTCGTTGCCAAGAAGTTATTAATCACTGTAATGCACTCGGCGAAAACACACCGATTGTGTCTATTCATGATATTGGTGCAGGTGGTTTATCGAATGCGGTACCTGAAATTATCCATGACTGTGAGCGGGGTGGACGCTTTGAGCTTCGCCATGTTCAAAATGCTGATTTAGGCATGTCACCGATGCAAATCTGGTGCAATGAAGCGCAAGAGCGCTATGTCGTTGCGATTAGACCTGAGTCATTGGATTTATTTAAAACATTCTGTGAGCGTGAGCATTGCTTGTATGCGGTTATCGGTGAAGCCACTGACGAAGAACATTTGAGTTTGTCCGATAATTTACTTCATGATCAAGCTGTGGATCTGCCAATGTCCGTGCTTTTTGGTAAACCACCTAAAATGCACCGTACCGCTGAACACATTGCGCCAAATGTCGCAGCATTCAATACCGATGATATTGAACTCCCTGAAGCGATTCATCGTGTTCTCGCGTTTCCTGCGGTAGCCGATAAGAGCTTTCTTATTCACATTGGTGATAGATCCGTCACGGGACTCGTTGCTCGAGATCAAATGGTCGGTCCTTGGCAAGTTCCAGTAGCGGATGTCGCGGTCACCACATCCGGCTTTCAAGCGACAACAGGTGAAGCGATGGCCATGGGCGAGCGCACACCGATTGCGGTGATTAATGCCCCCGCATCAGGACGCATGGCGATTGGTGAAGCGTTAACCAATTTAGCTGCTGCGCGAATTGATAGCGTGCGCGACATTAAACTGTCTGCAAATTGGATGGCGGCTGCGGGCGTTGCGGGTGAAGATGCTGCTTTATTTGATACCGTCAAAGCGGTGGGACTTGAGCTCTGCCCTGCTCTTGGCATTGCCATTCCTGTCGGCAAAGATTCACTATCAATGAAAACCGTGTGGCACGATGAATCGGGTAAAAAAACCATGACGTCACCGCTGTCACTGATTATTACGGCTTTCGCGCCTGTTTTAGACGTTTGCAAAACCTTAACGCCACAGCTACAAGCGGTTGAAAATAGCGTGTTGTTGCTTATTGATTTGGGCGCTGGAAAAAATCGCTTAGGCGGCAGTGTCCTCGCTCAGGTTTACAATCAACTGGGCGATAAGGCACCTGATGTAGACGATGCAGCACGTTTAAAAGCCTTTTTCGACTCTATTCAAACGCTCAATCAACAACAAAAATTATTAGCGTATCATGATCGCTCTGATGGGGGGTTACTTGCTGTCGGCGCTGAAATGCTGTTTGCTAGCCGACTTGAAGTCAATCTTGTTTTGGATACTTTAAGTGCCGATACACTCAGTAATTTATTTAACGAAGAATTAGGGGCTGTCGTTCAAGTACGCAGCGAAGACGTTGACGATGTCAAAAGCTTGCTTACACAAAATGGCTTAATTGATTGCGTATTTGAAGTCGGCCATGTGGGTTCACATGAGAATCAACGTTTAACCATTTCACAAGCCGGTGAAATAATCTACAGCGCCCCGCGTGCACAATTGCAAAAAACATGGTCAGAACTCAGTTACCGCATGCAAGCATTGCGTGACAATCCAACGTGTGCAAAGCAAGAATTTGCACACATTGATAATGACGCTGATCGGGGTCTACACGCCCTACTCACTTTTGACGTCAATGAAGACGTTGCTGCGCCCTTTTTAACCTTAAATCGTCCCAAAATCGCTATTTTGCGTGAACAAGGCGTTAATGGTCATGTTGAAATGGCTGCAGCATTTGATCGCGCAGGATTTACCAGTATTGACGTTCACATGAGTGATATTATTCACGGACGGGTGAGTTTGCGTGATTTTAAAGGACTGGTCGCCTGCGGTGGCTTTTCGTACGGTGACGTTTTAGGTGCTGGCGGTGGCTGGGCAAAATCCATTTTATTTAACCCCCTTGCCCGTCAAGAATTCGCTGACTTTTTCGCACGCGAAGATACCTTTAGTTTAGGTGTATGCAACGGCTGTCAAATGCTATCGGGATTAAAAGACATTATTCCCAATGCACAGCATTGGCCACGTTTCATGCGCAATACCTCTGAGCAATTTGAAGCACGCGTTGCCATGGTTCAAGTTGAAGAATCGCCTTCTATTATACTCGCTGGCATGACAGGTTCAAGAATACCGGGTGTTGTCGCACACGGTGAAGGCCGTGCAGTCTTCGCACAAAATTTGCAAAATGCGGTGGATGCGAAAATGATTGCGCTCTCGTATGTGGATTCGCGTGGCATTCCCACCACCGATTTCCCAGCGA
>CAINHP010000265.1 GCA_903848905.1 uncultured Pseudomonadota bacterium
ACTAGCCTGAAATTTTCCGACTGTTACATTTAATGATACCTTTGGCGCAACTGCAACAACATTAAATACTGGAACTTCGCAAAAATTTGGTTTCTCAGCGACCGGTACAGTTGCAAGCGTATCACTTGATTCAGGTACAACTGATGCTTCAATTGCGACTGCATCTGGATTTACAGGTACTATTTCAACTTTGACTGGTACATCATTGGCTACATTAACTGTAACCGGTGCTGGTGCAACTACAATTACTAATGCAGTAGGAACAACTGTTACTAAAATTGACGGTTCTGCAGCGACTGGTAAATTGACAGTTGTAGCATCTGCAACCGCTACTACAATTTTAGGTGGAACAACAGGTGATGACATCACCGGTGGTGGAGCTGCTGACATCATTACTGGTGGTGCAGGTGCTGATATTTTAGCAGGTGCTGCTGGTGCGGATACTTATGTATTTGCTTCTACAGGCGCATTAAATGGTGCAGACGTATTTGGTGCGAACATCGTTGGTGGTGCTGGTGCTGATAAATTGAATTTCGCTGCTTTCTTACCAGGCGGTTCTTTATTATCAGCAACTGCGACCGAATTCAATGGCACTGCAGATACAAACTTTGCTAATTCAGTTGTGTTCTTAGCATCAACTGATGCTGCTGTTGCTGAAGTTGATACGGCTGCTGAAGTGGCAGCCTTGATTCAAGGCGCTGGAAATGCACTGTCATTAACATCTGGCGGTAAAGGTATTGTTATTGGTGGTGATAATAGTACGGCTACTCCTAATGCCAAAATTTACTTTGTAAATGACGCTTTAGATGGTGTGAACGGCAATGTATCTACTGCTGACGTTGTAATCGTTGGTACAGCAACGTTAGATATCGACACATTATTAGCGGCTAACTTCTTATTCGCTTAATAAAACGCCACGCTACTGCAAAGTAGTAAAGCATTAAAACAAGACCCTCACCCCTCAAAAGGTGGGGGTTTTGTTTATAGGCTACCCCACTATGGGCTGTGGGGCAGTGTTTGATGAAAGACCACCATGGCATCCGGGAGTGCTGTGGTGGTTTTTTTTTTGTGGTATGATTTAACATATTAGAAAATGGTTGGGAGAAATTAAATGGCAGCAGTCATGTTTGACACGCATAAATTTGTTCGTAAGTTACAAGAAGCGGGCTTTGAAGAAAAACAAGCTGAAGGCATTTCAGAAGCCTTTAAAGAAGCAAGTGTTGAAGCTGAAGTCGTCACAAAAAAAGATTTACAAATTGAACTTGCCCCCATTAAATCAGATATAAATTTAATGAAATGGATGTTGGGCGCTATTTTAGGACTTGCGATTGCCAATTTCGCAAAACAATTTTTGTGAGTCTTTAATCAGAAAAATGACCCTCATCGCGCAAGCGGTGGGGGTTTTGTTTATTGGAAATTGACCACCATGGCATCCGGGCGTGCTGTGGTGGTTTTTTTTGTGTATTTTTTTTCATAAAAGAAGAATGTGATACAATTAGAAGAAAATTAAATTGGGAGAGTTATTATGAGCTCTGTAACGTTTGACACACTGCAATTTGTTCAGACTTTGACAGAATCTGGTTTCGATCAGAAGCAAGCGGAAGGTGTAGCAAAAGCGTTGCGTAATGTTCAAAATGAAACCGAATATGTTACAAAAAGCGACATAAAAGAATTGGAGTTGACATTAAAAGCAGAGGTGCAATCCATACGAACTGAAATGCAGGCTGCAGAATATCGAATGACAATTAAACTCGGAGCGATGTTAGTTGGCTCTATCGCTTTAATGGCAGGTATTTTAAAGTTGATGCAACATGTTTAATTATTCACTAAATAAGTAAATTTATAATTGAACCCTCATCGCGCAAGCGGTGGGGGTTTTGTTTATTGTGCTAGTGGGAATTGACCACCATGGCATCCGGGCGTGCTGTGGTGGTTTTTTTTGTGGTATGATTTATCATATTAGAAAATAGTTGGGAGAAATTAAATGGC
>CAINHP010000266.1 GCA_903848905.1 uncultured Pseudomonadota bacterium
ATTTTAATGATCTTAGCAAAGTATTAGTAGTGAAATATCCGCAACCTATAACGTTCATAACGTTCATAAAGCAAAATCCCACTCTTAACTACATATTACTTTATTGATAAATGTAATTTATTTGATAGATAATAAGTAGGGCTAGGAGGTTCCAGAATTACTTTTATTCTCGAAATAGAATTTAAATTACATTTTTTATCCTATAAGGTCTAGTGAAGTGTTCAGAAAGCTAAAAAGCTAACTGGGACTACAACTGGGACTAAAAATGAATTATTTCACTGAAAATAAAAAAGGCTTAGGTCATGATAACCTAAGCCTTTGATTATATTGGAGCTGGAGATGGGACTCGAACCCGCGACCGGCTGATTACAAATCAGCTGCTCTACCAACTGAGCTACACCAGCAATATGTGTTACATTATAAAGTTATTTTTACTTTATGCAACCTAAAAATCATGAAATCGCATTTTTATTTACATATTACGACTAAAACCCAATCATTAAATTTCGTGCTAAATTCCGAAATTACAGAAACTTATGAGATATCATCAGCCAGAAATGGACTTGGTGAAATACGCGGCAGTGAATGCACTCCGCGCGGATGGCATTGCGTTCGGGCTAAAATTGGACAAAATGAACCATTACAGCGAGTGTTTGTTGGAAGACGCTCAACAGGTGAAATTTATACGCCTGAATTAGCGAATAAATATCCTCATCGAGATTGGATATTAACGCGTATTTTATGGCTTGATGGTTTAGAGAAGGGGATAAATCGTTATGGCTTATGCCATACAGCATCACGTTATATTTATATTCACGGATGCCCCGATGAATTGATAAATGGTGAAGCGAGGTCACATGGTTGTATTCGTATGAGAAATAGAGATATGTTGGAGTTATTTAATCGTATACCAGTTGGCACAAAAGTGTTCATTGAGTAAAAATTAAAGCATGCAAAATCAGTTGTCTTCGCAATGTTTCGTTATAATGTTCAATAATGACATTTATTTGCAAAATCGTTGGGGGAGAATGCAAATGCAAAATAACACTGCACACAAAATAATTATTATAGGTGGCGGCGCTTCAGGGCTTGAATTAGCGACACATTTAGGGCGTAAGTTAGGCAAAAAAGGCAATGCTGAAATTACGCTAATTGATGCAACATCGACACATATTTGGAAGCCACTTTTACATGAAGTAGCAGCTGGCACAATAGATGAAGCGGAAGAAATCGAATATTTAGCGCAAGCCCATCGAAATCATTTTAGATTCCGCTTAGGTCGCATGGAAGGTTTAAATAGAGAGACGAAAGAAGTTTTGGTGAGTCCAACGTTAAATGATCAAGGTGAAGAACTTATCCCACGTCGTGTATTTATTTATGATACGTTAGTGATTGCGATTGGCAGTGTTAGTAATACGTTTCATATTAAGGGTGTGGATGAACATTTTTTATTTTTAGATACGACCTCTCAAGCGTTTAAATTTCAAAAACAATTGGTGGAGTCTTATATAAAAAGTCATGCGACAAAATCGAGCCAGCAACCGCTGTCAATTGCCATTGTCGGCGCAGGTGCAACAGGTGTTGAACTTTCTGCTGAGTTGCATGAAGTGACTGACTTACTGGCTGTTTATGGTTTAGAAGAGTCAAGTAATGTGACCCTCACGATCATTGAAGCGGCCGATCGTTTGTTGCCAGCACTACCGACTAATTTAGCTATTGCCACGCAACAGCAACTCATTAAATTGGGTATTGATTTAAAATTAGGGCGTCGCGTGGTGGAAATTACCAAAGAGGCTATTTTGACACATGATGGTGAAGTGATTGAAGCACAAATGAAAGTTTGGGCAGCTGGGATCAAGGCACCTGATTGGCTTGGACACTTAGATGGGTTAAATACAAATAGTATTAATCAACTCATTGTGGATAAAACCCTTAAAACCAATGATAATGACATCTTTGCTATGGGGGATTGTGCAGCCTGCGTTTGGGATGGTCATGATGAAAATGTGCCACCACGCGCCCAAGCTGCGCATCAACAAGCGTCAGTTCTCTCAAAAACGTTAGTTAACAGATTAAAGGGTGTTGCGCCTGTTGAATTTGTATACTATGACTATGGATCACTTGTATCGCTTGGAAAATATACTACCGTAGGTAATTTAATGGGAAACTTAATGGGATCTGTTAGTATTGGCGGGTTTATTGCCAAAATTGTGTATTTGTCCCTTTATAAAATGCACCAAATTGCGATTCATGGGCATTTTCGTACGTTCATGTTAACGCTATCGAATTTATTTAGACGTACCACACACGCTAAAATAAAGATGCACTAATCCGTTTTAGCTGAATACTTTCTTTTACATCACACTGTCACTTAAAAAAATAAAAAATAATCATGTTTGAAATCGAATACGAATTCCGAGAAGAAGATTTAATTCACTTTAATGAAGTGCAATTTACCCGAAATGAAGAAATACAGGCAAATATCCGCAAAAATCGTTGGTTAGTACCTGCTGTGATGGGTTTAATTGGTGGATTTTATTATTTCTATTATGGCGATAAAAATTCTGCAGCGTATATTGTCGTTATTGCTGCACTTTGGGGGTGGTTATCACCCAAAATCATGATGCTCGATTTACGTCGTCAGATCCTCAATAATTATACGGCTAAAGAAAAAAATGCTATGTTTGGTGTTTACACGCTCACTATTGACCCAACGCAAGCGAATTACTTAATTGAAAAATCGCCCAGTGGTAAACATAAAATGCTATGGGAAGATTTAGTGCGTGTCGAATACAGTAAACATTATGTTTATATTTATATTACATTGAGTACTGCACTTGTGATTCCCTTGGAAACCATAAAAAATGGCGATGTACTCGCATTTGCAACACAAGCTGAAAAAATGATTGAGCGAGCGTCATAAAGTAAACTATGCTAAATTTTAGGAACATCACGCTACGTCGTGGCACACGCGTTTTATTTTCAAATGCGACCTTTATTCTTCATAGTGGACAAAAAATAGGATTTACCGGTGCGAATGGTACGGGAAAATCAAGTTTGTTTGCGATGGTTAAAGGTGAATTACACGTTGATGAAGGCGATTTTAGTATGCCGCCCAATTTAGCGGTTGCTCATGTTGCACAGGAAATGCCTGCTGTTGAATTTAGTGCGCTTGATTATGTTATGGATGGCGATGTTGAATTACGTCAATTAGAAGCGCAATTAAAAATAGCTGAACAGGCGCAAGATGGCATAAAACAAGCGGAGCTTCATGCCGCATTAGACGTAATTGGTGGATATAGTGCAGCGTCGCGTGCCGCGCGTTTGCTCGATGGCTTAGGATTTACTGCTCCCAAAATGCAGCAAGCCGTTAGCTCGTTTTCGGGTGGTTGGCGAATGCGCCTGAATCTAGCGCAGGCGTTAATGTGTCGCTCAGATGTGCTGCTGCTCGATGAGCCAACAAACCATTTGGATTTAGACGCGGTTTTATGGCTACAAGACTGGCTTAGTTATTATGCTGGTACGTTACTTTTGATTTCCCATGATCGCGATTTTCTCGATACCATTACAGATCACATTGTAAATATTGAACAAGGAAAAGCCGATATTTATACGGGGAATTATTCTGATTTTGAGCGAATGCGTGCTGAAAAATTATCGCAGCAACAAACCGCGTATCAGAAACAACAGCGTGAAATTGCGCATATTCAAAGCTTTGTAACCCGTTTTAAAGCGCAGGCAACTAAAGCAAGGCAAGCCCAAAGTCGAATAAAAGCATTAGAGCGGATGGAATTGATTGCGATGGCGCATGTTGATTCACCCTTTAACTTTACGTTTCCAGCGCCTAAGAAAATGCCAAATCCGTTGCTCACTCTTGACGGCGTATCCATAGGTTATGACAACAAAACCATTTTGCCTAAAGTGAGTTTAAGTATTGCTGCGGGCGATCGAATTGGTTTACTGGGTTCAAATGGCGCAGGAAAGTCAAGTTTGCTTAAAACGTTAGCAGGCGAATTAAAGCCGCTACTGGGTGAGCGACGTGAAGCTGAAACGCTTAACATGGGTTATTTTGCCCAGCATCAACTTGAACAGTTACACCTTGATGAAAGTCCGCTTTGGCATTTTCAGCAAATTGATAAACAAGCCACTGAAAAAGAGTTGCGTAATTTTTTAGGTGGCTTTGATTTTTGTGGTGATAAAGTGGTAGAAATAGTGAAGCCTTTTTCCGGTGGTGAAAAAGCACGTCTAGTTTTAGCGCTTCTTGTTTATCAAAACCCTAATTTATTATTGCTTGATGAGCCAACCAATCATTTAGATTTAGATATGTGTCATGCGTTAAGTGTAGCATTGCAGGATTTTCAAGGCGCAATGGTCGTTGTATCCCATGACCGACATCTGTTGCGCTCTGTGACGGACACCTTGTTACTTGTTAGTGATGGAAAAGTGGTACCATTTGACGGTGATTTGGATGATTACCGCGCATTACTTAGCGAGCAGAAACGTAAAAACGCCGTATCTGAAAACAATCTATCTGATAAAGCTGATTCAGTTTCACGTAAAGATCAACGTAAAATCGATGCTGAACGTCGCCAAAAGCAAAAGCCGCTACTCGATGCACTCAAAAAAGCGGAAATGGCTGTTGAAAAATACCATATTCAACAACGAGAATTGGAATCACAACTTGCCGAAAGCGATATTTACGATGAAAGCGAAAAAGGACGATTGCGTGAGGTTTTAGAGCGCAAAACACAAATTGACAAAGCTTTAGATGCGGCTGAGCAAACTTGGATGGAATTGCAAGAACAAATAGATCTTTGTGATGCCTAGCGTTGTTTGATGCAATGAAATAACACGCAACTGAAATAAACTCGTAAAATACGCGACAATAAAAAACTTTCCCTTCCCCCTTGCTTACTTTTAGCTTATGAATTTACGGAAAATTTTTACGACAGTCTCTGTCCTTATGATCGTTGCTTGCGCAACACCTGCTAATATTAAAAAAGAAACAACGCCTAAGAAAACGGATAAATTTGAGTCGTGGAATCGTCAAATGCTTTCGTTTAATGAAGATGTTGATAATGCTATCTTAAAACCGATGGCAAAGGGATATATGTCAGCGACATCGACAGATGTCGAAAAAGGCGTAACCAATTTTTTTAGTAATATTGATGATATTGGCGTTGCTGTCAACGATTTGTTGCAATTTAAAATTACGCAAGGCAGTATGGATATGAGTCGCTTTGTAGTCAATACAACAGCGGGGGGTCTTGGCGTTTTTGATGTGGCTCAAATGATTGATTTACCCAAACACAATGAAGATTTTGGACAAACATTGGGTTTTTGGGGCGTACCATCAGGTGATTATTTGATGCTACCTTTTGTTGGGCCAAGTTCTCCTCGTGAAGCAGTTGGATTACTAGGAGATGCGCTACTCAATCCCTTTAATTACACGTTTATTTTCGGTGGCGGCGTTGCGGTATCAGCTGCAACATCGGGTTTGAGTGTACTAGACGTAACAAACACTCGCGCAGGATTGATGTCAACGGAAAGAATGGTTAACGAGGCAGCGGCAGGGGATCGCTACAGTTTTATAAGAAATGCTTACCAACAACGCCGAGAATATTTGGTTCATGACGGTATTTCAGATGAGAGTGATATTGATTTACTTGATGATGATGCCGATTTTTCATCAAACACTAAAGCCAAAGGCAATACGACTAAACCAATCAATAAAACACCAGTTACAACACCACGTTCGTCCGGAGGTTTACCGCCTGTGATAAATAACTCTCGTCATCTTTTAGAATTGAGTGCGCCAAAATGAAATTATTTACGATCTTAAAACTCACCACACTGGTAGTTGTGTTGAGTTTTTCTTTTAGCTCACTTGCATACAGTAGTAATGGCCATTTTTTAGCGCTTAATTATCACGATATCATTGATGAAGAAGATGTTGTTGCCCCATTTGATCGTATGGAAGTGAATAAACATTTTTTAGAGGATCAATTTATTTGGCTCAAAAAAAATGGGTATAACGTCGTTAGTATTCAAGCTGTTTTAGATGCAGCAGAAGGCAACTCTAGTTTGCCAGATAAAGCGATTTTGTTGACGTTTGATGATGGGTATTTGAGTTTTTACACCAAAGTGTATCCGTTGTTAAAAAAATATCATTATCCAGCTACCGTTGCATTAGTAGGTAAATGGATGGATGGTCAAGTGACAGTCGATGACCCTGGAAAACCTTTAATGAATTGGGCGCAAGTACGCGAGGTATCACAATCAGGGCTCGTTGAAATAGCATCACATACCTATGATTTTCATAATGGTATCGTTGGAAATCCTCAAGGCAATACTCAAGCTGCAACGGTAACGCGTCTCTATGATGATCCCATGCTGGTTTATGAAACTGAAGAGCAATATCGCGTTCGTATACGCACAGAAATGTTTAAAAGTACTGATTTCATTTTTCAACACGCTGGCATTCATCCACGCGTAATGGTGTGGCCGTATGGTGAATATAATGAAATCAGCATTGCTGCCGCGCGTGAAGCTGGGATGGTAATGACTATGGGACTTGTCGATGGAAGTAACACGCTGGCAAATTTGAGTGCTGTTCGTCGAATGATTATCGTTGATGATCCTGGTATTAAAAAATTTGCTGAAATCATGACTGGTTTGCGTGTTGAACAAACCTTGCGCGTTGCGCATTTAGACATGGATTACATCTACGATAAAGATCCTGAGCAAACTGAAAAAAATATTAGCAGTGTTGTGCAACGCATTAAAGATATGCACATTAACACGGTCTATTTACAAGCGTATGCTGACCCAGATGGTGATGGCAATGCGGAGGCGCTATATTTCCCTAATCGTCACATGCCCGTGCGCCAAGACTTATTTAATCGCGTGGCGTGGCAACTGAAGAAACGTGCCGCTGTGCGTATTTACGCTTGGCTACCTATGCTGGCTTATCAAAATGACGATATTGATAAATCGTGGTATGTACAAGAATGGCGCGAGGGTAAAGCACAGGAATCCAGTCATATCTATAAGCGTCTTTCACCCTTTAATTCACAAGCTCGTGAATTTGTCGCCGACATTTATGAAGATTTGGGGAAATACTGTAATTTTGATGGTATTTTATTTCATGATGATGGCATTTTATCCGACTATGAAGATGTATCACCTGCTGCGTTAGCATACGGTAAAGAGGTGTGGGGATTATCTAGTGACTTCAATAAGCTACATGCAACAAGCCAAAGTCGCTTAGAATGGGCAAAGCATAAGACAGAATTAATGGGGCAATTTACCGATGAATTAACAAATCGTGTCCGCTTTAATCGACCCGCTATTCAAACGGCACGAAATTTTTACGCATTACCTTTACTTGAGCCCTACAGCGAAGAATGGTTTGCGCAATCGTTTAAGTCTTTTTTAGCACATTATGACTACGTTGCCATTGAAGCTATGCCATTTATGGAAGAAGCTAAAAATCCTGATCAATGGTTAGCTGATTTAGTGAAAGCGGCTGCAAAAGAGCCAGATGGATTGAATAAAACGGTATTTGAATTACAAACAGTGAATTGGAAAACACAGCATAAAATTCCAAGTAATGTATTCCTAGAACAATTAAATCTGCTGAAAAAACTTGGGGTAAAGCATATAGGTTATTACCCAGATAATGTTTATGAAAATCAGCCGCCTTTAGAGGATTTAAAACAACATTTTTCCTTGCCTAACTTGCAATAACTCCATGAATTTTTTATCTACACTTTCTTCAATGTTGCAATCTTGGCAAATGTTTATGGCGTGGTGGTCGCCTATAGATAAATTTATTGAAGAATTTATCTATTACTACCCGCTTTTCATGGCCTACATTTGGATGTTTGGGGCAATTATTTTTTGTTTGCGTTACGAATGGAAAAAACTGCCGTTGCCCGATTTTCAAAATGAGATTGATTTTCCGCCTGTGTCTATTCTTATTCCTTGTTATAACGAAGGAGAAAACGTGCGTGAAACCATTGGAATTTTGCAACAACAAAATTATCCCAACTTTGAAATCATTGCTATCAATGATGGTAGTAAAGACAATACGCTAGAAATTTTGCATGAACTTGCGGAGAAATACCCGAATTTACGCATAGTTAACTTACATACCAATCAAGGCAAAGCCATGGGACTGCGCACAGCAGCTCTGCTGGCAAAAAGCGAAATTCTAATTTGCATTGACGGTGACGCACTGCTTTCTCCTGATGCTACGCGCTGGATGGTACGGCATTTTGTTGAAAACCCCAATGTCGGTGCAGTGACAGGAAATCCCCGTATTCGCAATAGATCCACCTTACTTGGACGAATTCAAGTGGGCGAATTCTCAGCGATTGTAGGCATGATTAAGCGTGCTCAACGCTCGTATGGTAAAGTTTTCACCGTATCAGGTGTTATTGCAGCTTTTCGCAAAACAGCATTGCACAATGTGGGTTATTGGAGCAATGACATGATTACCGAAGATATTGATATTAGCTGGAAGTTACAACTTGCTGGTTGGTCAATTCGTTTTGAGCCGAATGCGCTTTGCTGGGTACTAATGCCTGAAACGTTGAAAGGATTATGGCAGCAACGTGTACGTTGGTCACAAGGCGGTAGTGAAGTATTACTTCGATATTTTCACGCATTGTTTCGTTGGTCATCGAGAGGTATGTGGCTCCTTTATACTGAATGCTTAATTAGTGTGACATGGGCATTTTTAATTCTTTTGCATTTAATCTATA
This sequence comes from uncultured Pseudomonadota bacterium, assembly GCA_903848905.1. Classification (GTDB taxonomy): domain Bacteria; phylum Pseudomonadota; class Gammaproteobacteria; order Methylococcales; family Methylomonadaceae; genus UBA10906. The sequence continues at coordinate 8,769 of CAINHP010000266.1, forward strand.
CGCCATTTGATTTATTAATGTCGACAGCAAATGAATCACTGCATGATTTAAGTCCAAGTTGGACAAGCATGCTGTTAAGTATTACTTGTTTACTTCAATTTGGTGTGAGTTTGGCCATTGACTCCCGTTATGAATCGCAAACTGGAGGTGTGGGTAAATATTATTACTGGATGGTGTGGTATCCCATTGTCTATTGGCTAATGAATGTTGGTACGACCATAGTTGGAACGATTCGCGCGATTAAAAAGAAACGTGGGCAACGAGCAGTTTGGGTGACAGTCGACAGAGGATTGCGCTAAATATGAAGGACTATATTATCAATGCACCGCAACTACAAAGTGTATCTAAACGTATCAGCGGTATTGGCATAACTGTTATTTGCTGGATTATGTGGGGGTATTTACTCTATCCTATTATCACGCTCATTAATTGGTTACGTGGCGATTATAATGTAATTAACGAAATGCGCTGGTTTGGTGGTTATAAAAGTTTGCTTGATTTGATGGAAATTTACGTCGGCACGTTAATTATTTTAGGTATTGTTTGGGTGGTTTGGGTATTTTTGAGAAAAATGCGAACTAAACGTATTTTACCTGCAGCAAAAAACGTGGTTACCAATGAAGAAGTTGCTGTTTTTTATCATGTGGATAAAATTCAAATTGGGCATTTTCAACAACAGCAAAATGTGACTGTTTTATTTGATGAAACAGGACAAATTATAGGTTTAGAGTAAGCTTGCGATAAATTAATATAGCAAATTCTGGCGACATGTTTTTGTGTGGTTTAGCTCCAATTCGAATTCGGGTTGAACATCGATAATTTCTTGACGCGTCTATATTCAAAAGTTAATTGACTTTAGTGTATCAATTTATTGAAAGCGACACCTTGAAGTGAGCCTATTACGACGTATTCTGCACATTAGATTCAAGATGAGAATTTTAAAACGGTTATTAATCACTTTTTATCTCTTAAAAAAGAAAGTATACGACTTTGCATTACATTCAAATTGAAAAAAAAATGCTCTCAGAAGTATGAGTAATGAGAGCTAGGAGATAGGTGAGGTCAAACTATGGCGCAGAAATATCGTAGTTGCCTTTATTATATGTTCAATTTAAATGCATCGCTATACGTCAAATGACGTATAGCATCGACACTATTCTCTCGTTAATTATTTTTTTGCATAAAAAGCGGAGAGCGATTCCATCTTTCACGTAATTTCTCACGCAAGTCCACATTTAATTTTGCGTATTTCAACTGATTATTTGCAATCAAGTTAGGTTTTAAATTTTGATACCATTGATGATATAGCGCGAAATTTTTAGGATGGAAACCAAATACCATTGGTGCATCACGTTGGATAATGTGTTGCATTTTATCGATAATGAAGTAACGCTCAGGACTATTTTCCATATTACGCATTCTTTCAAATAAACGATCAAATTCTTCGTTGACATAATTACTTGCGTTTTCTCCCCCAAATTTCACCTTTCCATTTTGCCCGTAAAGCAGAAAAAAGAAATTTTCGGGATCAGGATAATCTGCATTCCAACCCCAAAAGAAAATTTGCGCGTTACCTGTGCGTATTTTTTCTTGAAAACGATTGTAGTCTGTTGCACGAACAATGAGCTTAATGCCTAATTTCTCAAATTGTTTACGATACCACGTCATACGTGGCCGATCATCTGTGCTTGAAGAAGTGGTATCAAAATACAAAATTAACGATTCATTTGTTTTAGGGTCAATGCCATTTGCATAACCGGCCTGCTCAAGCAAGGATTGCGCCTCAGTAATCGATTTTCGCTTCATTTCTCCGCTAGCATCCAAATTATAGACTTGATCATTCATGCCCTCTTTCCCGCCCTCGTAGCCAAAAATACCATTAGGCAGCAGACCTTGCGCTGGCAAGCCTCGGCCATTCATAAAGATGGAAATATATTCTTCATAGTCCACCGCAATTGAAATTGCTTGGCGCAGTTTTCGGGAAGATTCCGCTGAGCCACCTACGGTAGCATCCAGCATATTAAACCCTAAGTAATAATCCGAGAGTGTGACGGACGTTTGCAGTTGGATGTTTTTTCCCAACATTGAAGGTGTCAGCGCAACGCCCCCACTGCCAGTGAATTGAACGGCTTGGTCAAAACTGTCTGACGAAATCCCAGATAAATCGTAATATCCTTGCAAAAACTTTGTCCAATAAGGAATCGTTTCTTTTTCCAGCATGAAAACGACTTTATCAATAAAAGGCAGTGGCTTGCCCGCATCAACTAACAACCCTTTTTGAGCATCGCCTTCCTCTCCTTCGCTAGGATAGGTTTCGCCATGAAAATTTGGATTTTTCAGCAGCGTCATGCGTCGATTGGGGTTATTTTCAGACAGATAATAAGCACCTGTGCCAATGGGGAACCAATCAAGTGTAATATTTTTGTCGCGCAAACCGTTTTGATTGTAAAACGCATCCGCTTCCCACGGCATAGGCGCAAAAAATGGCATAGCCAGCCAAAACATAAATTGGGGGGATTTACCTTTAATGCGAATTTTGTATTGATAACGATTCATCACTTGTGCGCCAAATTCTGCCGGTTCAGCAAATTTTTCAAAATTAACAATGTAATTTTTCATCATTTCTGCAACGGGCGATTGTAGCTTTGGATTGGCAAGACGTTTGATTTGATAAACGTAATCTTCTGCGGTCAATTCTCGCGTTCCTGTTTGCGTAAAATCACCAATCGCATTGACGCTGGCAAGTTGCGCGTCATTTATCGAGTGATAAACGTAATTGTCGTGTGCATCTTTTGCAAAAGCGGGATGCGGTTGAAATTTAACGTTTTGTTTAATGTCGATAATATAGTCAGTAAAAACAATCTGGTTTTCGTCAGTCACCTGTGTTAAAAGTTCACCGTTAACATTTAAATAACGCACAGTTGGCATTTTCTCTGCGCTTAAGGGGATAAGTTCATAAGGGCGTTTTAAATAATGATATTGCAGTGGTGGTTCATAGACTTGACCGATAATGGCATATTCATTTGCACTGTAAGCCGCGACAGGATCCAAATGTTTTGGACGCTCGGTAAACGATTCGTAGAGTACGGATTGATTTTTATCTGTTTCTCCATAAGGATTATTGAGCTGTGAATCACACGCGCTCGATAATATCGCCATGGCAATAACAAGACTTTTTAACGTCATTTCCAAATACTCACAATGTTAGTGAAGTCGTCTGTCCATGCGGGCATATCAAAATACAGTGGCATTTTTTGCCATGAACCAATTTGACTAGTTTGCAATGGTTTGAGTGTATCCATATTTTTGGCAAGTACCACCCAATCTGTTGCGACAATCAATGGTGCATCCGTTTGAGGTTTGAATTCATTGATTAGCGCGGCAAGGTGCATTTGCTCAGCGTGAATGGACACTACTTTTTTCAGTAATAAGTGACGATTGGTAATATGAAAAGCGAGAATACCATTGGGTTTCAATTTTTTAAAATAGAGTTCGATGGCTTCTTTTGTCAGCAAGTGCGTTGGAACGGCATCCGAGCTAAATGCGTCCATCATCAGTAAATCAAAACTGCCATCCGGTTTATTTTGCAGTGATAAACGCGCGTCACCCACTTCAGATATTGCATTAGGTGCACATTGGCTTAAATAAGTGAAATAATCTGTATTTTTTGCAATATCAACAACGAGTGGATCTATTTCATAGAGCGTCCATGTTTGCGATGGCTTGGCGTAACACGCTAAGGCGCCCGCACCTAAACCAACCACGCCAATGTTCCAATTTTCATTCGCATGATCAAATGTTTTAAATAACTGTCCCATAGGACTTGGACGACTGTAATAGGTCAGTGGTGTTTTACTTTCAGCGTCAATTAAACGCTGTGCACCGTGCTTGGTCGTACCATGAAATAATTCATGATAGGCTTCAGGTTGATTGTTCTCGTCGCTTAAAACGCTTTCACGCACCGCCATGACACCAAAAAACGTCCGCTCCTGCATGAGCGTATGACTTTCTGCATGATGTAAACTCATTGCCGCGCAAATAATCACGCCCGTAAGTCCTGCATACGCAACGACACGTTTTCTCAAAAAATAAATAGCAATCGTTAAAATAATTAAACTAATAACAATGCCATCAAAATAACCAATTAAATTTGTCACGCTAAAATACATGCCCGCACCAATACCAAGCAGTAGTAGCGGATCAATTAATTGCATTGCTATTTCTTTAGAATTTAATTTTGCGGCACTTGGGCGAAGTAGTAGCGCGGCAATAATCATCAATGGATATTCATAAATACCGTTAAATACAAACGGCGCAAGGAAGGTATTGAACATACCGCCAAGCATGCCCGCAAACGACATAATTAAATAATACGTAGTTAAATGCGTACTGTGAGGGCGCTGCGCTGCAAGTTCGCCATGACAGACCATCACAGCAAAGAAAAAAGCGATTACGTGAAATCCTAAATACGCCCAATAAGGTAAATCAGCAGGATTGATAAAGGCATAAGCCACAAAAGGAATAAAAAATAGTGGTTGAAGTTTAATCAACCAGCCATGGCTTTTGTCATTCCAGCGAGAAAAAACAATGACAAACGACAATAAATAAACCGTTAAAGGAATGATCCAAAGTAGTGGTACTGATGCAATATCTGTACTAATAAAATTGGTTAATCCTAAAAGTAAGCTCGAGGGCACAAAAGCGAGCGCTCCCCAATATATTTTTGTTTTCCATGATAACGTTGGTGCCTGTTCGGAAAGTATTGGTTTTTCGGATTCAGATGATTGAGATACCTGATAATTTTTCCAAAGTACAACGCCACATAGTGCAATAAAAATACATAACCCAAAATAGCCCATTGACCAATCCGCTTGTTGCGAAGATAGCCCCCAATTGGGTTCAATGAAAAAAGGGTAGCTAAGCAGTGAAACCAAGCTGCCAGTATTGCTAGCAGCGTATAGAAAATAGGGATCTGCGCTATTTTTATGCCCCATATTCGAAAACCACTTTTGCATCAGTGGTGAAGTGGTCGATAGAATAAAAAAGGGGAGACCAATCGCAAATGCGAGCGTTGAGAATATCCAAATAGTGGGATTGCTTTGCGTGGGTGGGATAAGGTTTTCTGGGAGCGCAATGGGCAGAGCAAGTAAACTGAGTGCAATCACACTAAGATGCACAATCACTTGATGGTGAGCATGAAGGCGTGAAGCAATTAAATGCGCGTAAAGATACCCTATAAACAAAAGACTTTGATAAAACACCATGCAACTATTCCAAACCGCTGGCGTACCACCTAGCAAAGGGAGTAATAATTTGCCAAATAATGGCTGCAAAATAAACATCAAAAGCGCACTACTAAAAAGCGTGCTGACAAATAATAAAATGAGGGGTGTTGAGCGATTTTGAAATATAGGCATGAGTCACAACGAAAGCAATAGTCAATAAAAACAGCGTTTATTTAAAGACGATTGGTATTTCCCACCTGCGCCGCCGTATTCTTTCGTCCATGAACCGAAGGTTCAGGGGGGAACACTATCTTTTAATCGGGCTGCCCAAACAAAGTTGAGTATGCACACCAGAAAGGAACGCGCATTCCCAAGGGTAATATAGGTTCAGGAAAAACCCAGAACACTCTCAAACGCCGCAGGAAATACCAGTATAGTTTAATCGTCTTTATTCATTTTCTAAAACATTTTCTATTTTATGGCGCATATTAGATAAGCATTCATTGAGATTTTGGTTTAATTTTTCGTTCTCATGTTGCAGCAACTGTAGCTCATGCGCCATATTCAAAGCTACCATGACGGCAATTCTATCATCACCGTTAATTTTGCCAGCGTTGCGAATTTTGCGCATTTTTTCGTCTAATTGTTTTGCTGATTCGAGCAGCAATTCCTGCTCATCAATATCACATGCAATTTTATATTCTTTGCTTAAAATGGTAAGTGACACCACCGAAGATTCTTTATGACTCATGAATTTTTCTCCATCGCTTTAAGTCGGGTAATCATTGCTTCTACTTGTGTTCGTGCAAGTGACGTTTTTTCGAGCAGCTTCGCTTTTTCACGTACAAGCGCATCTTGTTTCGTTTTTAAAGACATATTTTCTACTTTGACATGATTATATTCGCCAATAAGCACATCAATATTTTGTTCTAAGGATTTTAATTCTTCATCAGGGTAGGGTACGATTGGTTTCATTGTATCAAAGTGTAAAGTTTATTAAAAACAGGCATTTTAGTGTTTATCACACAAAAATACGCACGAAATGGTATTCAATTTAATGAACAATGGTAGCATAGGTGTTATTTTTATTTTAGTAGTACAACATTATTATGTGGAGAAAATGAGTTACGCAACTATTGACGCCCTCTTAGGGCAATATGACGCGGATTTATCCGCCGCACAAGCGCAGGGAATGGCGAGTGGATTATTAGCTGTCAATATCAATTTCAGCGGCGCACAGTGGCTTGAAGAATTACTGCGTCATTCACCGCCGATAAATGATGAACATAAAGCCATACTTGACGGTTTATTTGAAGATACGCAAGATGTGCTGCTTAATGACGAGTTTGAATTCGAAATTTTGCTACCAGATGAAGATGATTCGGATTTAATTGAACGTGTTGAAGCACTTCGTGAATGGTGCAAAGGCTTATTGCTTGGCGTTGGGTTTGCAAATACGGCCACTCAATTTTCGATACAAACACAAGAAATCTTAAAAGATGTCGCTGAAATGACGAAGCTTGATAGTGATATTGCGTTAGACGATGAAGAAGCCGAAAACGATTTTATGGAATTAACCGAGTATTTACGTGCGGCTGTGCTTGCGTTGCGTGATAATTTTACTGAGTAATAAAATGAGTCAATCTGAATTTAAAAAACGTCGCAAACAGCTCATGCAATGCATTGGAATGGGTAACATTGCCTTAATAAGCAGTGCTGGAGTTCGTGTGCGCAACCGTGACGTGGACTATCCATTCCGTCAAGACAGTGATTTTTATTATTTAACCGGTTTCAATGAACCCGATGCGCTGGCCGTTTTTATTCCTGGTCGCAGTCAAGGTGAATATATTTTGTTTTGCCGTGAATTTGACGAGAAAAAAGCACTATGGGAAGGAGCACATGCTGGACTTGAAGGAGCAATCAAACACTATGCTGCGGATGATTCGTTTCCCATTGACGACATCGATGATATTGTTTCGGGTATGCTCGAAAATAAAACAAAAGTATTTTATCCCATGGGGCGTGATACAGATTTAGATCATAGCTTGCAAGAATGGATACGCCATATTCGCAGTCAATCACGTAGTGGAGTGATGGCCCCTGCAGAATTGGCTTCAATTGAGCCGATCGTGCATGAAATGCGTTTATTTAAAAGCGCTCCTGAATTAAAACTGATGCGATATGCAGCGCAAGTGAGTGCACAGGCGCATGTTAAAGCCATGCAACTCTGCGTCGCAGGAAAATATGAATATCAAGTTGAAGCCGACATTGTGCATCACTTTATGCAATCAGGTCTGCGAAACGTAGCGTACCCATCGATTGTGGCAGGTGGCAAAAATGCGTGTACACTCCACTATACTGAAAATTGCGATAAATTAAAAAATGGCGATTTACTGCTCATTGATGCTGGCGCAGAATGCGATCATTATGCCGCTGATATTACGCGCACATTCCCCGTTTCCGGTAAATTTAGTGAACCGCAAGCCTTACTCTACCAATTAGTTTTAGATGCGCAATTCGCTGCCATTGAACAAATCAAACCTAATGTACCGTGGAATGCTGCACATGACGCATCGGTTGAAGTGTTAACAAAGGGCTTAGTTAAACTCGGTTTACTCAAAGGCAGTGTGACTAAATTAATTAAGAACGAAAAGTATAAGCAATTTTATATGCACCGCATTGGTCACTGGCTGGGCATGGATGTTCACGACGTGGGGGATTACAAAATCCATCAAGAATGGCGACTTCTGCAAGCGGGAATGGTTCTCACTGTTGAACCAGGTCTCTATATTGCAGAAGATTGTAAAAGTGTTGATAAAAAATGGCGTGGCATTGGAATTCGCATTGAAGATGATGTCTTAGTTACAAAAAATGGTTATGAAATTCTCACGCATGGAGTTCCTAAAACCATTACAGAAATCGAAACGTTAATGGCAGAGGCGAAAAGTGGATGTTGATTTAATTATTGTCGGTGGCGGTTTAGCGGGAAATTGCCTTGCGCTATCGCTTCATAAGACCTGTTTGAAAATCGCTATTATCGAAGCACAGTCACGTCAAACACTCGACGGCGCCGCGTTAGGTGATCGCGCCTTAGCCCTTGCTGCTGGAACCGTTGACGCGCTGCGCTCGCTCGATTTATGGGAAGGTATTTCATACGCAGCAACGCCTATTGAAAACATTCATGTTTCCGATCAAGGGCATTTTGGTAAAACGCATTTATCTGCTAAAAAAGAAAATGTCCCCGCATTAGGTTATGTTATTGCCGCGCGTGATTTAGAAAATCACATCGCCAACCATGTTGCTAAACTCCAAAATACAAACGTGTTTTATTCTACGCGTGTTGCAGGGATTATTTCAGATGAGAATGCCGTCTTTGTGAGTTTAAAATCAGAGCAGGAATCAATCAATCTTCGTGCAAAACTGGTTGTAGGTGCAGATGGTGGAAATTCTTCAGTACGCCAATTATTAAATATTACGCAGCATCGAACCGATTACGGACAATCAGCCATAGTCACGACCGTAAGCACCTCAAGACCACATCAAAATGTCGCTTATGAGCGATTTACTTCATCAGGGCCTTTAGCGCTACTGCCTTTAGGAACACATCACTGTGCGGTGGTTTGGACACGAAAAAGTGACGATGCACAAGCATTAATGCAAGGCAGTGAAGCGGATTTTATCGCACAACTCCAACAGTGTTTTGGTTATCGTTTAGGTGAATTAAATTTGAGCGCACCAAGGCATGCGTTCCCATTATCGCTCATTCGTGCAGACGATATTATTGCTAATCGTGCCGTCATTATTGGTAATGCAGCGCATCAACTCCATCCCGTTGCAGGGCAAGGTTTTAATTTAGGATTACGAGATGTCATGGCACTGGCAACGATGATTGCATCGCAAAGTGATAATGATATTGGTGCGCCTGATTTTTTAGCGAGTTACGCAGAAAAACGTCAAAGCGATCAATCACGCACTATTCAGTTCACCGATGCGTTAGTCCATGTTTTCTCTAATGAATGGCTCGCACTGGCTGCAGTTCGAAATTTAGGTTTAACGTTACTTGATACATTGCCTTTTGCGAAAAGCATTTTAGCTAAACATGCAATGGGATTACATTTGTAGTTAATTTGCTATAATTTTTATTTTTTGAGGAGTAAAACATGACAGAAATTATTTATGTATTATTAGTAGGTTATGCAGGGTATGTGATCTATACCGCAATGAGTGATGAGAGTATAACTAAAAAAACTGAGAAACCCAGTGCTGCCGCTTTTACTGCGCCGCCACCCTTAATGCCTAATATTGAATCGAAATTACTTGTAAAACCCGAAACGATAAGTAAAGTTGAAAAAACAGATGATCAGTCATCGAAAACTACCACAGCTAAAAAAGGCTTAAAAAATCCAAAAACGGGTGAAATCACATCTAGTTATGCTAATTATCGTGTCATGAAACGTTGGATTAAAGACGCGTTAGTGTCTGAAGGTTTGCTGGACAAAATTTATAAAAATAACGAATTAACACCAGACATCGAAGCAAAAATCAAAAACGCTATTATCCAACTCGAACAAAACGATACCTATCGCACTTAATGAAAACGACATTGACTCACCATTATTTATGACATTTGAAAATACCAATGTGCCCCCCCGTATTCGCAGTTTTGTTAGACGCAAGGGCAGGGTGACGCCGGGCCAAAGTTTTGCATTAGAAAACCACGCACCACTTTATTGTCTTGATTTTGATCAAGAGGATATAGATTTTGAAACCATTTTTGGACGAAAAGCTCCGCTGATCGTGGAAATTGGTTTTGGCAATGGGGACAGTTTAGCGAAAATGGCCGCTGAAAATCCTCAAACGAATTATCTTGGCATTGAAGTGCATCGCGCAGGTGTTGGGCATTTACTCATGTTGATTGAATCGCTTCAATTAACCAATATCCGAATTTATTGCCATGATGCCATTGAGGTGCTTGAACGTCGTATACCAAATGCAAGTTTAGCGGGTGTGCATTTATTTTTCCCCGATCCATGGCATAAGAAAAAACATTTTAAACGCCGTATTGTACGAGATAGTTTTGTGGAATTATTAGCACAAAAACTTGCGCCAGAAGGGTATTTTCATGCTGCAACTGATTGGGAGAATTATGCGCAGTGGATGCTTGATATATTAAATCGTACGCCACAATTTCAAAATCTCAGTCCAACAAATGATTTTTGTGAGCGCCCAGATTACCGTCCACTCACAAAATTTGAACAACGCGGCATACGCCTTGGTCACAATGTTTGGGACGTGATGTATGTTAAGCGCCTGCTAGATTAAAAATCATATTCCCTGCTTTCAGGGTATGAGTGACACGCCCTGTGAGTGTTTCACCCCAAAAAGGTGTGTTAATACCTTCACTTCGCCAATTATCCGTATTCGCTAGCCAAGTGGCTTTAGGATCAAATATACAGATATCAGCGGGTAATCCAACTGCGAGTTTTCCAGTATTCAATCCTAAAATAGCAGAGGGTCTTTCATTGAGTAACGATAATGCATTTGGCAAATCAATCACTTTTTGATCAACCAATCGCAATAATAAGGGTAATAGTGTTTCTAAAGTAGACATACCGGCTTTTGTTTCAGGAAATGCCGCTAATTTTGCATCTGCGTTTCGGGGTTGATGATCAGAGCATATATTGTCAATCGTGCCATTAATGAGGCCACCACGAAGATACTCTAAATCTTGCCTATCGCGCAGTGGTGGCAAAACATGAAAATGACTATCAAACGGGACAACATCATCTTGCGTTAAATGTAGCTGATGCATGGCGACATCAGCGGATACATTCAATCCATATTTTCTCGCTTGCTGAAGTTTAATCACCGCCCGCCATGAACTCAACTGTCCAAAATGGACGCGGCACCCCGTCAATTCCACCAATTCTAAACACTGTTCAAGTGCAATCGTTTCCGCTGTATCTGGAATGCTTGGTAAACCATAACGTGTTGCCATCTCGCCTTCATGTGCACACCCGCCATTGCTTAGACTAAATTCATTCGGGCGATACATAAATAATAAATCATGGCTTGCGGCATATTCCATTGCACGGCGCAAAATTAATAAATTTTTGACCGGAAATTGTCCATTACTGACAGCAATGCAACCTGCCTTTTTAAGTGACAGCATCGAGCTTAATTCGCTACCATCAAGATTTTGCGTTAATGCTCCAATAAAACGACAAGATGAATAACCCGCCTGTGTTGCTAATCCATCTAAATGTTTGACGACTTCGGGTGTGTCAATAATGGGTGAAATATCGGGTTGAACGCAAAATGTGGTCACACCTGAACAGGCGGCAACGTGAGCTTCTTTTGCAATATTGGCTAAACGCACACTCAAATCCACAAAACCAGCACAGACCACTTTACCTGTTGCGTCAATAAGTTGATCTACTTCAAAATTTATTGGACATTCATTGATGGCAATAATATGTCCATCAGCAATATAAATATCCCCAGTCCTATCTAATTGATTTGCTTTATCAATAAGGCGTCCGTTTTGAATTTTTATTTTCATGTAACTTAAAGTTTTCCGTAATAACCTTCTTTTAGTGCATCAAACAAATTGGCTGCACTGTGAATTTCACCATCGTATTCAATTTCATCATTACCTTTAAACTCTTCATTTGTACCGTCATCAAGTGTAAATTGATAAGTGGTATTTTCTAAATCGGATTCTTTAACGAGAACGCCTTGGAAAACCTCAGGATTGAATCTAAACGTGGTGCAACCTTTTAATCCTTTGTCGTAAGCGTATTCGTAAATAGATTTAAAATTTTCATACGGATAATCTGTTGGGACATTAGCGGTTTTTGAAATTGAGGAATCAATCCATTTTTGCGCAGCAGCTTGTATATCAACGTGTTGTTTTGGCGTGACGGTATCTGCAGAAATAAAGTAATCGGGCAAAGGTTGATCTTCAATATACGGCATAGCCTCTGAATTCACGAGTTCGCGGTAAGCCAATAATTCATAAGAGAAAACATCAACTTTTTCTTTTGATTTTTTGCCTGCTCGAATCACGTTGCGCGAATAATGATGCGCAAAACTGGGCTCAATACCATTGCTTGCATTATTTGCGAGTGAAAGTGAAATGGTGCCTGTTGGTGCGATTGAGCTGTGATGTGTGAATCTTGCACCAATTTCGGCTAATTGCGCCACTAATTCGGGCTCAACTTGCTCTAATTGTTGCATATAACGACTGTATTTTGCATGAAGAACGCTCCCACGAATATCATCACCCATTTTATAGCCATCTTTGATCATTTCTGGACGTTTATGAAGCATTTCCCCAGTTACTTTAAATATTTTCTGTAAAATTGGCGCAGCACCTTTTTCTTGCGCTAAATGTAACCCGGCTTTCCAGCCCTCTACAGCTAATACTTGCGTGACTTTTTCAGTGAAGTCGACAGATTCTTGATCCCCATACTTCATGCCTAGCATCGTAACGGTTGAACCCAATCCCAAATACCCCATACCGTGACGACGTTTATTCGTAATTTCATCGCGTTGTTCGGGGAGGGGTAGGCCATTGATTTCCACGACGTTATCAAGCATACGGGTAAAAATTTGAATGGTTTTGCGGTAACGCGGCCAATCGAACGTCGCTTTGTCCGTAAAAGGATTACTAACAAAACCGGTTAAATTAATGGAGCCAAGTAAGCAACTGCCGTAAGCGGGGAGGGGTTGTTCACCACAAGGATTGGTTGCACGAATACTTTCACAAAACCAGTTATTATTCATTTCGTTGACTTTATCAATCAAAATGAAACCGGGTTCCGCATAATCATACGTCGAGCTCATGATAATGTCCCATAAGCGACGAGCGGGCATCGTTTTGGTAACATGACAAGCACAAAGTCCCGCTTCGTTGCTAGCATAATCCGATTTATTCGGTAAATCACGCCAGATAATTTGCTCAGGATTATTTACGTCAAATTTTTCACGATCAATTTCTTTTTGCGTCACAGGAAATGAGAATGCCCATGATTGATCATTTTTAACGGCATCCATGAATTCTGAGGTAATCAGCAGGGATAAATTAAATTGACGCAGACGGCCGTCTTCACGTTTGACTCGTATAAAATCAATCACATCGGGGTGACCAATATCGAAAGTGGCCATTTGTGCACCACGACGACCACCAGCGGACGATACGGTAAAGCACATCTTGTCGTAAATATCCATAAACGACAACGGTCCCGAGGTATATGCACCAGCGCCCGAAACATAAGCATTTCTGGGGCGTAACGTTGAAAATTCGTAACCAATACCACAACCTGCTTTTAGCGTTAAACCGGCTTCATGCACCTTCGCTAAAATGTCATCCATACTGTCATGAATAGTCCCTGAAACGGTACAATTAATAGTCGATGTAGCAGGTTTATGGGCTAAAGCGCCTGCATTTGACATGATTCTACCAGCAGGAATCGCACCTTGGCGTAATGCCCATAGAAACTCATGATAATACTGTTCTTTTTGATTAGGATTTAATTCAACCTCGGCGAGTGCCTTTGCTACACGCTGGTAAGTTTCATCCATATCTTGATCAATAATGGATCCGTCTTTGTTTTTTAAACGGTATTTTGTATCCCAAATATCAAGGGATGTCGATTGAAAAGGAATTTGTACAATCGGATTAGAAACAGGCGTAATTTTTGCTGGTTTTATCATGGGATTATTCTATTGGTTGAAGGCAATTTATCAATATATAGATTATATCCATGAAATAAACCCAATATATAGCATTTTATGTTTTTTATTTTGGGGGATAATGCAAATCAATGAGTTAGATTTTTTCGTCTTTTTTTTAACCGTTTTATATGCCATTTTACACTTTATTTAACATAATAAACATTATGCGAAGTAAAATATAGGCTTTTTAAATACATTAAAATTAGGGTGGTAAAGTGCTTTCTCTTTAATGACAGAAACAAACTCTCGCGTAATTTCACTCTAGAAGACAAATCATGGGATTAAGATTATTGCGTCAACTAATGCAATCGCAATTGCAAAACACATATAAAGTTTCATAACTATGGTGATTCATAATGGAGCGATCCATTTCAGTTAAAGCACCGGTTTTCGCTAACATTGCGTCTGATATGCGAAGCTTGCCTAAATTATGTAAAAGACACGCAATTTTAATTTTATCGCATTTTAGTGGGGATAAATTAAACTGTTGTTCTATATATTTCGTTAAATTGTATGCAAGCATTGAAGTGCGCTGTAATAGTTAATTAAATTATATTCTGGCAATACAATTTAAAAATGCCACCAATGCAGTGGCACTGTTTCAACTATGTGCGATTTTATCTTGTGCTGACGATTTTGATGTGGAGCGCTGCTGCTTTAGCATATTTAGTAGCCTCACCGGGGTGCCCTAAACTTCCATGTTCAATTGCTTTTTGCAGTTCTGCTGATGCATTATTTAAAAGCAACTTGATATCGCTTGGAGCAGTTACCGCATCAGCTTTCGTTTTTTCAAGTGCTCTGGTTGCAAATCGCACCAAATTTGATGCATTGCCTGAGGATCCCTCTTTGACAGCGGCATTTACAAGATCAACTGCTGTCGTATAATGATCATCCGCAAAGCTATTTACTGCAAATAATACGCTTACTAAAAATAAGGAGAGTCTTTTCATAAATCACTTTTACCTTGTTATTTTATTGGTTTGCTCTGGCATTAACCTGTATTACCTTATCCAAACAGAACACTAGAGCCTATTATTCAATGACAATTCAAATGGTGCTCTATAAAGGACATCAAATTATAACAAAAACCACTGCAATAAAGCCTATATTCTTTTAGGCAATAGCGTAAATATCTAAGGTTTAAATATTAATTTAAACTTCCTCTCCAAAATAAACATCCTTGTTCACTCTTACATTGATATTAAGCTGCAATAGATAAGTAAGAGCCTACGGTATTTTGCAATGAATTATTATTAACGGTATTCAATGCAAGTTGTGTTAGAAAATCCTGCAATTTAATTGGCGCAGATGAAGACGTTTTGTCTGTGAAAGTGAGCATAAAACGATCAAAGTTCGCGTTCAATGTGTTAGCTTCTTGAACGGCGCCAATTAGTTTTTGTAAACTGTTACTTGGACTGTCATAGGCTATCTGTGCTTTTGGTGGCAATCCCGTATTTTGAACAACAGGTATTCCCACGTCTTGCAGCATCGCAATGTCTAACGGTGAAATAGTACTAACCTGCCCTTTTTTGATGGTTTCTGCCATTAAATCACCCTGCACATCAACATGATAATAAGCCGATCCATTGCCCGCGCTCTGCGGCACTAATGGTACTGGATTACCTGCATTTGCTTTTTGTGCATTGAAACCAACAAAATAAGGCTTGTTATTTTGCATCATCACAAGTTCATCATATTTCGTTCTCAATGGGGTCGCAGCATTGCCTATCGCACCAGTAAACGCTAAACCGTGAAGGATTTCGTGCGTGATAATGGAAGTAAAATCAAATTTATCGGGTGATAGCTCACCTTTGAATGACATATCCCCTATTCTACCTAAATTAATAAATAGATTAGCGTCAGGGCTATTTGGATGTAATTCAGATTTGTAGGTGACGTCAGATACAAAAGACGTATCAATCACCTTTTGTGTCTGTGTAGATGCCTCTGTCATTGTTGCATCTGCTTCAGCAAGAATGTCATTTGAGGTATTTTGACCAATCACTTTTACATTAAAAACCACATCCGAGTGTATGTATTGACCAATATTTGCAAATGCTGTTTTTAACGAATCAATCACGTTAGGCAAATACTCCCCTAAATTTGCATCACTCACATCAATGGTATATTTGAAACCATCACCACCTGAAATGAGTGTATTCATATCAGTTTTAATGGTATTTACCGCGTTGACCGATGTCGAATTTGTATCAATTGGTGAGCCGACTAATGACGGTGATGATGCATCCATAGGCGCTAACGCTTTATATAAACTTTGAACAAAATTCTGTAATACTTGTTTATCATCCGCAGACAACGATGCGGTGCTAAACCCCATATTTTGCATTGTCTGAAGCACATTCTGCGTTAATGAACCCGTTATATCATTTGATGATGATGTTACACTTGGACTGACTGGAACTTGCGTATTGATATTAGGTGCTGTCGTTTGTATTTCAGTCGAAACGGGCGCTTCTGCCGCGATAGGAGTTTCAGAAACGGTAGATGGTTCATTTGAAGTTGTTGCATCCACCACTTTTTTAGCCTGGGGTGTAGGCGTTACAGAATGAGTAACTGAGTAAATTGACATGACGATTAACCTTCCCTAATAAATGATTTTTACTTGTATCGGCTTTATTTTGGAAAGTTTAAATCGTTTTTAGGTTGTGCTTGTCTTTTTTTGTTGGTGAAAACGGATTTTTACAGAATTTTTACATTAGTTTGTGTGGTTTATGTATCATTAAATGAATAATAAGCATTATCTATCGCCAAGGTAAATGCATATTAACTTACATCTTTAAAATCAATTAGATAGCCCCCCCCCCCTGCAACATTTAAAAAATAAATATATTTAGCGTTAAACATCTATCGTATTGATTATGAATAGTTTATATGTAAACACCTTATCTATTTCATTCTTGGATTAATCTTTCTCGATATAGTAAAATTATCGATTGCCTTTTTTGATAGTTATTCATAATAAATGTTTTTTCGTGACATTTTTGTACCCAAACCAAGATTTGAGATATGCCTAATGAATCTAAACTTACTTTTTTTTGTCGTGTGTCTATTTTTTCCTTGTCTAAGTTTTGCAGAAGACACGAAAGCAGTCACTACTCAAATTAATTTAACGCATCATATTGTTGGGTATTTATCTGTTGCTTTAACCATTTTTGCTTATATTGCAGCAATGTCCGAAGATATCACCGAACTAAGAAAATCAAAGCCGATGGTACTTAGGATACAGTCAAAAATAACATCCCGATATGAATAGGAGAAATGAGATAATAAGACCCTAACTATTTCTCAGGGCAAAATATCAAATGATCCGTTATG
>CAINHP010000267.1 GCA_903848905.1 uncultured Pseudomonadota bacterium
ATCAAAAAAGGCCTGTATGTCATTGGGCAAAATGGTGAGCATTTAGAATTGCGTAATGAGAAAAGTTTTACTGCTAAAACTTGGTGATTTAAACGCGCAAATTTAGCCATCTTATATGAAGTAATATTGCTTCGTATTTGAGGTGATCCCGCTACACTAAACAGGACACAAATTTTGTAAAATAGTCTAAACAAAATGAGGTGTCAAAAGATGAGAAATAAATACACAGAAGCGTATAAAACGTCAGCCGTAAAAATGGTGCTGGAAGAAGGAAAAATGCCGGTGGAAGTTGCAGACAATTTAGGAATGCCAGTGGGACTGTTGTATAAATGGATTCGCGAATATAAAGGGATAGATTCGCAAGGAAAAACGAATGCCTCGCAAGAAGACATTAAACGCCTTAAAAATGAAATTCAAGCGCTTAAAAAGCAATTAGCGACCTCAGAGCAATATCGAGAAATACTAAAAAAGGCGGCGGCGTACTTTGCGGTACAAACACTGTGAAGTACGCGTGGATAAAAGAGCAACAAAAACACAATGAATTCAATGTAAAGGCGATGTGCGAAGCATTAGAGGTGACCCGCAGTGGTTATTATGCTCACAAAAGTGGGTCATCCATGCTTCGTAAAACTGAAGATGAACGCTTAACGACATTGATTATTGAGTCCTTTGAAGCCAGTCGCCAAAACTATGGGACACAACGCATTCAGCGTGATTTGCGAGAGTTGGGTGAAACGGTTAGCCGTCGTCGTATTGGACGCTTGATGAAACAGACTGGCTTGGTGTGCAAAACCATCAAGAAATTCAAAGTCACCACGAACTCCAATCATAACCGAACGCTTTCGCCTCATTTACTGAATCGTCAATTTAAAGTAGATGAGCCTAATCAGGTCTGGGTGGGCGATATCACCTACATTTGGACGCAGAGCGGTTGGCTGTACTTAGCTACGGTCATTGATTTGTTTTCCCGCAAAGTCGTGGGTTGGTCTATGGCAGGTCATATGCGAACGTCTCTTGTGAATGAGGCCTTGCAGATGGCCATTTGGCAGCGAAAACCACCCAAAGGACTCCTTTGGCATACGGATCGCGGCAGTCAGTACGCTTCAAAAGAACATCGGGCTTTGCTCAAAGAACATCATATTGAGCAAAGCATGAGTCGCAAAGGCAATTGCTGGGATAACGCCGTGGCTGAGAGTTTTTTTCATTCTCTCAAAACTGAATGTGTTTTTCATGAACGCTACAAAACTCGAGAACAAGCCCAAGCTTCTATTTTTGATTATATTGAAGTGTTTTATAACCGAAAACGCCGGCATTCAGCTAATAATCAAATGTCGCCCGCTAACTTCGAATCTTTTCGAAATGTTGCTTAACTTTTCTGTCCTGTTTTCTGTTGACGGATCACCCTCCTCTGTTGTCTTTTCGTGGACTTGCCCCTTGCGCCCAAAAATAACTCGTCAGATTACTTTTAGATCTATTTAAATCCTCTACCCCTTCTTCATTTCGACTAGATACATTTTTATCATTATCCGCTAGTACGTTTAAACTCATCGCCTGTAGTAAAATCATAGAGAAAATGATTTTTTTCATAATTACCCCCTAAAATTGATTTGATTTTGAATTGTGTTGCATTGCAATCCGAATTATTGAATTAGTTAACAGGATTGTTTTAACCCATAGCAAAAATAATAACCAGTTGAACAGATGAAATCCGATATTTCTTCTAAAAATGTGACGTAGTTCACACTTTTTCTGAAGGCTATACTAAAAGTGTGACGTAGTTCACACTTTTATTGGGTGAATGATAAGTGCATCAATGCAGGCATTGCGTAATTTTGATAATTCGAATGAATTTAATCAATTTCTTACAGTTGAACTTTTTTGTTGCCTTTAAAATTTTAGGTACTGCAATTAATGTTTCTGAATTAAAAGATACAGAAATTTTGGAGCAGACAATAAAACAAAGAAATCGTATTTTTATCGGAATGGAAATGATTGCATTGCTGAGTGATCTGTTGTTGAAGACTCATCACGACGTTATTAATCGTTTTACTAGACATCTTTCCTAAATAAAGCCACGAATTAACAGGATTTGATAAAATTCCCCTACGACTCTTACAATCGTTATAAAAATGAAACTTTACGCAAAAATAACAACAAAAAGCGCAGCCAAATTCAAACGTCTGGTTGGCCTCTCTCAAGACGACTTTACTCATGTCGTAAAGTGGCTGGAATTTGAGCAATCCGAAATAAAAAAGCACCACCCCTAAAAAAGACGCGGATTAACGACGTCAAAAGTCTCCCTTGAAGATCGATTTTTGCTCACTTTCTACTATCTACGCCATTATCCAACGTTTGATAATTTGGTTTGCATTTTCAACATTAGCGAATCTTATTGCCAGAAGATCTACACCAAAATTACGAGAATGCTGGTAAAAATCCTAAAGCTACCTTCTCGTCACGAATTACTCACAAGGGGATTTCATGCATTCATCATCGACGTTTCAGAGCAACGCATTGAACGCCCACTGACACATCAAAAAGCATTTTATTCAGGCAAAAAACATTGCCATACCATCAAAGCACAACTCGTTATTTGTGCTTGACGCTACAAATTTTAAGTGTTGTGATGGGAAAAGGACGCCAACACGATTTTGCTCTTTTCAAAGCCAGTCGATTATTGCTCGATCCAAATACGCAACTACTCGCTGATTTGGGTTATCAAGGAATTGTTGGGTATCATCTGAATTCCATCATTCCATTCAAAAAGAAAAAAGGACAGCCCCTTACCACAAATGAAAAATCCCATAATAAAGCACTTTCAAAAAAACGCATTTTGATTGAAAACGTTAACCGTCAATGCAAAATATTTCGAATTGTTAAAGATATTTATCGCGGCAAACATAAAAATTACGCACTGAATTGGCACTTAATCGCCGCTATTGTTAATTTACGTTATGCCGCCGCGTAGATCGTTTTATTTAGGAAAGATGTCTCTTAACTTTTCTGTCCTGTTTTCTGTTGACGAATCATAAGGGCAACCAATAATATTTCGATACACTTATCCGCATTCCCTAGCAAAAACACCATCTAATATGACAATTTTAATTTTTCATTTTCCTCCGCTTTTGATCGTGCAAAAGTACATCCCCTATTTGGGTGAAGATTACCTGTTTATTTTTGTGTATAATTAACTTGAGTTAAATTAAATATAACTCTGATTTATAATATTTTTATTAAAATACGGAGTTTCATTTGAAATCGAAAGCAAGGATTTTGCAACCAAAGTATCAATCTAAAAGTTATTTGATTGGTATTTTTTTGATTACGATACTACTGATGACGTGTTATGAGACATTAAAAGAAATTTATTTCAAAGGCCAACTAACACCCTGGCAATCACATGGTATAACCATCCTTGTGACATCCTTTTACGCCACAATAGCGGGGATTTTCATGAGGAATATCGTAGGAAAATATGCAAAGGAAGCTCATCACGCCAGTGCAAAAGCCCAAAGCGTTATTACAAATATTTTTGATGCTGTCATTATGATTGACGAATTGGGCATTATTAAAAATTTCAATCCTGCTGCTGAAAAGATTTTTGGGTATAGTGCAGAAACGATTTTAGGGGAAAGTGTAAACGTCCTCATGCCAGAATCCTATGCCCATCAACACGATAATTATATAGCACTTTATAAAGAAACAGGCATTCAAAAAATTGTTGGAAAAAGCAGACGTGAATTTCCCGCAAAAAAAATTAACGGTGATGTTTTTCCTGTTGATTTGATCGTGACAAAAATGGATGTCGAAGGGAAAAAAATGTTCATTGGTGTTGTTCGTGACATCACTGAATTTAAATGTGCAGAACTAGAACTTATGCGCATCAAAAAAGAACAATTAGATATTTATGAAAAATTGCAACAAGAACTTTGTATGGCTTCTTCGCTGCAAATGATGATGTTACCTAAATGTTATTATTTATTTCCATGCCAACCACAAGTTCGTGCATATGGCATTATGCGACCTGCAAAAGAAGTCGGTGGAGATTTTTATGATGCGTTTATGATAGACGACGAACATCTTATATTCGCCATTGGTGACGTATCTGGCAAAGGGGTCCCTGCTTCTTTATTTATGATGCGAACGATCGCGTTGCTAAAATCGAAAATAACTAAACCTAAAAAATTCGATACTGCTTTAATTGCTATGAATAAATTATTGTGTGAACACAATGACACGAATATGTTCGTGAGTTTATTTATAGGTATGCTGAATGTAAAAACAGGTGAACTTCGCTATTTAAGCGGTGGGCATAATGCACCATTTTTTATGCGACACAATTCATCTGTTACTCTTCTTGAGGTGCCTCGTAACCTTGTGCTAGGTATTTCTGACTCCGCACACTATCAAGTTACCAGCATTCAATTACAAAAAGGGGATACCTTGGTTTTATATACCGATGGAGTCATAGAAGCTGAAAATACGCATAATGAATTATTTACGCTTCAACGTACTATGGACATTTTGAAATCAGCACATTCAGATGTAAAACAATTAGTGAGTAGCCTTTCTGATGAATTGAACAAATTTTGTCACGGTCAACAACAATCCGATGATATTACTATTCTTGCTTTAAGGTACAATCCAGACGCTACCGTTCAGCTCAAAAATAGCTTGTTTGAATGGTCAGACTAGCACCATTCTGTCATGAAAACGTCATATTTCTCTTCTATTATGACTGTTAAATAAATTAACTGTGTTTAGAAAAAATTTTAGGAAACCAAATGGTAGAATTTAGCGTAAATCATTTTGACAATGACATCGTGGAAGTGAAGATAAATGGAAGATTAGATATACAAGGTGTGGGGAGCATTGAAACCGCTTTTACAGTACAAGCTGCAGGGCAAAAATCGAAAGTTATTGTTGATTTGTCTGGTGTTGATTTCATGTCATCCATTGGTATACGCCTTTTAGTAACCGCATCTAAAGCCCAACTTTCTCGTGGTGGAAGTTTAGTTTTATTAAGCCCACAACCGCTGGTACGAGAAATTATCGTTGTTTCGGGCATTGATATGTTAATACCCATTTATGATACCTTTGATGACGCATCTAAACATGCAGTAGCAATGTAGAATTTACCTTTAATTTGGTGTTTGTTTGAGTTAGCGTAGCGTATAAGATTTGTTAGAGTTTATTTCGGGCCAATAGCACGCTATAAATTCTTTTATTTAGGACAAAGTAATGAGCTCAGAAATAACAAAATGTAGTGCTGATTCAGACAAACTCAAAGAATCCCCCTGTTTATTCCTCAATAATAACCTTGATGAACTAGTTCTGTTAAATCAGTGGTTGGAAACTGATATCAGTCAACTATTTGAAAAATCAGACAAGATATTATTTAAAATTGATTTGGTGCTAACCGAGTTATTATCTAACATTGTTAACTACGGTTATCTTGATAAAACCAAGAGCGAAATTTTTATCCGATGCTGTGTTTTTCAAGATGCTATTCAATTTGAAATAGAAGATTATGGAATTGAATTTAATCCGTTGAGTGCACCAGAGCATATTTTCCCTCAAACGCTTGAACAAGCTAAAGTAGGAGGATTGGGCTTACATCTGGTCCGCAACTATGTGGATAAATGTTCTTATGTGCGTGAGCAAAAAAAAAATATCTTCACAATAGTATTTTTTCGTTAAGTTTATTTATTTTTTAACAATCGCATGCACTAATCATCGTTACTTCGCCACAGTACCCATTATTAGTTTCCATTGTAGACGAGGCGGAATATCATTTTTTAGCTTGTACTTTGTTGCTATCGCATTTAAATCTAAAACAATAGGGTATCCCTCCGGTGGTACGCGTTCTTCAATAATACAAAAATAACTGTCAAGCTGAGTACTTACCAATCGTAGGAGTACACAAAATGACAG
>CAINHP010000268.1 GCA_903848905.1 uncultured Pseudomonadota bacterium
AATAATTTTTTCAAAATTTATTCAGCATTATTGGTATTTATTGGCCTGTGTACGTGGTGGTTAATTCTCAATTCAGAAAGCCGGCGAGTTGCACACGATGAAACAGCAAAGCAAACTGAGCTTTTACTCAGAGAAATAGATAAACACAAACAAACTGACGCCAAACTTCAACAAGCTATTAAAATGGCCGATCGCGCTAATACAGCAAAAAGTCGCTTTCTTAGCAGTATGAGCCACGAAATACGCACCCCACTAAACAGCATTATTGGCTATGCTTATATTCTTCAGCAAGACCCTGCGATTCCTGAACATCGAAAACAAGCTGTTGATATTTTAAAGCGTAACGGTGAGCATTTATCTGCACTCATTGAAGATATTTTAGATATTGCCCGCATTGAAGCGCGTAAATTTGATTTAAGAAAAGACCCTATTGATTTCAAAAGTTTTCTCGAACATTTAGTCAGCACCTTTAAGCCGCAAGCCGAAAAAAAGGGCTTAGGGTTTCATTGCCAAATTTTAAACACCCTTCCCCCACGCATTCGCGGTGATGAAAAACGCGTTGGGCAAATTTTAATAAACTTGCTTAGTAACGCCATTAAATTTACTGCAACAGGCGATATTATTTTTCGCATTAGCTACAGTTGTGGGGTGATCACCTTTCAAGTTATCGACACAGGTGTTGGCATTGATGAAAATCAACTGCAAAACATTTTCCAACCCTTCACACAATTACCTAATGAAAATTTAGGATCTGGTAGTGGTCTAGGTTTAACGATTAGCAAGATTTTATGTGAAATCATGGGAGGGGAACTTGCCGTAACCAGTGAAGTCAATAAAGGTTCAACATTTACGGTACGCTTGTTATTGCCTAATTTAGGTATTGGCGAAAAGCCCGTTCAACAAGAAACTGTTGTAGGTTATAGTGGTAAACGCAAACATATTCTTGTTGTTGATGATAACTCAGATCATCGGATGCTCGTCACCTCTATTTTAAGTCCTCTAGGTTTTCGAGTCATGCAAGCAGCTTGCGGTGAAGATTGCCTCCGTTTTATGAAAAAAAACACGGTCGATCTCATTTTACTTGATTTATTTATGCCTGGACTAGGTGGTATACAAACAGCTCAAGCGCTCCGAGAACGCAATAACACGACGCCCATTATTGTTCTAAGCGCAAACGCCTACCCTACTGATCGTGTTCAAGCCATTAACGCAGGCTGTAATGATTTTTTGATCAAGCCATTAGTGGTATCCGATTTATTTTATAAATTAAAACTCCATTTAGATGTCAATTGGATTTATAGTGAAGAAGACAAACAAATATTTGACATAACGCTGCCACCCGAATCGATTCTCCAAGAGTTAGACAGTTATGTTCGCATTGGTGATTTAGCAGGACTCAAACGCTACCTCGCCACTTTCATAAAAACGCATCCACAATATCAAGGTTTTGCAGAAGACATTCAGTTGCTTGCAACCGAATTTCGCTTAAATGATATTAAACAACGACTTCAATTAGCCTACGAGGAAATAACAAAAAATGACAGCGAATAAAGGCATTATTATGATTGTCGATGATACGCCCGATAACTTGGCGCTACTTTCTGATACGCTGTCTGAAGCTGGTTTTCGTGTCCTAGTCGCAACGGATGGCATGTCCGCGCTTGAGCAAATTAATTACCTCAAACCCGATATTATTTTACTTGATGTCATGATGCCCGGTATTGACGGTTTTGAAACCTGCCATCGTTTAAAATCCAATCCCACTACGCGCAGTATTCCCATTTTATTTATGACCGCGCTCAGTGAACTTGATCATCTGCTACGCGGGTTTGATGAAGGTGCGGTGGATTATTTGGTCAAACCTATTCGCCCACCTGAAGTACTCGTGCGCATTGATGTGCAATTAACACAGATGCGAACAATAAAACGCGCTGAAGAAGTATTAAACAATCGTGAATTTTCAGCCTTAGCCATCAATAAAGAAGGAATCATTACATGGCTAACACCTAGCGGAGCGTCATGGCTCAGTGAATTTGCAAACACGCATTCCCTACCCAATGATGTTGACATCGGACAAGCATTACCTACGCCACTCATTGAATGGGCAAACGCCTATTTAGCAAACCACGAGGAGACATCACCTCCATTGCCATTTGAAAGTTATCGTGTAGGTATTGAGTTTTCATGCAAAATAACGCCCTGCCTACACGGTGATGAATACCTTTTGGTATTTGAAAAAAATTCGGGTGAATGGGATTTAGAGGCTGTGCGCAATTCACTAGGGCTCACTATTCGTGAAACGGAAATTTTGATGTGGATTTCGCGTGGAAAAACGAATAAAGAAATGGGCATCATTTTAGGTTCAAGTCCTCGTACCATAAACAAGCATCTTGAGCATATCTTTGAAAAACTCGGCGTTACTACGCGAACAGCCGCCGTTTCAGCTGTTCTGCAACGTCAAACCAATTTAGATTAAATTACCCTAAAATAAGAATTAAAGTTTATCACTTAAAAAACGTCTCCGTGTAAAGCACGAGACGTTTTTTTGTATGTTATAATCGAAACTCTAACGCTTCATCCATAGTTCAATCTCTGCACTGATTTTGGTTTTTTTTAGCTACTTTTTAGAAAGTCCAAAACACACTTCGACGTAAAGCACAAATTGATAAGCAGACACTTAATAGGACAACACGCATGACACAATTAAGAAAATCCATTCCCAATGATAAACGCGAATTTTTTCGCATTTACGATGATGTCAATTTATCGTATCAGCTAATCGACGAAGCACAAACAAAACAACCCATTTTAGTTGAAGCCAATTTACTTGATAGTTGCTCACTTTCTTCTGCACTTGAGTTAATTAAGAAAGAAGCAGACATAATTCAAGAAAAACTTGGCAAAATACATCCTGATTTTGCTAATTATTTAAAATTACTCGATATTAAAGTCAATTTACTTGCCACCACGGTTATTCGTATTGCAGGTGATGACGCGCATAAAAATCAAACACGCAACGCAAATATTAGCGTAACGGGAATAGGTTTTGATTGCGAAGAATTACTTGATATCGGACAGTATTTAGAACTGAAAATTTTACTTGTACATAGTACGGTTGTGATGACAGCGTATGCGAAAATAATTCATCATTTTGAATATACAAACCCCGAAAGCCCTTATCCGTTCTTTGTTGGTGCGACATTTATCAATATGAAAGAAACCGATTCGGAATTGCTTAGCACACACATTGCAAAGAAACAACTTCAACAAATTCGCCAACGAAAAGAATCTCAAGATTTATGATCCCCCATTTTTTGCTCGATGCTAAACACATTGAGTCACAATTAACGCCCAACTGTTTAGCACTGATATCGGTTTTAGCTGTTTTTGAAAGTATCGACTCAACTAATCGTTATTTAATATCCCAAGCGCAAGAAAATGCGCCATCAGGCTCAGTGTGTTTCACCGATAGCCAGACTGCTGGAAAAGGTCGCCAAGGAAGACAATGGGTATCACCACAAGGCGCCAATATTTACGGTTCATTTTTGTGGCATTTTAGCAGCGTCACGCAACTTAACGGGTTAAGTTTAGCCATTGGAGTGGGCGTCGTTCGTGTGCTAAAAAAATACGGCATTGGTAATATTGGGTTGAAATGGCCAAATGATATTTACAGTGATGGCAAAAAATTAGGTGGCATTTTAATTGAGGTGACGTCACACGCAGACGGTAAAGCAAGTGCTGTCATTGGTCTTGGGTTGAATGTCGATTTACCGCAAAATATTGATAGTATCACGCAAGCCTATACCGATTTAAAAACCATTGCTCCACACATTACACTCGAGCGCAATAGACTCATTGCCGATTTACTAAACGAACTCATTCCACTTACTGCGTCATTTGAAACACAAAGTTTGTCTGCTTACATCGATGAATGGCGGGGTTATGATTGCTTAAAAGGTAAAGTGGCGACTTTATATGTAGGCAAACAGGCTATTGAAGGCACTGTCCAAGGTATCGATGATAATGGACTATTAAAATTGCAACAGGCTGACGGAATAGAAAATATGTTTGCGTCAGGTGAAGTGAGTTTTAGTCAATGAACTTGCTCTTAGATTTAGGTAATAGTCGATTAAAGTGGGCACTCTATGACAACACAACACTGATCAAGCAAGGAAAAAGTCTTCCCCACAGCGAGTTAACCACAAAGCAGTTAACTCAATTATGGCAAGATTTACACCCCGAGAAAATTGGAATTTCATGCGTGGGTAAAACAGATTTATTGCGCTGTATTGAATCGGTGATCGATGACTTATGGGGGAATACCGTTTTACGTTTCCACGCACAAACGCAAGCTCACGCTTTTGATGTTCAAAATGGTTATTTGCACCCTGAAAAATTAGGTGTTGATCGTTGGCTAGCCTTAATTGCTGCTCGCCAAAAAACGCTAACACACACTTGCATTGTCGATTGCGGCACAGCTGTTACCGTCGATATTTTAGACACCAAAGGTCAGCATGAAGGCGGATTGATATGCGCTGGGTTAAATCTTATGCAACATGCGCTCGCCTGCCATACTGCGGATTTACCCTTCTCAACGCAGACGCACCCTATTGGACTTGCAAAAGAAACAAACGCAGCTATTTATAGCGGCACTTTATTTGCGGCTTGCGGTTTAATTGAACACATTATGGCAAAGCAACCCAAGAACACGACCTTACTCCTCACCGGCGGCGACGCACCACTTATTGCCATGCATCTAAATTATCCTTGTACAATTGAATCAGAACTTGTTCTACAAGGTTTAGCTCTCACACTTCAATCGTTTAAATAAAATCCATCATTCCCTTTTTCATTTCATTTCCTATCTTTTTCTTCTGTCCGTTATTCTCATGCTATGCATTGAGATTGCGTTAAAAAATCCAATTTCGTTATTTTGATAAATGCATTCCTGTTGCGTTTTATCGTGCGACTATAACTATCGAATCATGAATAATAAAGTTGCCTATTAGAAACTCTATGGGATTAAAAAAATTGCGAACTATTCACACGAATAGCGCCTTTTTTTATAAAAAACCATGCATTTATAAATAGGTTGACTCTAATTTATCATCATTGATTGAGATTGTTTTATGCGTTATTTAATGTTTTTTGCCTTTTTTTTTTATCATCTATCTCTCATGCAACAGACACACGTTTTGAAGAAGGCGTTGATGCATATCAAAATAACAGTTATCAACAAGCTTTTTCTATTTTCCTACCGCTAGCACAAGCAGGTAATGTTGATGCTCAATTATCCGTTGGGACAATGTATGACAGAGGACAAGGTGTTGAACAAGACTCCCAAGAAGCACTTAAATGGTATCAATTAGCTGCAGGTCAGGGAGATAACATCGCGAAGTCATTGGTGAAAACCATGTTTAATTCAACTGAAGGCGCGACGAAATATGAAAATAATCAAAACTCGAATGCACTAGACACCCCGCCAGTTACCATTAATTCAATAGAATTGATATCACCTGGTTTATCACGAGAAGAAATGCTTAATCAAATTCTCAATCAATCACGTCTTTCTATTCTTATCTCACCTGAAAAAACAGCATCATCCATTGAAAAACCTGAAAAATCTCTTTTTAGTTTGTCAACCTATCACAAAATTGAGCACTGGATCAAAAATAGCTTTATCTACATCGCAGAATTTATAGGTGTGTTAATTTTTGGTTTTGCACTTCTTTATCTGTTAAAAAACAAAAAAACAGCACACAAATCGCCAATTTTTTTCAGTTTGTTCGAAGATGAAGTCACCGAGGAAATAGTCGAAAATCCAATTTTAGACGACGTACCTGAAATAAATGTCATTGAAGAAATTTCAACTTTTCATTTTGAAGCAGAACCTATTCAAAAATCTGGAAATACAGAGCAAGTAGCAAACGAAGTAGAAGAAGAAAAAACTATACAAAAAGAAACATTATTTGAATACTGCTATAACAATCATACATATGATGAAGAAAAATTAAGTGAAAATCCAATTTCTACCATTCTACGAAGGCGCTATCCAAGCAGTATAATGAAATATTGCTACGAGGAATGCTATCTCTGAGCCTTTAAAGCATTCTTATCAGCCCTACAGTATCAATACTCACAAGTAAAATATAATTCGCCAGCATACCAAATGACTGGCGACTATAAGACGCCCACGCATACATAGCACATCCCGCAATCCATACAGGATATAAAATTAACAACGGGGGACTAGGAACCGTAATCGCCATCGTTAAACTGCAACCAATCGAAATTGCCCAAGCTAACAGTTCAACACAGAAGCGAAATCGATTACTATCCCAATCGTTTTTTATCCACTCAAAGGTGGTCAGTAAAATATCATTCATTTTGGCAATTTACAGGATTTACGCGACAAAAGCATCTCCTGTCATGACAAATTAAACCGCTGGGTAATTCCAATCAGTCAAATCAGTATTCACAGCAGGTTTACCTGTTAAGACAACAATCACCGTTGGCATAAATCCATCTGCATTATTTGTATTAAGGTAAATTTTACCTAAACCTTTAACGTAGAACAGTGACGCTAAATCGTCTTGTGCATCTTTGAGTGTGGAATAAAAGCCCAATGCACCCAAATCTCCAAAATCAAGTACATCGTGTTCCTTCAAATTAAAATCCGTCACAGTGTCTACTGATTGATTAAAAACTAAACTACCATTACTACTCTTCGTATAGAAATCTGAAGAAGTGAATTTAAACACATCCGAACCTTTGCCGCCCGTTAATTTATCCGAGCCAACACCGCCAACCAACGTATCATTACCGCCAAAGCCCGACAATTTATCCGCTGCCGCTGTACCTTCGAGTATATCGTTATAGGCTGACGATTTTTTGCTAATCGTCACGTCAACAGGCTCACTTTCAACTTCCTCAATATTTCCTTTTCTGTCCGTATAGTGAACAGTTAACCAGACTTTTGTATCAATATCATCCTCACCTAATCTATAACTGGGCGATGTCGATAACTCTCCTGTCGCGTTTTGCCATGAGTAACTCAATTTCCCCAAGCCATCCCCATCTTTGAGCGTGCTTGACGCAGACAGTGTGGTGCCCCACACAGGCGAGCCTTTGAGAGTTATCGCGCCTGTTGTTTCTTTATTGGCTGAAATTAGCATTGCTGCACTCGTCATACTTTCATTCGTTTTTTGTAAATCCGTATAACTGGCTTTGACACGGATATTTTTACCCACATCTGCTTGCGTTAATTCATAACTCGCTTGATTTGCATTGGCAATGACATTGCCTTCGTTTAGCCATTGATAATGAATTCCCCCTAATCCATCAATATCGGTTAGCGTGTTGGATGCGCTTAAAACATGCCCTTTTTTCGCCATACCAGTAATGGAAACATCTCCATTTGGTGAATCATTTTCATTTGCGATGGTAAGTGGATCCAATCCTGGTGAGAAAAAACCCCCAATCACACTTTCTGGATTCCCGAGTCCATCGGTATAACTTGCTTTAACGGTCATTACCTTGCCGACATCAATTTGAGTGAGTGCATACGTTGCTTGGGTTGCATTTGAAATAGCAATGTTATTTCTTAACCATTGATAACTTAACGGACCTATTCCATCTAAATCAGATAAATCATTTGACGCAGTTAATGTATGATTTTGTGCAGGCGTACCAGAAATTGAAACACGCCCCGATGGCTTATCATTCACATCGACAATTTTTGCGGTTGCTGCACTGCCAACACTTTCAGTCGCACCAAACTTATCACTATAACTCGCTTTAACACTGATCGTTTTATCAACATCGTTTTGGATTAAAACGTAAGTGGATTGTGTTGCACCCGCGATATCTTTGCCACCATTTTGCCATTGATACGTTATCGCGCCTAGTCCATCAATATCAGCTAAGGTATTTGACGCCGTGAGTACTTGACCTTGCGTCGGTGTACCCTTGATGACAACTGCCCCCGTTGGCAGGTCATTGACATTCGCAACAACTGTTGTCGATGAACTTGCCACACTTGCTGAAAAACCTTCATAGTCCGTATAACTCGCTGTCACCGAAAATGTTTTCCCCACATCCGCTTGCGTTAGCGTGAAGGAAGTTTGCGTTGCATTTTGAATCGCGCCACTATTATTGAACCATTGATAACTAACGGCACCCATACCATTCGCATCCGCTAAGTTATTTGACGCCGTCAACACTTGGCCTTGTGATGGCGTTCCAGTAATGGAAACACTACCAGTTGGCGCATAATTTGCGATAACAACAGGTTGAGGTGGTGGTGTTCCAGTAATGGAAACACTCTCAGTTGGCGTATAATTTTTGATAACAACAGGTTGAGGTGGTAGTGGAGAAGGAAGAGGAGCTAATACGACATAATTATCATCCGTCGTCGCATTGGCAATACTGACTATGTCTAATTGAGAAGATATATCTGAAAAATCTCCCCACGTTACCACTGAACCTCCCTCCCTCAATGCCGCAAATGCCCCTCCATTTGTTGTAAATATATTTTTAACATTAATGAGCTGTGTGGCTACTGAAGAACTATCACCACCGTAAGAACTTTTACCCCAAGTAATAACTGATCCATCGTTTGTTAACGCGGCAAAAGCACCGTTATTTGAAAAAATGGTTTTAACATTCCGTAAATCATTTGTGACATCTTTAAGAATGATCGGAGAAAATCTATTATCGCCATAGACTGGAATATTCCCGTCATATTTATATACTTTAGAATTACCTCCAGCATACATGTCACCCCATGTGACCACAGAACCATCATCTGATATTGCTGCAAACGAGGTAGATGATGAAAAAATTTGTGAAATATTTTCTATGACATCAAGCCCTGCACTATAACCGCCCCATCTAACGACTGAATGATCTGCTCTTAATGCGGCAAACGATGTACTATTAGCGTATATTTTTAAAACGTCATTCGTTCCATTTAGTTCTTGTGCCTCAGGATCAAGGGTATCGGTATCGCCCCATGTAGCAACACTTCCATCTACTCTTATCACGGCAAATGTGTCTTCTGTTGCATAAATTTCTTTAACAGCAACAAAATCTTTATCTGAGGAATTTGAAATGTAACTAGGTACAGGGTCAAAAGCCCCTCCCCATTCAACTACCGATCCATCTGTTTGTATAGCGGCAAACGTGTTGTTTGTTGTTGCTAGAATATGAGGTTTGCCTATGTTTACAGAAATATCGAGAGTACCACTCATGCCCACACTATTTCCCTCTGCCCCCCAATAAACAACCGAATCATTTTTTATTGCAGTAAACGCATAACTATTTGAATAAATTTCTTTAACATTAATTAAAGAATCGAATAAGCTACTATTGTTATCATTTTGCCCACCGTTAGTTGAATTTCCCCAAGCAATCACCTTGCCATCATTTGTTAACGCCGCGAAAGCACTTTCTGTGGATGAAATTGTTTTGATGTTACTAATTGTATTATTAATATCATTTCCATTACCATCTGTCCCCCAAGAAACCACCAAACCATCATTTTTCAATGCAGCAAAAGCATATCCTGTTGAAAAAATCTGTTTTACATTAGTCATATTAGGCGCAGTTCCACCAAAATCCGAATTTCCCCAAGCAACAACAGAGCCGTCACTTTTTATAGCCGCAAAGGCAGCATAATTTTGAATTTCATTGTAGGGTTTATCTTTGGGCGTCGCAGTCAGTTGATAATCCATT
This sequence comes from uncultured Pseudomonadota bacterium, assembly GCA_903848905.1. Classification (GTDB taxonomy): domain Bacteria; phylum Pseudomonadota; class Gammaproteobacteria; order Methylococcales; family Methylomonadaceae; genus UBA10906. Next base: position 9,736 of record CAINHP010000268.1, read on the forward strand.
TTTGTATCCTCGAAATAGTATATTAGCGTGAATTGAATTACATCAACTTGCGACTATCCCCCTGAATCAGGATAGTTGTCGCCTCAAATATTTTTATTAAATAATATTTGAGAATTGAGATGAGAGCTTATACAAAAAGATATACTTCAGAG
>CAINHP010000269.1 GCA_903848905.1 uncultured Pseudomonadota bacterium
AGCAATGAACTAAGCAAGTCAGGCATTAACCTTAACGAATTACCACAACTTTGTGAGCAAGTTTCTGCATTGCCTAACATAAAACTTCGTGGCGTTATGACCATTCCAGCACCCGAAGATGATTTTGAACGACAACGTCAACCTTATAAAACCCTATATCAAGCCATTAGCAAACTTGATCATTTCGAACTAGATACCTTGTCTTTTGGCATGAGTGGAGATTTAATCGCCGCCATTGCAGAAGGTTCAACTATTGTCCGAGTCGGCAGTGCCTTATTTGGAACTAGGCTTAACCTTCCATCCTGAGCCCTTTTCCTGTGCTTAGGAGGGCCCCGTCTAAAAGTGAACGGTTAAGCTAAACTGTCCAGCCTTTAGTTGACAGCCAAAATAATTAAGTGATCTCTTTAAAAGCGGATGCTACCATAAACCCTCAAAACAACCTTTTGCTTTTTACAATCTAGGAAGATCATTATGCCAAAATATATTATCGAACGTGAAATCCCAGGCGCAGGTTCTTTAAGTACACAGGACTTACAAGGCATCTCACAAAAATCTTGCAGCGTCCTTAATGAGTTAGGTCCAAAGATCCAATGGCTAGAAAGCTATGTAACGGATGACAAAGTTTACTGTGTATATATCGCACCTGATGCTGAAACCATTAAAACTCATGCAGAACAAGGTGGGTTCCCTGCAAATCGTATTTCTGAAATTAAAACCATCATTGACCCTACAACAGCTGAAGGCTAAATAACTGTAGATACTCTGTTCAAAGTCAAAGGTATTTACGTTCATTTTTCACTATACGGCCGAGACCGGAATTTTATAGAAACGCGTATTATCGAAAGGTTCGTCATTTTTCAACATACCGTGAATAGCGTGAATTAATTTTCTCATGATTGCACAGACAGCCTGTAACGGTTTTTTGCCATTAGCCACAAGATGTTGGAAATAAGCCCTTACATGGGGGTCGTGTTGTTTGGCACTTAAAGCTGGCATATAAAGGGCTGCACGAATGTTTCGATTGCCAGCTTTAGATATACGCGACTTCTTATGAACGCTTTTGCCAGAATCAAACGCTTTGGGGTCTAGCCCTGCAAACTTAACCCATTCTCGATGAGTAAGATCAGGTGGCAATAATAACAACTCGCCCATAAGCGAAATAGCACTGGTTTCGGCAATACCTTTGATGCTGATCAATAACGTCAGTGACCGTTCGAGCTTAGGGTGTTTGCCGATCAAAAGTAGCGCCTCTGTTGTTAAGCGATCGATACGTTTTTGTAATTGAGTAATCGCTAATTTCGCATCACGCAAGACCGCTTTGGGTGTTTCTTGAGTCGCGGTTAGCGCATGTAGATGATTTTTAGCAGCCGCTTTCTGAGTGGTTAAGGCCGTAATTCGGCGAGAAAAACAGCGTACAGCAATAGTCTCATCGCTAGGCCGAGTCCAAGCAACGAAGTCCATGCGGGCCGCGTATTCAGCCAACGTATTAGCATCAACCGCATCTGTTTTGCTGTTTTTCATTAATACTTTGGCAAAGTTATGAGACGACTTTGGATTAATGACCATAACCAATACACCGGCATCATGCAGAGCGACAGCTAAATCGAAATGATAAACGCCCGTAGCCTCCATACAGACGATGACGCCTGGTAGCTTAACCAGTTTCATCACTAAACGAGCGCGATCAGCCCGTGTATTGGTGAATGTTTGGGGATTGAATAGTTTGCCATTTTTACGAATAACCATAACCAACTCCTCTGCACTAACATCAATACCGGCTTGATGGATAGAATTAACTTGTACGTCATTTGTTTTAAGTTGGATATTCATCATATTATTTTGTTAATAAAGGATAAAGAAAGTAGACTATTTACTGGTTCCCGACCCTGCACATGCACCTACCTTCCTTGCGTATACAGGCTCTAAGCCTCGGATACTCCACGGTATGGGTGAATAGGGCGGGGGCCAATCTACAAAACAGGCTCTGATTATATTAATAACCAGTCCTAAGGTCGGGACGGCCTCCCAATAAACGGTTAAAGCTTACTTGATCTTTTAGTAATTTATTAATTTTGATCATACAAGGTCGGGCACATGCTTTTCGTGCCCGACAATTCAATTGTCGTCATTATTCACCAAAATCATCGTTTAAATTTGTACCAACTTCAAACATATAAGCCCAATTATGTGGATATATTCCA
>CAINHP010000270.1 GCA_903848905.1 uncultured Pseudomonadota bacterium
ATTTTTCATGGAAAAGCAGTGCAGAGCAGTACATTGACGTTTATTCAAAAATATAATGTGAACGTTTAATCAAGAAATTGGTGGCTGTTTATCGCCAATAAGATTCACCGTTATTTTATCGCCTACGTTTAATTCACCGGATTGATTATGCAGTGCATTTTGACCAAAATACGGTTTATTTTGCCATTTTCGCAGTTGGCTTAATGCGGTGAGTGGTTCTTTTTCATGCTGCGCTGTTTGTGGGTTTATGCCTGGAATAGCGCAACGTGAGCATGGCTTTGGTAACCTAAAATCAATGTTTCCAATCGATATTTCACGCCACGTATCCTCGTCGTACGCCCCACATCCATCAATGACTAAATTTGGACGAAAACGCACCATTTCAATTGGCGTTTGTAGTGATTGATTTAAATGGTTTAATGAATTTTTAGAGGCAATTAAAAAGGGAAAACCATCTGAAAAACTCACCTGATCATTATCTTGTGCATACATTAAATCAACACCACGCTTTGTTTGCGTTGGAAGATAAACTAAATGACAAGGTATTTTCAAAAAGCGTCTAAACCATGCATCGGCTGTTTTTGAAATATGATGCGCCGAGCAAGAATCGCCCCAAATAGTACTTTGCAACACTTCGCCCAGCTCTGGTGTGAGCGAGAGAATTAAATCCTCTTGCAGAGGTGCGGAGATAATTAACTGATTATGTGTGATTTGCGTTTGAATCAACGCCATTTCGGCTAATTTTCGCTGGCTGAGAAATTGTCTATTTTCATCAATTAACATCCACTGTCGATCATATTTTAGCCCTGTGCTGACGACTTCCCATTTTTTAACTCGAAAGCCGCCCAGTGATTTAACAGGATAAATAAAGATGTCGCTTAATGTTAGTGTTGTCATGATAGTTTAGTTAGTTGCAGGTTTTGAGTGCAACAATAAGTTGTCGATAATTGTTTAAATCAGAAACAAGTGCATCTTTTATTATCATTCGATAAAACTTGATTCCATTTAATTGATAATGCAAAAAAATAATCTGTCTTGTAATCACGGTTGAAGGCAAAATCTCAATGGTGTTTTGAGTGTCGACAGTCCTCATTTGCCAGTTGTCTTCGTCATTATAAAAAAGTTGCCATGCTGCTTGTGATTTAAAATAGCGCCAGCCATGAAAAATGATAAATAAAGCAAGAATACTTTGCGTGAAGAACGTCAGTGCATTCATAAAACAAGCCAGTAACGCCAAGCCATAGACGCATCTCATTAAAATAGTAAAATGCCGTGATGGAATAATGTACCAATGATAGGACATTCGTAACTATTCTGATGCGTTATTTATGTTGCAATTGGTGAGTTGTTGTTTGAAAAGCTCAGCGCGTTGCGCCACTTTACCTGACACACCTACCAGCCACGGTTTTTGAAGATAACTTTTATTCTGAAAACCGCTGTGACCTTCGTGGTACGCTAAATAGAGATTTTTAGCATCCGTTTTGGGAATACCTAATTTTTTGTAACTGGTATTTGAGTACCATCCCACAAAATCACACGCATCAGAAAAATTATCGCGTTGCGCAAACGTATTTCCTGTTTTATGCTGATAATCACGCCATGTTTCATCTTTCGATTGTGGATAACCATAAGCACTGCTTGCACTAAACCATGGAATAAACCCTAATAATGTCCCACTTGGTGGCTGCGCATCTGAAACAAAATGCGACTCTTGGTGCATAATGGCCATTTGAACTGGCACAGGGACACCCCATTTTTTATACGCATTCACACTGGCTTGATACCACTGCGTTTTTTCTTTAAATACTGCACATAAATTTTCCGTATTTATTGGAGTTACCGCGTCGCGTGGCATAAATAGACTGCATGCACTCAGTAAATACATCGGTAAACATAAAATGAAAAACGAGATTTTGGTCATGAAATTTTGCGTAGTAGAGAATATAAAAGGACAGTTCATTTAAACCTAAAGCGTGCTTTGGGCGCAATACTGTTAAAATAACACTTTCTTAAAATTTATTGTTTAAAAATTTATTTATGAGCACAACTCCTGCAGATATTTTACAAACCATCCTCGCAAAAAAAGAAGAAGAAGTGGCGCGTCGTCGCGCTCAAACGCCTATTGAACTTCTCCAAGATATTGCCACAGGCGTTGAAAAACCGCGTGGTTTTTATGCTGCGTTGCAACGCAAAGTCATTGATAAACAACCAGCTATTATTGCCGAAATCAAAAAAGCCTCACCAAGTCAGGGCGTCATTCGTGAAGATTTTCAACCGGTCAATATTGGGCAAGATTACGCGATGAACGGTGCAACTTGCCTTTCTATTTTAACAGATAAAACGTTTTTTCAGGGTTCTGAAGCGTATTTGCAAATGGTTCATGACCGTGTGCCATTGCCTGTATTGCGTAAAGATTTCATGATTGATACTTATCAAATCTATGAATCGCGCTCATTGGGTGCTGATTGTATTTTATTGATTGTGGCAGCGCTTGATGATGCAAAATTGCATGAATTGGCGAATTTAGCCACGCAACTTGGCATGGATGTTTTGGTTGAAGTGCATAGCGCTGAAGAGTTAACTCGTGCTTTAACGCTCGATACCAAGTTGATTGGTATTAACAATCGCAATTTGCGTACTTTTGAAACCAATTTGCAAATGACACTGGATTTAAAAGAGTCCATTCCAAGTGATCGATTGGTCATTACCGAAAGCGGTATTCATACGCGTGAAAATGTGGAATTGATGTTATCAAATGACGTTTACACATTTTTAGTGGGTGAAGCGTTTATGCGTGTGGAGCATCCAGGACAGAAAATGCGTGAATTATTTGCGCGTGCGTAAAACATTAATATAAAAAACATCCCCGCCTCAATTTAAGTGGGGATGCCATTAAATTAACTCACCAGTCACACTCCGTCATGAATCACTGCACATATCATCGGAATGATAATATTGAGCAATTTATGGCGTTTGTGCTTATCAACTCACGGATATTTTAATGACGAAAAACATTCGTTTAAACTACACGATTTAATCTGGATGCAAAACCGTTAGTATTCTCGTTTTTTTGCTAATTTATAATTGCTTGACTTGATGATAAACGCTTTCATTTGCATTTACTCAATTCTTATCCCGAGTGCAGATCAAGTTAGTGTAAAATCTCAGTTCCGACATGTATAAAGGCTATTCTTATGATAAATACAATCACTACAACCTGTTTAGATTGTAGATTATCGGATTTATGTTTACCTCATGGACTTGATATTAGCGAAATTGAAACATTAGAAATTATTATTAGAAAAAACCGTTTATTGCAAACAGGGGAAATCCTGTATGCCAAAAATGATAAATGCCTGAGCTTGTTTGCAGTGAAATCGGGGTCTTTTCGTCGATTTATCACCAATGAACAAGGTGTTGAACAAACAATGGGATTTTATCTGCCCAGTGAAATAATGGGGCTTGATGCACTTTTTGAAGGAAAGTTTGGCTATCATGTGACTGCACTTGAAACAAGTTCAGTTTGTGAGTTGCCATTATCACGATTAAATGAACTTTGCATTCAGATACCCAGCCTGCAACATCAGCTAAATCGAATTTTAAGTAAAGAAATAGGTGATATACATCAGCAATTAACTATTTTAGGAAATACATCGGCCAAAGCTAAAATGGCCATGTTTTTGTTAATGCTTTCTAGGCGATATGCATCGTTAGGGTATTCTAATACTACGTTTAATTTAAGTATGCGCCGTCAAGATATTGGTAATTTTTTAGGTCTTAGCAATGAAAGCATCAGTCGTCAACTCACCGCGCTCAGCAGAGATAAAATTATTACGGTACAGCAACGCGCCATTCATATTCTTGATCTCAATTTATTACAATCTATCATTGTTCCCGAGTCAATAAAATGCGAAATGCATTCTCTCTGCTAAAAAAGTAGCTACAAAATCATACACGGGCAAAGTTGCTACCCGTGTAAATAAGTTAAGGCGTTTTTTAGTTCACAGAACTTGCTGATGAACTGGTAACGCCCGGTTTGCTAGGTCCTTTACCTGACTCCCCACACGCTGTCAACGCAGCAACTGTCATAACAAATAATACGATTTGGCTTAAAGTTTTCATAATTTTCCTATCAATAGTTTTGTGTGTTATGCAGTTGAAACCAATTAAAATCCAGTCTCAAACTTACAAGTGTTGACCTTTTTTTAAGGCTGACTCATTGTGTCATAAGTAAATAACCGTCACATTGATTTGAATCAAGAAAACATGAACTAAATCGTATTGTTGATTTTATTACTGGTTAATATGAATTAGCCAGCCAGCATCGCCTAAACAACTACTATTAGATTGAGCTGAAATGGCAATCCTTGCATAAACATCTTTTAGTGGGGAAGGCAATTTACCGCTGACTTTAAATGTTCCGTTATTTTCAGGCGTAATTTTTAGGGTTGTTGCTAAGTCTTTTACCGTCACTACGATTGAATTACTTGTTGTATTTTCAGAGGCTATAAAGGAAAAATCGGATCCAGCAGCTACTTCACTATGTTCGGCGGGTGTGAAATCTGTAAATTTAGGTTTGGCGCAGGCACTTGAGCTACTGCTACTGCCATACGCCCATAAGTTTGAACTAATAGCCATTAAAATCAAAAATCCAATGTGTTTAGAGTGTTTCATAACGCTACCTTTTTTATTGTTTTATTGGGTTGAAAAGCGTTTTAATTATGAACTCAAATAAATCAAATGTCGCGATAAATAACGACTCGGTATCAATAAATTGCTCGATATTAGCATTCTAAAACTATGTGCGGTGATTAGCCGTGCATAAGGATTAATTTGCAGAAGATAGGTGGAATAAATGTTGATATTTGTGTAAGTGAATGCGTTTTTTTATTTGCATATAAGTCATTTGACGTATTGAGCTGGTTTAAGAATTTAGAGATACTATAGATGAAAAGGTTTTTTGTTGTGTTTTTATAGTTGGTTTGATCTCTCAGCTCTCATTGTCTCCTATGCAGTGAGGGCTTTTTTTATTTGAACTGAAAATTGAATTAACGTGCTGCAATACAGATTGGCAGCATCGTCAATTCTAAAATTAGATTTGTTTTTATGTTTTAGGTTTGGTGCTAGCTAATTTGATGCTGGTCCTCTGTCACCTTTAGGCCCCGTATCGCCTTTGGGGCCGATATTGCCCTTAGGTCCAATTTCGCCTTTGATGCCTTGCTCGCCTTTGGGTCCGCTATCACCTTTAGGTCCGCTATCACCTTTGATACCTTGATCGCCTTTAGGGCCAATATCGCCTTTAGGTCCCTCATCTCCTTTAATACCTTGCTCGCCTTTTGCGCCTGGATCACCTTTAGGTCCGGCATCTCCTTTAAGACCAATATCCCCTTTAATGCCATCATTCCCTGCAATTCCTTTCTCACCTTTAGGTCCGGCATCGCCTTTAGATCCTTGAGGACCTTTATTGCCTTTAATACCGGCATCCCCTTTAATACCAGTATCCCCTTTCGTTCCTTTATCGCCCAAAGCTCCTTGAAGACCTTGATCTCCTTTAAGACCTCGATCGCCGATAGAACCTGGATCACCTTTAATACCAGCGATACCTGTTTCACCTTTTGTGCCTTGAGCTCCTTGCTCCCCTTGCAATCCTTGGAGTCCTAAATCTCCCTTGAGGCCTTGAATACCTTCAATGCCTGGGTCGCCAGCTATGCCTGTTTCACCTCGATTGCCTTTAAGGCCGGGTGCGCCGGGAATACCTTGCGCGCCTTTGAAGACTAAATCTCCTTTAGGTCTAGGGGGGCCAGCGAGGCTATCGTTTGCAACGATTCTGTTTACCCAACCATAAATAAGTTTCAGTAGACGATCATTATCATTTGAATATGGGTGTCCTTCATTTTCAATTTTGACCTGTCGGTAATGACTGTTTTTCTTTCCTGCTAATTGACGAGCACCTGCACTACGAACCACTTCAGGGAAATCTAATTCGGCATAGATATCAAGTAGGGGTAAGTTAAATTGTGAGATAAAGGGCAGGGGGTCAATGTTTTCAGTTACAGGTAAACTGATAAGTATGAGTCCGTCAACATGAATAGATTTATCCTCAAGAGCATACGTTGTCATTAAAGCCCCTAAGCCATAACCCGCAATAACTATTTTGTCGGCATGTTCAGATTGGGCAAACTTAATAGCGGCAATGAGTCGCTGCTTAGCTTCGGGAAATAAATCGTAATAATCATCAGCTGATGCACTTGGTTCGCGCAGTGGCATTTGAAGTGAAAGGGAAGCCCAACGATGATTGGGTAAAAAATGACGTAGTTTTTCTACGACTAATTCTTGATTGGGATTGCCACCCATATCATGCAAAAGAATAACAAAGCTTTGATGCTCTGGTGAGGCGGAATTAAGGTATAAACTTAAAAATTTTTTTTCGGGCGTTTGTAGCCAAATGGCTTTGCCGATGTTGACTGTTTTTTGAATATCAAGTGCGATGGCGGCTTCACGTTTCTCATCACTTGCAATGCATGGCAAAACACCACAAAGACAAAGTGTCAAACTGACTTGAGCTAATCTTCTAAGAATCATAAACGAGGAAGTCCCTGTGATTTAGTACTAATGAGTTTCTTAAATTAGGTCAATTATAGAGTCTTTACATTAAATGTGCAGATTACAACGTAATCAAAAAAAGATAAATACCCTAAAATTCTAAAATCATTAAGTATCTGTCATTCACTTCACTGACAATTTTGAAGTGCCAGCGTTCAAAACGTTTTTTGTGTTTGGTGCTGACAAGACATCTGCCATGTGGAAATAGGTCCCTCATCCATTGAATTCGAGCCGCTTCAAGGCCAGAGCCTATCCCTTTGCTGCGATGCGCTTCGGCTACTGCCATCATATAGAGGATACAGGTATCGGACGCCCAATCCGCTGATTTGATTCCTCCAACACCAATAAGCTTGCCATCAGCATTGTCATAGGCCCCAAAAAAAACTTTATAGAAAGGAGGGGTTTGTACCATATCTATTTCAGAAAATAATCGATTTTGTTCGTATCGTTCTGATTCATTGGGGCAATTTGAACACAATAAATTAACTGCATCAGCTATGGCTAACGTGGAGTTTTCTAAGGGACGAATGGTGTATGTATTCATTAAAAAAATTTCATGTTTTAGATAGCAACATCATACCTAACTAATATTTAAAAATCACTACAGCAATCATTTGAAACAAGCTATTACCATAAATAATTTGTAAGCTCTCTGTAATGGATAGTTAACGAAGCCAGTTTTTCAAGCAATACGCCATTTTTTTAAATTTAATTAAGATTTTTATCTTGAAATCACCCATATGGATGATGAGTAAAGTAAACGATTTATTTATACTGAGGTTAATAGCGTTAGAGGCTATATGTATTCTGAAGTGTGCTACTTGGAAATTATTACATATTAGAGCTAAACGCATTATTTCATTGGTATTTCTGAATACGCAATGGATAGAGATGACGTTAATTGACAAATTTAGAAGCGAGTTTTAGTACCATGATCAAATCAGAACTTATTTCTGCTATATCAAAGCGGAAGACTAATTTATCTAATAGTTTGGTTGAAATTGCTGTAAATCAGATTCTTAAACAAATGACGGATGGATTAGCGCAGGGGGAGAATATTGAAATACGAGGTTTTGGGACATTTTCACTGCGATGTCGAGAGGCCCAAATTGGACGAAATCCTAAAACCGGTGAGTCAGTGCAAATAGCTAAAAGACATGTGATTCATTTCAAAACAGCTAAAGATTTGAAATTACGTGTTAATCAACTAGCGAGTCAGTATTCTATTCAAAAGTAGTATGGTGTGTTTGCAGTGAATTTGAATTAAGTTTTTGGAGGTGCAAAATTTAATTCAATTCGATTGCCGGCGGGGTCATTGAAAAAAAGTTGAATTTGCCCCGTGCTTGGAACTTCTGATTGTTTATAGGTAATTCCCTTAGTAATTAAGCGCGATTCAATGCTTTTAAAATCATCACATGAAAAAGCAATATGATCAAAAGTGGTTAATACATGGCTTTCACGAATTTCATCTGGTGCTGTTTGCGAGAGGTGAAGCACATCTTTTTCTCCCGCGTATAGCCAATATCCAATACTTTTTAGGGGAGGGCGTACTCCCATTTCAAGGCCAACTATATCGCAATAAAAATGGCGAAGTATTTCAAGTAATTCGCTATTTGCGCGAAGGTTATAATGATCAATTCGCAGCACGGGCATAGGTGTACTTTATAATTTGAATGCGCCTAGCTATTTACTAGGCGCAAAAATGAAAAGAATTTATTGGAATTGTAAGCGAACTTTGCGTCCTTCTTTTATGACGACCATTAAATCAGCTTTAACTTTTGCTAAATAGGCATTAACGTCTTCTTCGCTTTCTAGGAAGTTTTTGCCACTGGGCTTGATATTTACGGTTCGGATTAATTTTGGCGGTGGCGCATTTTCTTGTTGATCTTGATAGCCAATAGGTGTGGTATCGATAATTTCTTTTTTGGTGCCAAATAATCCGCGTTTGTATTTCTTTTCTTCTGGGCTTGAGTTGGTTTCCCCAGCTTTACTTTTGGAGGAAGAACTCGATTCTGCGCCCATTAAACATTCTGTTGGAATGGTGACGTTAGATTCGCATGTGCCATTATTCATAGAGGAACGAACACAGTCCCAATAACGTTGTCTAATTGCACCACAGGTATCTGCGTTTGAGATAGTGGGTAAACTCACTAAAAATAAAATACCTAAAAATAGCAAGGCTTTCAAATTTGATCGATCTTTATTATTCATTTGGCTCTCCTTTTGCACGGAAAAATAACAATAACTTAAATATTGTATTGTAATAAAAAAATAAAGCTATCGTCAAAATTATACCAGTTTCAATTCATTTGATTTACATAATTGTGCAAATGAATCTGCGAGAGCGGTTGATAATTAATGCTTAATACATGCAAATTTGATGTAGTTGATTTTGAGTTCGTCGTAGCTACCATCCTCCTTCTTCCCTAAAAAAACGGGGTGGTCAGCTTGAGGGCGAAAAATACATTCATTTTGGGGGGTAAGTTGAATTTCTGAGTTTTGATAAACGCGCCTAATTTTGTTAAATATTTTGCCATCTTCATGTTTTAGAGCAAACACCTTATGAGCAACTAGTTTTCCAAACCGAGGCGCTATGTTCCCTAACATATCATAGGCATAACCATAAATATCCCCGTGTGCGAAGTATTCGGCATTGGCCGGTTTCGCGTTAAAAAAGATTAATAAGCAAAGCATCGTGATACGTTTCATTGTCTATTCTCGCTAACATGATGGAGCAGTTTCAAGCCTTAATCTTAAAAGCACATAAAGCACTCTAGTGATTGAAAATGGCTATGTCATCACTCATTTGAGGGATAAGCTTTTATAGTTAACCAATAAAAAATGATGATATCAGATTATGGAGTTGCTTTTTGTTATCATTTTTATAGAGAAAATAGTTGCCATCAATTTATTTAAAAACGAGTCTTTCATACTTACTACTGCTGTTGAATAGCAATGAACCTCAAAATGCTAACGTTTTTATGGGTGGAAAATTTCGTTATTTCGATATTTCTATCGGTAAAGGTAATGTTAAAAATGACGACATAATAAATGGGTAAATGTAAAATTATCGCAAAAAAAGTTCTGAATCATTAATTATGAGTCAATGACTGCCGGTATTTTATAGATTTTATGCGTTTACAAAATGCGTTGTATCGATATTATGAAATGTTGTTTAGCGCTATGCTCTTAAAATAGCGGTCATAAACTATTGTAATAATGAAGATTTTTAGATTTGAAAATATCACCTAATATATTTTCCTTAGGTAGTGATAATTGATGTGATAAAAATAATGAATAAAGCAGGAGTGGTATAACCTTTTGCCTTTTATGCTTCTTTTCAATCTGAATTGGTTGATGAATACGTAAAAGGCGTAGGCATGAGTTGTTATTCTCTGCGCCAGCGTGTACTGCCGTCAGGCGAATCTTCTAAAATGATGTTATGCGCTTTGAGCTCATCTCGAATGTGATCCGCTAATGCCCAGTTTTTAGCTGATTTAGCGTCAATTCGCGCTTGGATTTGCGTTTCAATAGCCGTGTCACCGTCCGATTCACCTTGCAAAAAACTATCGGGATTTTCTTGCAACAATCCAAGAAAACTGGCTAGATATTTTAATGTGGTGGCCAATGCAGGTGACTTTGTTTTGTTAAGGTCACGCGCGAGGTCAAATAAAACAGACAAGGCAACGGGCGTATTGAAATCATCATTCATTGCTTGCTCAAAGCGTTGTTTGTATTCATCTTCGATAGCTGTTTGAATGATTTCTACGTCGCGTAGCGCGGTATAAAGGCGTGTTAAACCAGACGCTGCATCGTTTAATGATTCATCAGAATAATTGAGCGGACTGCGATAGTGGCTTGATAAAATGAAGAATCGAATAATTTCAGGGCGATATTCTTTTAATACTTCGCGCACAGTGAAAAAATTGCCCAGTGATTTAGACATTTTTTCTTCGTTAATGCGCACAAAACCGTTGTGCATCCAAAGATTGACGAATTTCTCACCCGTTGCGCCTTCTGATTGCGCAATTTCATTTTCATGATGAGGGAATTGCAAATCCATGCCGCCACCGTGAATATCAAA
>CAINHP010000271.1 GCA_903848905.1 uncultured Pseudomonadota bacterium
AGATAAAACAATATCGAGTGCAGTCGTTGAATTTTTAAAAGCCATTTCAATATTTGAGCGTCCTGTAAAGCCCAAGCTATAGGTTAAAATGGGAAACGAGGCAAGTCGCTCAAGAGTAATATCACCTTGTGCAAGCGGATGCTCTTTGGGCATGATAGCGGAGTGAAACCATTCATAGCACGGCTTGACCATCAAATACGTATCATCAGCCACTTTTTCGGTGCAAATAGCGATATCCGCTTTGCCTGTATGTAACTTATCAATGAGTTGCTCGGGTGACGCCTCATCCATGTAAATTCGCACACCGGGATATTTTTCTCTAAAACGCAAAATGGGTTTAGGTAAAAAATATTTAGCTTGTGTGTGCGTGGTGGCAATATGTAAAACCCCATGATGACTATCAAGATAGTCCGCCGCAATTGAATGAATATTATTTCTCGCCTGATTGATAGCATTCGCTTCCTCCATGATACGAAGGCCCAGTGGTGTCATTGCCACTAATCTCTTCCCCTTACGTTCAAATAAGGGTGATCCAATTTCAGTTTCAAATAATTGCAGTTGCCGAGTAACTGCCGATTGCACAATGTTCATTTTTTCTGCGGCTTGCGACAAATTAAAGTTTGTTTCCTGCAGGACACGAAATAATTCTATCTGACTTAACTTCATAATCAGTTAAACCAATGTGCTTGACGAATTTTTAATTCGACTCTGTCACCACGATTTAAATGCAGACGCTTAAACTGTTCATTGGGCATTTCTGCATAAACGGTTTTCGGTTCGGTTTCGTGTAATTTTTTGGTTAATTCAACACGAATAAGTGCCCCTAAATGCTGCCAATCTTTGAGGATAATGGGTGAGTTTTCATCGACCGCTTTGATTATTTCAATATCGTGCGGACGCACATGAGCGATACTGTCTCCTTCCTCTGGAATATTCAATCCCGTCTGTTTTAGCCAATCACTCGTATGCCGATGGAGATGGAATTCATTGGTTTGACCAATAAATTTCGACACAAACACATTCGCTGGATAATCATAAATCTCCGCTGGTGATCCCTGCTGCTGAATATGGCCTTTATTTAACACGACCACTTGACTCGCCACCTCCATGGCTTCTTCTTGATCATGCGTTACAAAGATACTGGTTACATTCAGTTCATGATGCAAATTGCGCAGCCATTGGCGTAAATCTTTGCGCACGCTCGCGTCAAGCGCCCCAAACGGCTCATCGAGTAGCAACACAGAAGGCTCAACGGCTAACGCGCGGGCAAGGGCAATTCGTTGACGCTGCCCACCAGAGAGTTGATCTGGAAAACGATCATGGAGCCAGTCAAGCTGAACCAATTCTAAAAGGGCGTGCACTTTTTTAGCGATAATCGCTTCATTGGGGCGATGCGCCTTCTTTTTAACGCGCAAACCAAACGCGACATTATCAAATACCGTCATGTGTCGAAAGAGCGCATAATGCTGAAACACAAACCCAATGCCACGTTCGCTGACATGGTGCGATGTTTTATCTTCACCATTGAGAAAAATGTGTCCGCTATCTGCTTGATCAAGACCTGCAATAATACGCAAAAGCGTGGTTTTTCCACAGCCAGAAGGCCCCAGTAATGCGACCAATTCCCCTTCGGGAATTTCCAAATCAATATTGTGCAGCGCGGAAAAATCGCCAAAATTTTTGCTAATGTGCGAAAGTAAAATACTCATAATGGTTTGCTCTTAAATATCAAAATTAATGGCTTTGTCGACTGGATTGCTGTTTCCATTCAAGCAACGTTTTTAAAATGAGCGTCATAATGGCAAGCCCCGCCAAAATGGAGGCGCCCGCAAACGCGCTGACGCTGTCATATTCGTTGTAGCTCACTTCGACGTGAAGTGGCAGGGTATTCGTGAGACCGCGAATATGCCCAGACACTACCGATACAGCGCCAAACTCCCCCATCGCTCGCGCATTACATAACAGCACGCCATAAAGTAGCGCCCATTTAATATTGGGTAGTGTAATGAAAAAGAACATTTTCCAGCCACTCGCACCAAGGGATAACGCGGCTTCTTCTTCCTCACTGCCCATTTCTTGCATAAAGGGGATGAGTTGTCGTGCCACAAACGGAAAGGTAATAAAAAGCGTTGCCAGGACAATGCCCGGTACCGCAAAAATAATTTTTATATCATTCACCATCAGCCAATGCCCAAGCCAGCCTTGTGCGCCAAACATCAACACAAAAATCAAGCCCGAAATCACCGGTGACACGGAAAAAGGCAAATCAATTAACGTAATTAAAAAATCTTTCCCGCGAAAATCAAACCGCGTAATCGCCCATGCCGCAGCTAAACCAAAAATTGTATTGAGCGGCACGGTAATTAACGCTGTCAGTAATGTCAAACGCATCGCCGCGAGCATATCATGCTGATTTAAGGCACTAAAGTAAGCGGCAAATCCTTTTGAAAACGCCTGAATGATGACCAGAAGCAACGGCACACACAAAAATAAAATGATAAATCCCAGCGCAATGGTAATTAAACTCCACCGCACCCATTTGGGATCATCTAACGTAGATTGATGGACGGTATTTGAAATTGACGACATAGTGTTACCTTAAATTTGACCTGAGCGTCTGCGCACCCAATGTTGCAGTACGTTAATAAAAAACAGCAAGACAAACGAAA
>CAINHP010000272.1 GCA_903848905.1 uncultured Pseudomonadota bacterium
AATTTTAGGGCTTCTTCTAAATCAGACTTGTTGATTGTTTTCATGTGTACAAAATTAGAATTTACTTATAGAAGTTATCATTATCGCATATTTTATAAGTACATTCTATAAATCAAATGCCCGAAAAATACGTCCGTTACCTACGATAATGGTGTGTTTTGCCTTGAAAACAAGGGGGAGTTGAAAATGAATTTCCCCCTTATTTTGATCTTGCAATAAAGCAAGTAAAGCAGGATTTATGCCATTAGATTGAATGCGGATATATGTAAAAATAGTCAATAAATTGTCGCGCGGCTTAAAAGTTGAGATTTAGGCCACGCTTAGGTTCAAATTAAAGCGCTTTTAATGTGTTCGTTTTTTCAAATTCAACACCACTCCATCCGTGCTCCATAAATTGGCGGATATTTTGATGATCGTTTGCGTTAGGGTTTTCTAATACGTCCACGCGATAATAATCACCAAAACACGCTAGAGTTTGGTTTTTAGTTAAGCCATTCAACTTGGCAAAAGCAAAAATTTTGCATGACCCTTCATTTTGTCCCGCAGCGTTTTCTGTGTTCCCATTGCGAAATGCAGTGGGTTCATATTGATAGTTTTCTGAAATCACAGCAATCGTTTGAGAAAAATCAACAGGTGTTACGTTTTGAATGTGAGCTATAAATTCAGCTAATGTCATCACTTATCGCCTTAACGCAGCAAGCCTGAAACGGCTCTGAAGTCAGGGTGACTTGCATCGCGCAGCCATTCAAATAAGACGGATTCATAATTGGTAATGATGATATTTTGCGATTGCAACCGTTGCAACGCAAAAAATTTGTGTTCTGTTTTACGTGCACAAATGGCATCTTCAACCACGTGAACTTGAAACTCTTGTGCGGTTAAATCAAGTGCAGTTTGCATAATACAAACGTGCGCTTCTTGTCCGACAAGAATAATTTGTTTGCGACCTGTTTTTTCCAAAGCGGGCATAAAACCACTTGCACTGCAGCATGAAAAAGCGGTTTTATCAAAGAGCTGAGCGTCATCGGGCAGGGCGTCATTAATTTGAATTTCGGTATGTCCTAAGCCTTGAGGGTATTGCTCTGTGACTAAAACAGGAATGCTCAATTTTTTTGCTGCTTCAAGTAAGCTTAGGGTGCTTTCGTGCATGGACTGAGCTTCATTTTCAGGCATGACGGATGATAAGGTGGTTTGCATATCGACGATAACAAGCACACTATCTAGTGCTTTTAATAATGTTGGATGCGTATTCATAAGCAATCTCTTAATAAAATTTAGCGATAAAAAAACCGCCTGTCATTTGCATTCGAGGCGGTTTTTTGTTGATTTTTTGTTTCTTAAGCTTTTAGCGAGTCGATGATTTTATTGAAGGCATCAATGCGGTTTTTACCCGTTGTGATTAAATCCACGCCAATTTCAATAACTAAACCATGTAATTCTGGCATTTTGTAAACCACCATCGCTAAGTATCCCACCACTGGAATAGCGATTAGCGCGCCAAAAATATCACCTATGCCAAATAGTGATAAGAATTTAGTGATCATCACAATAGCGTCTAAAGGCAAAATGACCATGGCTGAAAAATAAGCTATCACGATGAACGTGAATAAGACGAAAACGATAAATTGAAACAGTCGAACTAATGCGACGTTAATGTTGACTTTGTTCATGTAATATAATGATCCTAATGCGCATTTAAGCGATTGCAATATCAGTTTAGCGACTGATAATCAGTTATTTTTGTTTTTTAAAAAAGGAAAAGTAGCAGAAAAAGTTACTTTCTTTGCTTAGTTTAATGCATTTTGCCACGGGTTAAAAGGCGGAGGGGCATTGCAATCGTTAATTTGTTTTTAAATTTGTTTTCAAACTATACAGCGCTGAAATATCACATTCGCCCAATCCTTGTGCGATAAGTTGTGCGTAGTCATCGCGTGTTTGCGATGTGATTGGCAAAGAGACCTCACTGTCGCGTCCCATTTGTAAGCAAATGTCTAAATCTTTTTGATGTAGAGCTACTTTAAAACCGGCAGGATAGTGATTTTCAGTCATGGATAATCCTCGGTTTTGCAAAAACCAACTACTTGCAGCGCCACCTGAAATGACATCAATTATTTGATCCATTGGCAACTGCTGCGCCTTTGCAAACGTGAGTGCTTCGGTGACAGCTTGATTAATTCCTGCAGCCATAATTTGATTAACAGCTTTTGTGGCTTGCCCTGAGCCAGTTGGACCAATGTGGACAATATGTGCTGCCATGGATGCCAAAATAGGACTCACTTTTTCCAAAATAGCACTGTCACCGCCTACCATCATGGCTAATTTGCCTGATTTTGCCCCTTCAACACCACCTGATACGGGTGCATCGAGAAAATCCACATCACCGCAGGCTAAAATGGCGGCGGCTTTTTTTGCGGTATGATTGCTCACCGTTGACATATCGATGACCACACTATTTGGGCGAATCGTATCTTTTATAGCATGAATAATTTCCATTACATCTTCATCGCGCGACACGCATAAACAAATAATATCAACGTTTGCGGCTAATGCTTCGGGGGTATGTGCCACGTTAACATTCAATTCTTGTCCGAGTTTTTCCGCTTTTTGTGTTGTTCGATTGTAGAGGGCGCTTAAAAATCCCGCTTTCGCCAAATTGCGTGCCATGTGCTCTCCCATAGCCCCCAAGCCAATCATGCCTACCGTTAACATTTTGTGGATTCCTGTATTGTTTATAATAATGCGTGAAAATGTTTAATTTGAATTATAACATACAAAAAAACGCCTCTGCGTTGCCACAAAGACGGTCTTTATTTATATAATTCAAATAGTTCTTTAACTATCTTTGTATGCAATACTTCGCCAACATGATGCAGCGATTGATTCGCTGTAATTTGATTTTATTCCATCTTAAATCAGACTCTTTTTTGTCTGGACAATGGGGAACACTATAGCTCATCCGTTTTCTGCTGAGCTTCTTGAATAGCTTTTTGTTCTTCTTTAAATTCTTGATGTGTTCTGGAAAGTTCTTTGTTCGTTTCAGAAATGCCTTTCAAAATTGCCCAAATTTCATCTGCTTCAACACTCATTGCTTAATTCCTTGAAATATATAAATCACGTTCGCACATCATACGACACCCCACAGCACCACCAAACGCTAAGCAAAAAAACCGCCCCTGCGTCTGCCACAAGGACGGTTTATTCAATTACACAAACCACTTTCCATTCAGTTCCATTTCTAATTAAACGACCCAGTACACCTGCTACACCTAGCATGAAAATAATAAATGGAATCATGATTAAACCTCTTAAATACGAAGCAACATTACTTCATATAAGATGGCTGTTTTTGCGCGTTATTTCATCAATGCGTCGTAAAACTCAACTGCTGTTATACCTGATGATCTAATCAAACTACGTAATGTACCTTGTGCAATTTCTTTATGATTTGGAACAGCAAGTGTGGCTTCGTGGTTTTCTTTAACCAAAATAACATGGCTGCCACGTTGCCTTGCTATTTCCCAGCCAAACATTTGAAAAATACTAATGACCTCTTTACCGCTTAATTGTGGATATCTTGACATTAGGCCGCTACTTCAATTTGACGTGTTTCAATAGTCAAAGGCATTCCTCTTTCTGCACGAACCTCTAAACATAATTCAATTGCTTCTTTAATGTTGTCTAAAGCCTCTTGCTTTGAAACGCCCTGACTGACGCATCCTTGAATAGATGGGCATTCGCTTACCCAAATACCATCTTCATCTCTGTCCAAAGTCACTAAAAAAATCATCATTTTCTCCAAATATAATTTAACAACATCATACCACACCACCATTGCCCATAACCCCCCCCCATGCTACGCACAAGGACGTTCTATGCAGCTTCACCATATATTTCGTTTATTGATAACGGTTTGGGAAGTTCGAGATTGTCTTTTTTGTATATTTCAATCCATTCATCTACGATCTCACACAGCTGTTTAAAGACTTCTAATTCGTCTGGGCCATGGCATCCGCCAAGCATTAAACTGGGGCATGTGCCGATATAGCATTGATCTTCCTCTGACCACTCTACGATTTTAGAATAATGATTAGTTGTTTTCATTTTTTGAATTCTCCAATGCAATTTTTACAGCTTTGCTTTGATTAAATAATGTTTTGCATCATCGCCTAATTGACCGGATACTGTCACCGATGTTGAGCCTTGAGAATGTTTAAAGTTTCGGTGACTGCCTTTACCGCCTCTATTTTCAAAGCCAGCTGATTCCAACATGCTAATCAATTCTCTAATTTTAGGTGGCACGTCTTGTTCTCCAAAATATCTTAAGCAACATCATACCACACCCCAAAGCATCACCAAACGCTAGGCAAAAAACCGCCCCTGCGTCTGTCACAAAGACGGTTTTATACTTTTGAAAATGATGGTTTTGAGCGTGGAGGGTTAACGTTTGATTAAGTTTAGCGAACTAAAACAAATCAGAATGTGTACCCGTTAACTCAAGTGATAATATTCCAGCTGGATATTCACTTGTAGCTTCGCGTTTTTGATAAATCAAAATCCAATCAGGTTCAATATGAATATCACGGAAACTGGCAAAATTACCTGTTAACGCGTGATCTTTATAATTTATCGGAATGGGTAAATCATTTGCTAATATCTCAATGACAGTTTTCAATTTTGCCAACTCTTTTCCGCGACTTTGCATTAGCTTAAACTGCTTTTTAAATGATTTTTTGTAAATAAGAGAACGCATTATTTTTCTAAATCTGCAAACAAATCATCCACACTGTCAAAATGTTGTGAATAGTTGGTCGTGTCGCTCAGTACTGTTTTTGTTTTTGCATTGGGAAGGCAATCAATGGCAAAAGGCAGTGAATGTGTTGCCCTTACTTCTGCAAAAAACATTCTCACAGCCTGCGCAGGCGTTACGCCGAGTTGGTGCAAAATAGAAAACGTTTCCTGCTTTTCTTTTTCATCTAAACGTACTTGTAAACTAGGCATTGCTTAAATCCTTAAAATACATAAATCACTTTCTCACATCATACCACACCCCACAGCACCACCAAACGCCCAACAAAAAACCGCCCCTGCGTCTGACACAAGGGCGGTCTTTCGTTCATCTATCCCTTACGGGAATTTTAGCGCGTTTTAATTAAATGGATTGAGTAATTTAACGCCACTACGTTCAACATCTTTAACGTTTCTTGTAACTAAGGTTAAGTCATGAACTAAAGCAGTAGCGGCTAAATAACCATCAATGACAGGTAGTTTGTCAGGCACATTGATCTGCCCCCAACAATCTGCGATTTCAGGTGTAATTGCTAACACACGACCTATTTCGAGCTTTTTAAACCAAGATTGTAATGATTCAGCAGCAATGACATCTCTTCGTCTAAGTGATTCAATACCTTGTCTAATTTCGCCTAACGTCAGAACCGAAATATAAAGTGAATTTCCGTCTGTTTGTGCATACCAATCGCGTTCACCAGCATTGGCTTTTTTGTCTTTACGCAATTCAGATAGTATATTTGTGTCAATTAAATATCCCACGATTGCTCACGACCATAATCTAAAGGACGAGAGAAGTCGTCATCATTTACAACATTAGGCATTGACGAAAGTAGGTCTTTCCATTGCTCACCGTTGTTACCTAAATATTTTTCAAGAATATTGTTCACAATTTCATCAACAGTTGTCCCCATTTGCTGTGCAATAGATTGAACTTGTCCATCTAATTTAGCGTCTAATGTAATTGTCGTCATAAGCTACCTCCAATTAAAAGTTTTAAACATCATACCACACCACCAAACGCCCATAAAAAAACCGCCCCTGCGTCTGACACAAGGACGGTCTTTCTTAGAATAAACTAAACGATGGCTAAATTTCCGCGATTTAAGATTTTAGTGAACTACTCATATAGGTGCGCAGTAAATTATTAACG
>CAINHP010000273.1 GCA_903848905.1 uncultured Pseudomonadota bacterium
CCAAGCTCAAGTAAAACGGGAATCGGATGAGCGGCTGCACGTTTCATCACATGTCGACCCGCAGTTAATCCACCAGTGAAAAATACCATATCAGGTCCCGCATCAATTAACTGCTGAGCAATCTCTTTATCACCAATCACCCATTGCACCAATCCCTCAGGTAAATCGAGTTGATTAAATAAATTATAAATATATTTTCCCACCGGCAAACTATATTCAGAGGATTTAAACACAACGCCATTACCTGAAAATAAAGCCGTTAAAAGTGGAGAGACGGTTAACTGAAATGGAAAATTCCAGGGGGATATAATGGCAATGACACCAAAAGGTTGTCGATAAATTTTAGCGCTAGTGGCAGGAAACAAAAAAGGAGAGGTTGCTATATTGCGATCAGCCAAAATAGAGGTAGCATTCTTAATATAATAATCAAGCAAACTGACAACAGGGAGTATATCACCCAGCAACGCCTCAGTTGGAACCTTACCCGTGGTTTCACTTATACATTCACTTAGCGCATCCATATCGCCAAGGATGTCATCACGTAATTGAGTCAATATTTTTACACGTTTTTTGACTGGCACATTAGCCCATATTTTAGCGGCTACTCGACATTGCTCCACTTTCTTTGCAATAGCTTCCTTTTGCGTAATGTCATCTATGTCTAATACTCGATTATCAAAAGGTGATCTACTCGTTATTACCATCATAATAAAAAAGCCTACTTTTTAAGCCAATGACTATGATTAACGGGAGTGAATGAAACACCATGCTGTTTAGAAATCAAATCTGAGGAAATACGAGCCGACTCATAAATGGTCGGCAAACCACTACCTGGATGCGTCCCACCGCCTACCAAATAACAATTTCCCAATTCCTCAAACTGATTATGAGGACGCCAATATAACATTTGACTAAATTTATGCGCCAAACTAAACGTAGCGCCTTTGTATACAGATTCATGCTCTTGCCAGTCCATTGGCGTAATTATTTTTTCACATTCAATATGTGAGCGTAAATCTTCAAGTCCCATTCGCTCACTTAGCGCATCTAACACTTTCTCGCGCACCGATGCACAATGGTCTGACCATTCAAGTTGACTGTCATTGTTTGGCATAGGGACCAAGATATAAAGCGCAGATTTTCCTTCTGGTGCGAGACTATCATCATTGATTGACGCATTCTGAACATAAAACGAAAAATCATCACTCAGCGTCTTATCATGAAAAATATGTTTAATATTACTGCGATAATCACCTGCAAAAACAATGGTGTGATGCGCTAAATCGTAAATTTTATCTAAGCCTAAATATAACATGAATGTGGAACACGAATAATCGAGTTTTTCTAGCTTATCAGGCGTATATTTTTTTAAAATATGTTTATCTACTAAATGAGTCATCGCGTGTCCAAAATCCGCATTAATGATGACCTCATCCGCAAAAACTGACTCGCCATTTTCAAGCTTCACGCCTTTCACATCACCCTGCTCAATAATGAGTGACGCCACACTCGTTGAAGTATGTATTTCCCCGCCATTTTCAGTGATCACTTTCGCCATCGCACTTGAGATTTTATTTAACCCCCCTTTAACATGATAAATACCATATTCATGTTCAAGATACGCAAGCATGGTAAATAAAGCAGGACATTTCCAAGGCGACATTCCTAGATATTTAGACTGGAAGCAAAACGCAAGACGAAGTTTTTCATTTTGAAAATATTGCGCCAAATTATCAAAAACACTTTTAGGAAAAGCGAGCCATGGTATCGCTTTAATTAAATCAACAGAGAAAAAACGACCCAGATTTGTATAATCACGCGTCATACAAGGATAGAGTGCATTGAAGCGACGTTTTTCATTCTCCAAAAAATCAAAGTATCCCTCGCTTGCTTCGCCAAAAACATGTTGCAATTCAAGTTTCATTTTTTCGGGATTACTATATACATTGAAATCACGATCAATGAATTTCAATTGATACATGGGTGAAAGCGATTGAAATTCCATGTAATCTTCAGTTCGGCGATCGCATAATAAAAACATTTCATCCAACACACCTTTCATTAAAAGAAAAGTGGGGCCAGTATCAAATGTAAATTGATTTAGATGAAGGGGGCGACTGCGTCCACCCACTTCCTCGTTTTTATCGAAAATTGTCACCTCAAAACCACGATGACTAAGTAACATTCCAGCACACAAACCACCCGGGCCAGCACCAACAATAATAATTTTTTTTGATTTAGACATGATTATACGAAAAAAGAATAGTGGACGATGTGAGTATATCAAAATCACCTTAAAGTTACGTACTGACGATAGAAGAAAAAAGAGAAATCAAATATTCCTTGCTAACGAATTAATCTAAAATCAAGGTACGCAAAATATTTGTGAACCATTCGTGTCTAACTTGATAACAATCAAGGATTCAATGTTAAATTCAGCACGATGAAATTCGGAAAATTTTTCTTGGTTTGGATGTAATCAATTTATTTAAAGACATTGCGTAATATCAAAATAAAAAAATAAAAGGAATCCAGCCCATTCACGTCTTGTGGCTATTAACCAGAATGCTTTTTCATTGCATTAAGGCGGAATTGTAAAAATTTATCTGCTGGAATAGGCTTGCTGGTAATGTAGCCTTGATAGATATCACAGCCTTTTTGCGAAAGAAATGCGAGTTGTTCAGGCGTTTCTACGCCTTCAGCTAAGACTTTAAAGCCGAGCGTTTGCCCCATTGAAATAATCGCCGATGTAATGGCCATATCGTCAGCCGAGTAGGGGATGTCGTCGATAAAACTTTTATCAATTTTTAGCACATTCATCGGGAAGCGTTTTAAATACGCGAGTGACGAGTAGCCAGTGCCAAAATCATCAATGGCTAAATGAATGCCAAGATCACGCAATTTTCCGAGAATATCGATCACTACTTCTTGATGTTCCATCAAACCACTTTCTGTTAATTCAATTTCTAACTGTTCTGCAGGGTATTTGGTTTCGTTTAGCACGGACGTAATCAACTCAAGCATATCGCAATGTTTAAATTGTGCAGGCGATACGTTAACCGCTAAGCGAATGGGTGCAAATCCTGCATCTAGCCATTCTTTACCTTGGCGACAGACTTCGCGGAGCACCCATTCACCAATACGCATAATGAGTCCCGTCTCCTCCGCAATACTGATGAATTTATAGGGAGGAATTAAGCCTTCATTGGGTTCTTGCCAGCGAATAAGTGCTTCTGCGCCAATGATTTCACCGCTAATCATATCTACTTGTGCTTGATAGAATACGCGAAGCTCACCCTGATCAATACCGCGACGCAGACGCGATTCCAAGTCTAAACGCTCACGTGCCGCGAGTGTTAAGCTTTCAGAGAAATACGCAAAACAGCCACGGCCATTGTCTTTGGCTTGGTAAAGGGCGATGTCAGCGTTGTCCATTAACGCCGCGGACGTGTTGCCATGTTGAGGGTATAGCGCAATGCCAATACTTGCACCGATGCGAACATCATGATTTTTTCCAAGTTGGAAAGGCAGAGTTAGATCAATGACAATTTCAGTGGCGATACGCGCAGCGTCTTCTTCATGGGTGATATCTTCAAGTAACACAACAAATTCATCACCCCCCATACGCGCGACCATGTCAGTGGTTCTCAGACGATCCGTAATACGTTGTGACACTTGCTTGAGAAGCTCATCGCCCGCTAAATGTCCGAGTGTATCGTTGACGGCTTTAAATCGGTCTAAATCGAGCATCAGAACCGCAATTTGTGTGTTTTCACGCTGACAGCGCGCGAGTGTGTGTTTTAGGCGTTCAAGTAACTTACGGCGATTGGATAAACCAGTGAGTGGATCTGAAAACGCGAGGTTTCGGTTTTCTTCTTCAATAATTTTACGCTCAGTTATGTCTTCTTTAATGGCTAGATAATGACTGATTTCACCATTTGGTTGGCGAACTGGAGAGATTAGCGTTAAATCAATATATTCAGAACCATCTTTACGACGGTTAATGAGTTCACCTTTCCATGTTCCACCCTTTAAAATGGTGTCCCACAGATTTTTAATGGTGTCGGGTTCATTTTTACCTGATTTTAAAATGGTCGATTTTTTACCGATGATTTCATCTTTGGTGTATCCACTGTTGCCAATATACGCTGCATTAGCGTATTCAATATTGGCTTCTAAATCGGTAATCATAATTGCACAGGGATTTTGTTCAACGGCGAGTGAAAACTTACGCAATTCATTTTCGTATTTTTTGCGACGACTAATATCCCGAGCAATCCCTAAAACACCCACAATGTTGCCGTCTAAGTCGCGCAAAGGCGTTTTGATGGTTTCGAAATAGCCATGATGATGATCACTTTTAAACGAGACACTGTTTTCGGTAATACTGACCTTGCCCGATTGCATAATGGATTTATCATGCATTGAAAATATGTCAGCAAGCGAGGGATCGAAAAAATCATAATCTGTTTTGCCAATAATGTCACTTTCGCCAAGTCCCATATAGGCTTCGAAGGTCGTATTGCAAGTGATATAGGCGCCTTCTTTATCTTTAAGCCAAATTAAGTCGGGAATGGTTTTAATTAAAGTGCGTAGATTTTGTTCGCTTTTGTTTAATTGTTGTTGATTTTCTTCAGAAATGGCTAATAAATATTGAAAACTGGCTGCCATTTTATTAAAATTTTCAGCAACTAAACGCAATTCATCTTCAGTTTTGAGTGTAATCCGTTCGGACAGGTCACCATCAGCAAAACGTTGCGCTGATTTCACCAGTGAGCGAATACTTTCCATCGTGGCAAAATAAATACCGATGAAAAAATATTGCGCAATGAAAAACAAGACACACGCCATGCCGATAGTTAACAGGCACCATTTTTGGGTGTCTGCAATACGTTTTTCAAGTAATGATTCTAGTGTAGGCAGCAGTGTTTCATAGTTTTTTGAATAGATTTTGTTGATTACTTGCGTGTTGAGTGCATAAAAATCGTTTGGGGATAGTTGGAATTTTTTGGATAAAATGTCACTTTGCACGACGTTTGAAATTTGAATAGTGCATTTTAGAATGTCTTTCGCCATGCCTGACATAATAGTTTGTTGCAAGGTGTTGATTTGCCCGATTTTGTCGAAATTTAAATCTAGCGATTTTACGCTTTGCGTTAATTTAGCCATTGACACTAAAATGTCATTTTCTTGGGTAGTTGTGAGCTGTTGTGCGATGAGCGCGCCTGCACTGAGTGCTTGAAGTTGTTCAAGTTTTTCTATTACATCAGGCAATTTATTGATAATTATATCAGTGAGATAATGGGTGGTTTTGTCAGTTTCAAAAGTTAAATTGTAATAATCTGCGACGTTCTCTTTGAATTGCTGCGATTTATCGAGCAGTTGAACATGCGCAGCAAAATTTTGATTGACTGACCATTTGTCTGTTTTAGTAGATAGACCATACCAATGCGATTTTAAGTTGCGCCATTCTTTATTGATTTGCATACCCCCTTGATTAAGAAGGGAATCAGTGGGGAGATGATTTTCGATAAGCGCAACTTTCCCCGCTAAGTCTTTTTCAATTCTAATTTCTTCTAGCTGCATAAAATCATCATGTACCAGCGTGGTGGTACTTAAGTGTTGATGAATATGCTGCATCGTTTGCGTCAGGGGTTTGATGACGCTGACGCCTTGAAGTTCAAGTTGTGTGGTTTGAATTGTTTCTGAGAAATTCGCGTTTAAACTAAAAAACATAACGCCAGCAGCGGGCAAATAAATCAGCAGTAATATGACAAATTTTTGCGGATACGTAAGCTGATTCATAAACGTGATTGCTAGTGAAAAAAAACGTTTCATTTCATTTTTACCCTTTTAAAAAATGATATAAACCAAAAAATACTAAAAGTCCAACCACTCCCCATACAATTTCATTAATGTACTGACGCAATCGTGTTTCGAGTTTCTCTCCACCAATTTTTAACAGAAAAGCGACAAAACAAAATCGTGCTCCTCGTCCAAGTGTTGATATCAGTAGGAAAAGTGGCAAACTCATGCTCACTGAACCGGCTGCAATGGTGAATATTTTATAGGGAATCGGCAAAAAACCACCAATTAACACGGCCCAAACGCCCCATTCATCTACCCAACTTTTGGCAGAGAGGTAGTTTTCCCAGTAATGGGTTGTTTCAAGCCAAGGTGAGATGGCTTCAAATAAAAAATAGCCAATGCAGTAGCCAAGGATTGCGCCTAATGCAGAAAAGAGCGTTGTGCGTAGCGCAAAAGAATACGCTTTATTGGGTTGCGCGAGTGCCATTGGGACCAGCATCACAAGAGGGGAAATGGGGCAAACAGAAGAGTCAGCAAAACTGATCAGGCTTAAATAGCGCTTTGCGTGTTTGTGCTGAGCCCAGCTTAAGGTTTTGTCATAAAGTGCTTGAAACATAGTTATTCTTTCCCAGATAAAAAAGGTACAAAACTCACGGGTTCTACTTCTTCGATGTGAAAACTGCTTTCAGTGCGTGTGATACGTTTCAATGCTTGCGTACCGTCTTCTTGGTTAGCCACAGGAATTACCATAACGCCACCCACGACTAATTGTTCCAGTAGTGCTTGAGGAATGTCATTAGGCGCTGCTGCCACCAAAATACCGTCATAAGGTGCATAGTCTTCCCATCCCCAACCGCCATCACTGTGCAGATAGCGAATGTTTCTTAACTTTAAAAGTTCCGTATGTGCTTTTGCTTTTTTCTGCAGTGGTAAGAGTCGCTCGACTGAATACACACTATCGGCTAATTGCGCCAAAATCGCAGTTTGATAACCACACCCAGTTCCAATTTCAAGTACATTACTCATCGTTGGTTTATTTTCAAACAATAATTCAGTCATTCTCGCCACAATATAGGGTTGCGAGATGGTTTGATAGTAGCCAATGGGCAAAGCGGTATCTTCATAAGCGCGTGAAGCGAGTGCTTCATCAATGAAAATATGACGCGGTGTGGTGCGCATAATAGTTAAAATACGTTCATCTATAATGCCTTGCTCGGATAATCGGTGGATCATGCGATCGCGTGTGCGTTGCGAGGTCATACCTACGCCTTGAAGATGGCGTTGCATCATAGGATTGCCTTGGGTAGCCAGTTTGTTAAGGTTTCGATACGCTCATACCAAGTCAAATCCAGTTGAAGGGGGGTGACAGATACATAACCGTTATTAATGGCATGAAAATCAGTTCCTTCGCCTGCATCTTGCTCAGCGCCCGCAGCACCAACCCAATATATTCGACGTCCGCGTTGATCTTCACTTGAAATAATGGGTTCTGATTTATGGCGCTGACCCAAACGGCATGCTTTAAAGCCTTTCAATTCACTAAAAGGCACATCGGGAACATTGACGTTTAAAATGGTGTTATCAGGTAGGGGACTTGCGAGAATTTTCTTAAGTAAAATGACAGCCACTTGCGCCGCTGTATCAAAATGCGAAGGGTGATCACCTACAAGTGACATAGCAACAGCAGGTAAACCTAGAAATCTTCCTTCTGTCGCTGCTGCAACGGTACCTGAATACAGTACATCGTCCCCTAAATTTGCACCATGATTAATGCCTGCAAAGACCATGTTAGGCTCCTGCTCAAGTAATCCTGTAATGGCTAAATGTACACAATCAGTTGGTGTTCCATCGACTTTCATAAAACCATTATGCGCTAATGTGGCGCGCAGTGGCATATCTAAGGTTAAGGAATTACTCGCTGCACTGCGATTTTTATCGGGCGCAACAACAGAAATGGTGGCGTGCTCACTTAACGCAGCGGCTAGGGCAACTAGGCCTTCTGCTAAATAGCCGTCATCATTACTTACTAAAATGTGCATGAAAATTCTCCTGAAGTTGTCTTTGCATAAAAGGCAAAAACAATGATGCTGTATTCTAAAAGAAAATACGCGATTTTGGCCTGTGGCACAACAAAAAATGCGGGTTTGCTTACGTTTTATTTATTTTAAATAATTAAACGCGTTAATAGTAGAGAGGATTTGTTTAAAGATGATGAATATGAAGGGCAAACAGAAAATAAATTCATTTACCCTTTTATAATTTTTGAAACGAGGATGTTAATGTGTTTAATTGATATAGTTAACAATGTGAGAATGTAGCTGTTTTTATATCCATTAGATCCAATTCAATTGATATAAATCCTCACGACGACGCAGTAAGTTTTGTGCAGCACCACGCGAGCGCACTTGTTTGAGTAAATCTAAATTCACATCGGCAATCAATGTCATTTCTGTATTGGGGGTCGCTTCAGCGAGTAGCGCATCATGTGGAAATGAAAAATCACTTGGGCTGAAAATAGCGGCTTGTGCGTACTGAATGTCCATATTTTCTGCGTGCGGTAAATTTCCGACACTGCCAGTAATCGCAACAAAACATTCATTTTCTATCGCTCTGGCTTGAGAACAGCAGCGCACACGCAAATAGGCATTCTTAGTATCTGTCCAAAAAGGAACAAATAAAATTTTAGCGCCTTGCATGACCGCTAAACGCGCGAGTTCGGGGAATTCGGAATCAAAACAAACGAGAACGGCAATTTTGCCACAATCCGTATCAAATACTTTGAGCGCATCGCCACCTTTAACGCCCCAGCAACTCACTTCATCACTAGTCACATGGATTTTATATTGCGCTTCAAATGTACCATCACGACGTAGCAGCCATGACACATTGTAAAGTTCATGATTACTGTATTCAGGCAATGATCCAGCAATGATATTAACGTTATACGACATCGCCATTTCAAGCAGGCCGTTGCGAATATCTCGACTAAATCCAGCTAAAGCTCGAATCGCGTCAGGTGGGTGTTTGTCGTTGAACAATCCCATTAGTGGCGCACTCATGTATTCAGGAAAGAGAACAAAATCCGCGTTATAGCCAGCAAGTGCATCAATAAAAAATTCTGCGTGTTTTAAAAGCTCATCTACACTGGTGAGTGTTCGCATTTGCCATTGAACAACGCCTAAGCGCACAATATTTTTTTCTCCGCCAATATTAGGTTTTTCATCGACGAAATCTAAATTGACCCATTCAAGCAATGTGGCAAAACCGCGAGATTCTTTGTCGATAGGAAGATAATTGGTGAGTAATTTTCGAACATGAAAACCGTTAGCGAGTTGAAACGACAGGACAGGGTCGTAAATTTCACGGTTTTTAACTTCTTCAATATAGCGAACAGGCGTTAAATTGTCTGCATATTTGCCGTAACCAGGAATACGTCCACCAGCAATAAATCGATGTAAATTTAAATTTCGACACAATTCTTTACGTGCATCGTAAAGTCTTCGTCCCAGACGAAGTCCACGGTATTTAGGGTGAACGAAAATATCCACTCCATAAAGTGTATCGCCATCGGGATCATGATTAGTCAGGTAACCTTCGCCTGTGATTTGTGCATAGGTATGTACATCGCCAAAACGGTTGTAATCGACAACCATGCTTAGTGCAGCGGCAACTAAAACGCCATTATCTTCAATGACAATTTGCCCTTGCTGGAAACGTGTAATTTGTGAAACATATTGCTCTTTTTTCCACGCACCACCGAGATTGTCGTAAACGTGTTCCATAAGCACTGCAAGATGTTCATAGTCATCAAGCGTTAAGTGCCGTAAGCGTAATTTGTGTTTATTAGGTTTAATTTTCTTCATAGTTACTTAATCATACACAGCCATTTTGACAACATGATGACATGTAAAAGTGGTGTATTGTCATCGAAATAACATCAAATTGACATATTACTGACATAGAAACGCTTTACCCTAAAAAATGGTTATTTACAGATTTTTTTTATCGTTTTAAAAGAGAAATAAATGAAAATTTTTTACGGTGTTCAAGGTACAGGAAATGGTCATATTGCGCGTGCGCGGATGATGGCTAAAGAACTTGAATTAGCAGGCATAGAAACGACGTTTTTATTTTCAGGACGTGCAACTGATGGCTATTTTGACATGGATGTGTTTAAAGATTACCAACTGCGCACAGGCCTTACCTTCATTACCAATCATGGAAAGGTAGATTATCTTAAGACGGCTTTTGATGCTAAATTTAAAACTTTTTTCTCTGATATCAAAACACTTGATTTAAGTGATTATGATTTAGTGATTACCGATTTTGAACCGATTAGCGCATGGGCTGCTAAAAAACAAAAAAAGCCACTTTTAGGGATTGGTAATCAATATGCTTATCACCACACTATTCCGCGTGAAGGCTCAGACCCCATTGCGGACCTTGTGATTAAGCATTTCGCGCCAGCGGATAAAGCCATTGGATTGCATTGGCATCATTTTGGTCAGCCTATTTTTCCACCGATTATGGAAGGGCTTGATTTGTCGCGTGATTTGGTTAAATCGAAAATTATTGTGTATTTGCCTTTTGAAGACCAGCAGGAAGTAGTGAATTTGCTTGCACCGTTCGAGAAGTTTCAATTCCATATTTCAACGCCACATCCTATAGAATCAAAATTTGCGCATATAACTTTCTCACCCATGTGCATTGAGCAATTTCAAAAAGATTTGCATGATTGCGGCGGTGTAATTTGTAATGCAGGATTTGCGCTGGTGAGTGAAGCGCTTCAGTTGGGAAAGAAAATTTTAGTCAAACCATTACATGCACAAATGGAGCAAACATCCAATGCAGCCGCGCTAAAACAACTCGGTTACGCGCACATTATGCATAATTTGGATGTTAACACCATCGAGCATTGGCTACACTATAATCAATCTGTTCATGTTACCTATCCCAACACAGCACGAATTTTAACCCAGTGGATACAGGGCGGTATGCCTGAGATGAATGAAGACTTTATTGAAGCTGTTTGGGATAAAGTGGATATTGTGCATATAGCGCATTAAGGTTTTATGCCTCAACACTGTCCTCTAACGATTCGAGGGCAGGGGCATATTTAACCCATTTAATCAATTCCAGTTCACCGTCAAAGTGTTCCACAATGGCGGTGCAACTTTCAACAAAATCACCTGTATTGACATAGAGAAAGCCATCGATATGTTTAATTTCAGCATGGTGAATATGGCCACAAATCACGCCGTCTAAT
This sequence comes from uncultured Pseudomonadota bacterium, assembly GCA_903848905.1. Lineage (GTDB taxonomy): Bacteria > Pseudomonadota > Gammaproteobacteria > Methylococcales > Methylomonadaceae > UBA10906. The sequence goes on from CAINHP010000273.1 coordinate 11,075, forward strand.
TGTTCATTTTTGAGTGTGTGTACAATACTTTCCTCGTATTTTGAAATGAATTGCACTACGTTTTTGACTTTGAATTTCACAAATGCAGCAAGTGAAAAATGCGATTGAATCCCAAATATACGTCTAAAAATACGCAAAAAATGGTTTAAATTGATGAGCCAATCGTACCCCACGCTTCCAATCTTGGCGATCCATTGATGATTGATTGCAATAGCGTCATATTCGTCGCCATGAACAATGAGGAATTTTTTGCCGTTGACAGTTGTGTGGATATCTGAGTTTTTTACGGTGATATCGCCAAAAACATAATGGTCATATGCGCGAATATTTTCATCATGATTGCCGGGGATATAAATGATTTGTGTGCCTTGGCGGGCTTTGCGCAAAAATTTTTGAATAATTGTGTTGTGATCACGCGGCCAATACATCTTTTTTGATAGTGCCCAGAAATCAATAATATCGCCCACTAAATAGAGTTTTTCGCTGTCGTTATGTTTTAAGAAATCGAGTAACATATCGGCTTGGCATTGCGTCGAGCCAATGTGTAAATCTGAAATCCATATGGTTTTGTAAGTAGATATCGTCATAAAAATGCTACAAATGAAAGTAAAAGAGGTGAAAAATATTTTCAATAAAACATGAAAAAAATCTTTTGTCTAGTGATAAACAATAGCGCTATTATTGTCATATTATTGACATATTTCACACCTATAATTGAAGATAAAAATTAAAAAATACAATAATTTCAATAGCTAATGATAAATAAGTGTACATAAGGAAATGTATCCTAATGTGATTTGAAAAAGAAAAATAAAATGTCCCTAAAAAATTTTATAAGCTAAGGATTCTTGCTCTGCGAATTACTCCATGTGGAGTTATGTATTAATGATGGATTTTATTTATTTTAAAGTTGACTCAGATTGAATAATGGAATAGATGAATTGATTATGGTCGAAATAGAAAAATGACTCTCAAGAAGAAAATCGCTACATCACAAATACGTTAAATACTAAAAAAGTGTTACTCATAAAGTAGCGATTGCTGTTGCATTCTATAGCTTTTCCCTCCATGCACTATCCGTAGAGAAAATAATATTTTAGCGCAATGCTTATTTTTTTCGATACGTCTGAAGCAACAATAAAAAACCAACCACTTGCAAGCAATGCTACTATAGTAAAACTCAGTGACGTTAAATGTTTGTTCATGTCATAACTCCGGGTTTTTTAATATCATTTTGTTTTGAAAAATAGTGATATTGGAAAGCATGTGAAATGACGATGCTTTCCAACTGTTTGGCATTATAACCATTCAATTATGACAAGAATGTGATAGCTTGAATTAAATCTTATGGGCTTGTTCTAGTAATCTTTTATGATTGTAGGTGACGACGCCATGATTAATAGAAACGACCCCTTTTTTAATTAATTTTGTTAATACCTCATTAGGATTCACGCTCTCTTTAAAAAAACGATCTATATTATTCAAAAGAGATTTCGATTTAGCGGGGCGAGGTTCATGATGGGTGAGATAAATGCAGTATTTTTGCAACGGTTTGATGATTCTTATTTTATCTTCTAGTAATTCTTGTTGAGGTGGCAGCTGTTTTATGGTTGCAATGCGTTTTGCACTTCGCCCTTGTGAAATAAGCAAATCTACAACGAAATCTAAATCTGCATCATTAGAAATAATATCAAAATGTGTGTCATCAGGTAGTTGAGAAACTAATATACCAGCCCAAAATGCAATGCCAAAATCGGCTGCATTTTTCCCCGCATTAGGCATTTTAATGATTTTTAGAATGCCTGAAGAAAAAGCGTGTGCAATGGGTTCGATCCAATCAATGGGAATTTTAAAATCACTTTGTGCATAACATATAATCACACTGGTGTAATTGGTGAGATCTTCGGTTAAATTTAACAGGCGGTTAGGACGATTTTCTATATCAAGTAACAATACCTTCATGTTTTTTCATTCCCTTCATTTGCTATCTATTATGAAATAAGGTGCAAAGTGCTAAAAGCAGTGTGACGTTATCACAAATTGAGTGAAAAAATAAATAGCTGTTTTTAAAGAATAAAAAAAAATATTTTTGTCATATTCCTGACAAATTACACAATTAATATAGTCTTTTTACCTAAGATTAATTTCTTGGGAAAAAATAATGGGGAGGGGCACATGAAAAATGCGTTGGTTTTTAGTCATTTATTAGAAGACTACCATTTAAATACACGAAAAAATAAAGACAAGGCAGTATCAATGATAATTGGTTTAGATCCGACTCTTTCACATAATCAAGCTTGTCAAAAAATGTTAACGCACCATTTCACCCACTTTTTAAAATATGAAGCATTAGTGATGGATAATGGTTATGACGTGGATAGTGATGTCATTCATGATATGCGTGTGACGGTTCGACGCATTGAATCAACACTGCGTATTTTTCAATTTGA
>CAINHP010000274.1 GCA_903848905.1 uncultured Pseudomonadota bacterium
AGTCGAGATAGTCCTATGATTCCGTTCATTGGAGTACGAATCTCATGTGACATATTGGCAAAAAAATTGGATTTCGACTGATTGAGTGCCTCAGTTTGCGCTTCAAATTGTTTTCGAGCGGATATATCTTGTGAAAACCCCACTGTCCCTAGCACATTGCCTTGATAATCTAAAATTGGCGCTCTTAGCGTTTCCACCCAAGACATATTGCCTAAATGATCGAGAATTTTTTCTTCTATTATTTTGGGCAGCTTTGTATTTTGAACCCACATATCATCATTTCGATAGCGTTGTGCAATGTCTTTTTGGGAAAAGTCGAAATCAGTTTTGCCCAATAAATTGTCTGTATTTGCCTCACCATAATGCCCAGCCAGAGCACGATTCACTGCAAGAAAACGGTTTTGTGTGTCTTTGAGCCAAACCATAAAAGGGAAATTATCAATTAATTCCCGAAGGTAATTTTCTTTTTGATTTAGCGTTTGATTAAGAATTTGTAATTCGTTGGTGCGTTCGTTTACCTGTATTTCTAAGATATGTTCTGACACTTTTAAATTATCAACAAGAAGTTGCTGTGCTTGAAGCAGATCACTTTGTATTTTTTCTTTTTCTTTCCGAATGGAGTTAAAGCGATCAGCTAGGGCGAACGCTAGAATCAGCATTTCCCACGCAGAGCCATATTGAAATCCGCTCACAGTAAAAACATTGGTGGGCAATACGCCAAGCACGCGCAAAATCATGGAAATAGCCCCCACAAAAAGCATGAAAAATGAGAAAAGAAAAAAGTAGGCATTACGCTGTCTTTTAAATGTACATAAAATAGAGGCAATGAGAATAAGTGATGCCACCGTTAAGTGCATGAACGTGGCATAACGATTGATTACAAGGGCAAAATCAATAAAGCCCGTAATTGACTGGATAATATAGGCCGCAATATAGATTTTTATGATAACGTCAATCACAGGAATGACCATTTTCGTATTGAGCATTCGCCTTGTGAAAAGGAGTAAAGAAATAATCGTGAAATCACACAACTCAGCGGCAAAAATATCTGCATTGGCTAAATTAGGCCATAAAAATTCTTTCCCAAGACCGGTTATCGCGGCAATATAGAGCGCGAAAAAAGCAACATACCCTACATAATACAAATAAATAGTGTCACGCAATACGGTGAAAATAAGTGCATTAAATATAATCATCGACACGACCATGCCAAAATACAACGCTTGGGCAAAGTAGTCATTGCGTTCATGTTGATGAAAATGCGCGGGTGTCCATAATTTAAAGGGAATAATGACGGGGTGAATAGACTGTAATTTTATATAAAAAATTTGGTTACTACTTGGTGGTAGTGTAATGGGAAATATAAAAAATCTATTTTCATACGGGCGCGTTGCATGCGGTAAACGCAATCCAGTTTCTAAAGATTGATAATGCGCTTTATCTTGTGGTGAATAAAATATAACCGTTGTCGCATTGGCATCAGCTAGCTCAAACATTCGATCAACGCGAATGCTACTTGTATTACAAAGAACAAGGCGAAACCAATAGGTCGAAAGGGAATATCCAAAATTAAATGCTTCAGCTGGATTTTGATCAAGCTGAAATTGACCGGCCATATTAGGTGAAACAATATCGTTAAATGTCAAAGCGCCATTTGGATCTACTAAAAAATGCACTCGCCCAGTTAAAGACATGGGCGACTGTTTGAGTTGATTGACGTCAATGCAATCATCACTCGCCAAAATACGAATGGGAAAGAGTTGTAGTCCTATAAAAAAAATTAATGCAAGGTATTGATAGCAACTCTTTTTCATTAAAATGGCCGTTAGAAACTTGTTCTAAAGCCCGCGTAAACAGCTGCGCCATTGTAATTAAAATCCAGAATTCTAGGTGTTCTATCGTCGGTGATATTTTCACCACGCACATAGAGTTCTGTTTTTTTGGTCAATTGATATTTCAACAACGCATTAAGACGCGTTGCACCTGGGGCTTTTAATTTATTATTTGAATCATACCAGTAATCACCATACACGTTTAAATCAACGCGAAATTTTAAAGGTTGCGCTATCTGAATCTCACTCCAAAATCCACCTTGCTGGGTTGGGCGAGAAGCCGCCTGCAAATGCGTGAGTGAGTTCATGGCATCCATATAAGTGTAATTAAAACCAGTTTCCAAGAAAGACGACCAACGATGACGTGCTTGTATCTCTGAACCCCAAACTTCTACTTCGGGTACATTTTCACCTCTCATAGATCTAGCGGAAGACATCAACACAATCATGTTGTTGTAATTTTGATGGTAACCACTGACTTTAATCTCGCTATCTGGGAGTGGATGCCAAATTAAGCCAACTTCTCCTCCCGCATTTCTCTCACCCTTTAGGTTCTTATTGCCAAACATAGGGTTCATTAATTCACTTACCCCTGGTTGACGATAGCCTGTACCACCATTCGCAAAAAAGGTTACATTTTGAATTAATTCACGATTAACGCCTGCTGAAAATACATTATGATTACCATAAACATCGCCTTGATCAAAACGACCATCAGCGCTCCATGTCCACTTTCCCAGTATGACATCGCCATGTACATTGGGACTTATGACGGTTTGCGAGGCGGGCATGTTGAGTGTTTGTTGATGCTGTGTATTGACGCCCCACGCAAGCACTGCTTTATTTTTGTTTTGATCGTCAAGTGGGAGCTGATGTGTGTTTTTCCAGTCAAGTAGGAACAACTGGTTACTAATGGCAAAAGGCTTGACGTTAGTTGCCATCATTTTTTGTCGATCTTGCGTAAAGCCCAATTGCAGTGAGCTTTTCCATGTTGGTGAAATGTCGTATTCACCATGTAATTGCGATACCCACGTTTCGTCAGCGAGTCTGCCACGTTTGTCATCAACCCAACCTAGAGCGCGTCTTTTCATGACAAGGCCGGGGCCATCAATATCTTCATCACTGCGAACATAGTAAAGTGACGCATCTAAACGTCCACGACCAAAATCTTTGAACCAATTGCCAGACGCATGCGTCATGCCAAAATTATCACCTTCTTTTCCATTGAGGCTTTGATTGATGCCGTCAAATACATCACTTCTTCCAACAACACCTGAAAAATTACCCGCGTCAGTTGTTACACCGCTGCCTACCGCTTCACGAACGGAATCATAGCTCCCACCTTCAAGATGCAAAAAAGTATCTTCAGGTTGCATACGGCGTGTTTTCAAATGAATTGCACCACCTAGCGTTCGGCTACTACTCTGATTTAATCCATTTCCGCGTGTGATAGTAACTTGATCAAAGGCGTCTAGCGGATAATGACTTAATGAAAACATACCCGCAAAGTTGCCAAATAACGGGACGCCATCTAAGGTAGCCATGCCTTGTCCGTTACCACCTGCGCCTCGAATAGTCATGGCAGAGGTCATTTGCCCACTCCCTTGATTGAGCGTGATACCTGCTTCATTCTTTAAAACATTATTAAGGTCTGGCATTTCAGCGCTTTGCAGATCACTTCGTGTTAATTCAGTTTTAAGGTTTTCAGCATTCACGTCCTGACTACTAATTGTCATAGTGGGCAATAAATCTGTTTCTGAAGCTATATCATTATCTGCAATGGCATTTGCAGTATAGAGAAGACTCCAAAAAATGAGTTTAGGTAATGACTTGGCAGGTGAGTGAATTATTAACATGATTAATCCGTTATTTTGAGAATTGCTATAATTTTTAGATGTTTATAATCCGCTGCGCTAAACAAGCGAGAATTAAAACCTAAATAATTATTAAGTAAATATTTCTTGGTAACTTTATAAAGCGATCGGTTAAATGATAGCAATCGCTGAACATAAGCTGCTATTTTGTAATAACACCTAATTAAAAATCAAGATTTTTTCATGTGAGTTTTATTTGATACAAGGATCAATATAAATGAATAGGGCGTGAGGAGTGATTTTTCAAGCAAATCGATACTCAACATTCAATTAACGTCATGAACTACACGAAAGCATCGAGCACCCCGCTTTCTCATTTGCCCAAGCTGGTCGTTTTTGACTGTATTTTTCCCATTGACTATTTTCTTGATAAGGTGTGCGAAAAACTTCAAGTAATTGATGAATTTCTTCATAGTGTCCCTTATTCGCATCATCTATCGCATTCTGCAATAAATAATTTCTCGGTACATAAAGCGGATTAACCGCATTCATTCTCGATATACGATCAACTTCATTCACGCGAGCATCACGCAATCTACTGTAATATTTTTCTAGCCAAGCTAAGCGTATTTTTTTATATTGATGATTGAGTGAATCAGGTGTGTAGTAGGCTTCATCGAGTAAAGAAAAATCCAGCGCTTCAAATTCAACAGAAAAGTCCACTTTGGCTAATTGCCGATAAAAAAGCGTCATATCCGTTTGTGTTAATTGCAGTAAATGCGTCAATTCCGATAATAAATCATCATCCGTATCTGCTTGAAAATCAGGTAAACCCAATTTTTCAACCATCATACTTTGCCAACCCTGTTGAAAGTGTTGCGAATAATTTTCGTTAAGCGTCGATTGTAACGCGTTCACATTGCCAATTAAGGGATAAATTGCGTTGGCTAATTGCGCTAAATTCCAAAACGCTATTTTAGGTTGATTACCAAAGCAATAGCGTTTTAATTCACTATCAGTGGTGTTAGGTGTCCATTTCAAATCAAAATCTTCAAGCCAACCGTAAGGGCCATAATCAATGGTTAAACCAAAAATTGACATATTATCGGTATTCATCACGCCATGCACAAAACCGACCCTCTGCCAATGCACGACCATTTGCGCGGTCAACAAGCACACTTGCGAAAACCAGTTGAGATATACCTCTTCCGAAGGGTCACCCAATTCGGGGAAATCCGTGCGTATCGTAAAATCAACAAGCTGTTTCAATAGGGGAACATCACCACGCGCTGACACTATCTGGAAATTGCCAAATCGCGTAAAAGATGGCGCTACTCGACAAACAATCGCACCGGATTCATACGCGCCATTTCCATCATAAAACATATCGCGCCAGACTTTTTCACCCGTCAAAACCAAACTTAACGCGCGGGTTGTTGGAACGCCTAAATGATACATGGCCTCGCTACAGATAAATTCACGCACAGATGAGCGAAGCACAGCTAAGCCATCAGATTGCCGAGAATAAGGCGTTTTTCCTGCCCCTTTTAATTGTAAAGCCCAATGTTCATTTTTTGTATTGACGGCTTCACCTAAATTAATTGCCCGACCATCACCGAGTTGCCCCGCCCATTGTCCAAATTGATGCCCACCGTAACACATTGCGTAAGGTTGCATTCCTTTGGCGAGTCGGTTACCAGCAAAGATATGTGTAAATTCTTCAGATATACAAACATCGTCACTTAAATCGAGTAAATCAGCTACCTCACGCGCTACAATAATCGTTTTAGGATCTTGCACGGGTGTTGGCTTAACGTGAGAATAACACGCGCCTATGACTTGACGACAGGCATTGCCTACTTCACTATCAGCAGGCAATTGTTCTACAAATCGATTATCAAAAGTCAGATCATCTAACTTGTGAATTTTTTTCATGTTATTTGCTCTCGGCAATGAAGTTTAAATTGAAATTTCAAGCGCCAATTTTTGGCCTCGTAAAGCATATCATTTTTCTGATGTGCACAAAGTAAATAACGACCACCATTCCATTGAAATAGTTTTAATTAAACCGTTGTGAGGCACCATTATTTCTATCTATTTAGTCTTCAAATCTAAACCATCTTGCGTGTAAACTCATTTAATTATAGAAAAATTTGATGCGGAACCGATTAACGCACGAAAGTGTTCGATTCTGTGACAGAACTCACTCTTTAACTCGTACAAATAGAATTAAAATTTAAACTCTGACGCCGCGGTTAATAATTCATCCACAAAATGTTGACCATAAAGCGGCAAGTAATTTTTTTTCAAATAGGCAATTTTAGTTCTTGAACAGGGAATTAAATGGGATAAGTCTCGAGCCACTAAATCATTGTCTATATTGGAATCGTACGCCATGCCAGCAATGATACCCACGCCAAGTCCAAGGCGCACATAGGTTTTAATCACATCGGTATCCGCAGCAGATAAAACAATATCGAGTGCAGTCGTTGAATTTTTAAAAGCCATTTCAATATTTGAGCGTCCTGTAAAGCCCAAGCTATAGGTTAAAATGGGAAACGAGGCAAGTCGCTCAAGAGTAATATCACCGTGCGCAAGCGGATGATCTTTTGGCATGATGGCGGAGTGAAACCATTCATAGCAGGGCTTGACCATCAAATACGTATCATCTGCCACTTTTTCAGTACAAATAGCAATATCCGCTTTGCCGGTATGTAACTTATCAATCAATTGCTCTGGTGACGCCTCATCTATGTAAATTCGCACCCCGGGATATTTTTCCCTAAAATGCAAAATGGGTTTTGGCAAAAAATATTTTGCTTGCGTATGCGTGGTGGCAATATGTAAAACACCGTGATTGCTATCAAGGTAGTCCGCTGCAAGCGACTGAATATTGCTTTTCGCTTGATTGATGGCATTGACTTCCTCCATGATACGAAGGCCAAGTGGCGTCATCGCAATCAATTTTTTACCTTTACGCTCAAATAAGGGGGATCCTATTTCAGCTTCAAATAATTGCAGTTGCCGTGTGACTGCCGATTGCACAATATTCATCTTTTCTGCTGCTTGCGACAAACTAAAGTTTGTTTCCTGCAAAACACGCAATAATTCTATCTGACTTAACTTCATAATCAGTTAAACC
>CAINHP010000275.1 GCA_903848905.1 uncultured Pseudomonadota bacterium
CCATTGCTCAATTCTATCATTCACACTTTCCACGCCCCAGTGACCTTGCCGCGTCGCGCATAACACTTGAAACGTATCAAACGCTTTTAAAACACCCAGCGCCCATTCATCAATGCGATTTACTTCGCTAGGTCTATTTTTGATTTGCGCAATATAATCACGATAACTACCTAGATTTTCATTGTATGTAGATACTAATTCACGGAGTTGATTATCGTCTTGTATTTTGAGTAAATCGGGGTAGTTTGTCCCTTCAATAATGGCGCAAGAATCCGCTACGTTGCCATCATTAACAGCTTTTGCTAAATTGCCAATACCACTGTTTTGATTAAATCGATAGCTGTGCCAAAGCATAGCCGTTTGCTGATTGATAGATGAGCCTTGTTTAGCTGACGCTTTTAATTCTTCTCCAGTGCAATCCAAAATCCACTGCATTGTACTGACGTCATAAGCTTTCTTGTCCGCGTTTAAACATAAATTCCCCAGCACATAACCCGGTTCCACAGACGACAGTTGATCTTTATCGCCTAACAAAATCAATTGCGTATTCTCTTGTAATGCGTCAAGTAGTGCTGCCATCATCTCCAAATCAATCATAGAAGCTTCATCGACAATCACGATATCAGCGACTAGCGGATTGTTGGCATTATATTGGTATAAACGTGTATTAGGCCGACTGCCGAGCAAACGATGTAGCGTACTGGCTTTGCTTGGAATATATTGGCTGATTTCGGGTGAAATCATCTCTTTCAGACTTGCTAAGGCATTGCCGATCGATTCATTCACACGATTAGCGGCTTTCCCTGTCGGTGCGGCAAGCAAAATAAGTGGCTGATGCGTAGGCGATTGAACTTGATTGCGCTCAATGGCGAGTGCGAGCAACTTAGTTAATGTCGTGGTTTTACCTGTCCCTGGACCACCTGTGATAATACAAAAACGTGAGCGCAACGCTAAAGCACACGCGATTTTTTGCCAATCGGTTTTTTGATTATTACTTTCAAAAAAGGTGTTAAGTCGTGAAATAATCTGGCTAGGCAGAGCTTCTGCACGGTATTGCACACGGACTTCTATTTTGTTATCGACAGTTTGTTGATAACGCCAATAACGACGCAGATAAAGTCGTTGATGCAAACCATCCCAAACTAGCGGTGAATTTCCCTCACCTTTACTCACCAAGCTAGATTGCCCTAAAACCGTATCGAGATTCGTATTTTCTAAATAAGATTTTAACAGAGCAACATCTTCGCTAGTCGTTTCTTTAAAAGGTAACAGCGCATCAGCGGGTTGTTCAAATAGTGTTTTTAAATCCAGACATACATCGCCTTGGTTTAAACGATAACTGACCAGCGCTCCGAGTAATAGCAGACTGTCACTGGCGTGAGACTCTTCTTCATGCAGAAATTTGGCAAATGCCACATTTAAATGCGTGAGTGCATTGCGTTCAACTAAACCAGATAAAAAATCAAAAAGAGGTTGTGTCATGGCGTTTACGCCTTCCCTGCAATAGCATTTGAAAATAAGCAATCAAGTTGCTCAATAAATTCGCGTGAAGGCTTATCAAACACACTGCGATTTCCCCGCAAAAACAGATACACCGCTCCGCCAAGATGCGTATCGATATCGTAAGCGTCACCTAATCGAATTTTGAGTAGTCGATGCAGTGCCAGTAAATACAGGACATATTGCAAATCATAACGATGCTCAAGCATGGTTTGACTTAAATTGGCATCTGAATAATAAGCCGAGCTATCACCAAGACAGCTAAATTTATAATCTACGACAAAATATTGCTCATTGTGGACAAAGACCAAATCGATAAACCCTTTGAGCAGACCATGGAGTTGATTTTTTGCCAGCGCGGGGCGTGATTGATTGGCAAACGTATGTTGCCTTATTAACGTATCTAATTTTTCAACATCCACGTTTTCAGCGCCAATTAAAAACTCCAACTCACTTTTATATTGCACAGAATCCAAATCACACAACCGAATGTCCTGCCCTGCTAAGAGGTCCATATTTAACCAATCTTGCAAAGCGGTTTGTAAAATGGCTTTTTTGTCTTCAGTCCACGTTTTCGCTGTGAACAAATGGCTAATCAATTGCTGTTGCTGAATTTCATTTTGCGCGACCTGCTTAAAACCTTGATGAGCGCATTGCTCTAACAGTGAATGCACTAGCACCCCTGGCGCAGCACCTTTTGGGAGCGTATGAATAGAAAGTCCTGATACCTTGGGTAATTCTACGTCGTCAATATCATCAACTTGGGTATCTTCTTGCGCAGTTTCGATTTCGTCAGGCAGTCTTCTTGCTGATTTTTGATGCGAAAAAGAGAGTGAGCTGTAACTCGCTACCCACCAATCATCGGGAATGTAGGTTGTCGATTCTAATGCGTTTGCTAATTGCACATTACTTGTCGTCTCATCGCGGTAAGCATCGAATTTAATTTCTGGTAAATCAACAATTTGAATATCGTTGCAATGCGCTTTAGTGTCTATAAGATGTTGACGCAATGCACCCGCAGGTGTTCCCTCTTGCCAGCCTAGTAAATGCCCGATTGCCGTAAGTTCTAACTGACAAGCCTTCCCATTTCCTTTTTTAATGGGAGCAACCCCTAGCCAACACGCATACATTGCCCGCGTAACCGCCACATAAAATAGGCGTAAATCTTCACGCAAACGCTCTTCATCGCTGGTTTGGATCAAACTACTTTCATCCTCTTTTTCTTCTCTAAAACCACATGCAAAAGGAAGAAAAACCAAGGGATATTCAAGGCCTTTGGATTTATGAATCGTCACAATTTTGATTAAATCAGCATCACTTTCAAGGCGTACAATGGTTTCATCACCACCTTGATTATGTGCTTTGAAAATTAGCTCCGCTAAATAACGAATCAGCGCATGCTGGCCTTCAAGTTTGGGACTGTCTTGCTGCAAACTTTCAGCTAAATGCAAAATATTGGTTAATTGTCGCTCACTATCATGATTACTCTCTTGCACATTATGGAGTTCATAATCATGTAGGAGTGCGTGAATTGTAGAGAGTATGCCCTCTTTTTGCCAGCGACTGTGATAGTCAATAAATCGCTCAACATGACTTTCCCACGCCACTTCATCTAACACTAATTCATACAGTTGCTCATAAGTAAAGCCAAATGTCGCGGTACTCAACGCCGCACGCACTTTGCGCTCATCACGCGGCGCGGCAAACGCATCAAGCCAAATCAACACATCACGCGCTTGCGGAGACTGATAAACGCTATCACGCTCCGATAAATAAATACTGCGTATGTTGCGCTGACGCAGAGCATGTCGCATCACATCCGCTTCATGGCCTGTTCTCACCAAAATGGCAATATCCGATGGTTTGATTCGTCGCAGTTTTCCGTCTTGTTCAAATCCCGTCGACTCTGAATTAAGCAGCGCCACAATCTCACTTGCCGCTTCTTGCGCCATGTCTTTTTGGTATTGACCGCTGGTAATAGCCTCATCAGATGCCCAATGCCAAAACGTCAGAGGCGAGGCTATTTCTCCATTGACCGTCCAAACATCATCACGCCCTTTTGCTTCGACGAGAAAAAATGGCAAGGGATTAGTTTCATTTTCTTTAAATCGAAAAGCCCCTAAATCGTTTTTATCGCCATGCAAAAAAATTTGATTAATTGCAGAAATTAACGATTGCGTAGAGCGGAAATTCGTCCCAAGCGTGTGATGATTTCCCGTTGTCGCGTCACGCGCCTCCAAATAGGTGTGAATATCTGCCCCGCGAAATGAGTAAATGGCTTGTTTAGGGTCGCCAATCATAAACCAAGCTAATGGATTTTTATGGTCTTGTGGCTGATAGATTTTAGAAAAAATAC
>CAINHP010000276.1 GCA_903848905.1 uncultured Pseudomonadota bacterium
ATCGCTAATTGAAGCCCGCCAGCAAGCCAATGAACTCAAAGCACAAATCCAGCGTGGCATTGACCCTCAAGACGAGAAACAGCAATTGTCCGGTACACCCACCTTTAAGGAGTTTGTAAATGAAAGTTATCTGCCGTGGGCTTACAGTAACAAAATAAGTGCCTGTAGTGATGAATCTAAAATACGTATTCATTTAATGCCTATTTTTGGTAATCAGCGTATTGATCAAATCACGACTCAGTCTGTTCAAAAGTACATTGATCATTTAAAGCTAACCCATACCCCCGCGACGTGCAATCGGCATTTGTCCCTGCTTTCTCGCTTATTGAAGATGGCTATGCAGTTTGGATGTATCGCCAAGAATCCTGCCGTGGGTATTCGCAAAGCCCACGAAAACAACGAAAGACATCGGTTCCTCTCCGGTGACGAAATAGCACGGTTTCTTTTAGCGTTAAGGGAAGATGAGAACTCAGTGGCGTCGGCTTTCTTGGAATTTCTTTTGTACACGGGCGTTAGGCGCAGTGAAGCCTTAAATGCTAAATGGGAACACGTTGATATGCTCAAACGCATGTGGTTCATTCCGAGATCTAAAAATGGCAAGCATCGTCATGTCATCTTGAATGAAAAGGCTTTGGTGCTATTGGAAAGATTGCCTAAAACGAACGAGTATTTGTTTGCAGGTAAGTTGGCTGGAAGGCCTTTGAATAATCCACAGAAATGCTTCATGAGGACGCTTAATAGAGCCGGCATCAAGAACTTTAGGATTCACGATTTACGGCACACTCATGCGTCCATTGCCATTAATAATGGGGCGAGTTTGTATGAGGTTCAGCATCTATTGGGTCATAGCCAAGCCAAGACGACTACGAGGTACGCTCACTTGGCTGATGAGACTTTGAGACGGGTGAGTGAAGCGGTTAGTAGAGCGATTGTTTAATGATTTCAGCCTAGACGGGGGGGCTGGGCTGGATTCCTTTATTTTTTCTTGCAATTAGTTATTATCCAAAACTGGTACAATAATCTTGAACTATGAATATAATGAAATAGGACTATACATGGGTGATGAATTTGAAATCGATCTCGAATTGTGTTTGCAAACGCTGGCAAAGCTCAAACAAGGCGATTTTTCTAATTTCACTGAAATTGAAAATATTGAATCTCACATTCAAAATTTGAAAAATGCAATCAGTCATGAATTGAGCCATTTATAAACCGAGATTAAGCCGCAATTAGCCAGTTTATAATTCCATGTCTAAAATTAAGAGGTGACTATGTACGCGTACAAAGAAACATTGACCTTGGATAATCCACAACAGCTCAATTTAAAATCTCCCTTGCCATTTTTGAAAGGCAAGAAAGTGGAAGTGTTAATTATAGTTGAAGAAGATGAAACAGATTATGTTTCACAAAATCATGCCTTAATGCAACAAATTGAGTTATCCAAGAAAACCCATCAGGAACGTACAGGCTATACACCGACAGACGAGCAAATGAATGCGATCCTTAGTGTTTGAAGGTAAAACGTGGGCGGCCTACGAGCAATTGCGTGAAGATGATAAAAAACAACATCAGCAGTTGCGTAAAATACTAAAAGAGATGCTCAGAAATGATCCGTCACAAGGCTTAGGTAGCCCAGAGCAGTTGAAACACGAGCTTTCGGGATTTTGGTCACGACGACTGTCACAGAAAGATCGTTTGATTTATCGGTTTGATGACAATGCTATTTTCATCTTTGCGATTGGCGGTCATTATGATGATTAAGCCAAAAGCACAATTACGATTTTCTTGTGTGTATAGCGAGCAAGTGATTCCAATCACCGTGTCGCAAGTAGAGCGAGGGATTGAAAATCCTTGTGTATGCTGCATTGGTAGGGTTAATGTTATTGTGTAGATAGTTCATCACCGGATATAGGCCAAACATCACAAATAGCAATAATATATTTCGTCATTATCGATATAGCCTATATTGATTAAATTATAAAAAATTGAAGTCGTATATTAGAATAGAATTTAGATGAGGGGCGTGCTGGAGTTTACATAATTTAACGTAACTCATATTTTGAAACTGACAGCATATGAAGGAAAAAAATGAAAACATTAGGTCAAATGTTCACCGATCCAACGCACCATAAATACCAAGCGTGGCAAAGCGTAGTCACTATTTTTATTTTAGCTTCTTGCGTAGGTCTTGCACTTGAAACCGTCCCAGAATTTAACGCGAAATATGGTGATATTCTGCAAACGGTTGAATGGATATCAGTGGTGGTATTTACCATTGATTACATCGCCAATTTACTTTATTCAGAAGAAAAGCTGAAATACACATTTAGTCTTTGGGGAATTATCGATTTAATTTCGATTCTCCCTTCGTATCTCATGCTACTCAATTTGACTGCATTGCAAGGCACAAAAGTGCTTCGTCTATTGCGTGTTGCTCGAGTATTGCGAGTGCTTAAACTTGTGCGTGGAGCCGTTGATAAGCAATCCTCGGGCAATCCTATTGTCAGCAATCTTAAAATTTATCTCATCATTTTATTTTCAGTAATGATGATCTCAAGTACTGCGATGTTTTTTGTGGAAGGTGGTTTATACACTGCAGAAAATATCGAAATCGGTCAAAAAGCCCTTGATGCTCTTGCGCAACCAGGTCAAACACCCGAGCAATACGTTCCACGTGATCCTATTTCAGGTAATCCAGTTCCCGCAGATAAACAATTCTTCACTTCTATCCCAGCAGCTTTGTGGTGGTGCACCGTGACGCTCACCAGTACAGGTTATGGTGATATGTATCCGGTGACGGTTGGCGGTCGTATCATTGGCGGTTTAACAATGTTCTTAGGATTGGTACTATTTGGTATCTTATTGAATATCGTAGGTAAAACACTGATGGTCGTACTATTTGGTGAAAAACTCAAAGCTGACGATTAAAGGGTTTGCTTATTCTTGCTTTTTTTTGACGCTATAACTCTGAACCCCTGACCCCTCTTCAAAAAATGGAGGGGAAAGGAAAAATATTTTTTGACAATGTGCCCTACAAAAGATCATTTTAAAGTGTAGATGCATTCAATTTAGCAAATGCCAAACACACTAATAGTATCAGCAAAGCAAGCAAGTGATTCCAATCACCGTGTCGCAAGTCGAGCGAGGGATTGAAAATCAACATGTCTGCTGCATTGACAGGGTTAATGTTCTATGTTCGTTAATATTGAAACTATTACGATGAGCGCCTAATTCAAGCTTAATGGATGTATTTTGAAAACATTTACTGCAATCGTAGAACAGTGCATAGAAACAGGGCTTTATGTAGGCTTTGTGCCCGGATTTTCAGGTGCACATACTCAAGCTGAAACCTTAGATGAATTGAATCAAAATTTGAACGAAGTCATTGAAATGTTGGAAGAACAACCCAGAATCGTTGCTTGAGAACCAAAGTTGAAAGCTTGATTATGCTTATAAATGAATAGATTTGTTCCATTAAAATTAGGAGATAAATATGTCAATTGCCGAATTATTACCTTCAATTTCCACACTCTCTCACGCTGATAAATTCCGATTGGCACAAATTGTATTGCAACAATTAGCTCAAGAAGACGGCATAATGATTTCCTCAGAAACCACGGAGATAGCGCGTTTATCCCAAAGCGTACTAAGAAACGCATGGGATAACGAAGAAGATGCTATTTATGACCAATTATAATTTTGGCGATGTTGGGATAGTGCCATTTCCCTTCAGTAGCGGTATGGGTATTAAAAAACGTCCGGCTGTTGTCATCAGTGATCAACAATATCAAAAATCC
This sequence comes from uncultured Pseudomonadota bacterium, assembly GCA_903848905.1. Taxonomy (GTDB): domain Bacteria; phylum Pseudomonadota; class Gammaproteobacteria; order Methylococcales; family Methylomonadaceae; genus UBA10906. The sequence continues at coordinate 3,798 of CAINHP010000276.1, forward strand.
CGCCGTGATATTATTGTTTTAGCAGTAAGTAGTCGCATTCGTGATCCCCATAGATTATGGTGACGTTGTGATCCAAGATTGGCAAGAAGGTTAGCGAAGCGGGCAGTAGAGCGATTGTTTAAGTTGATTGCCTAAGCGTCTTATTGAGAGATTCTTAGGCTGCATGACTTTTATGTTTTTCTATTGCATTCATAATCTAAAAGAAATAATGAATGTAAAATCCAAAGTTGATAATAATGAATTATTTAACTAAAGGTGTAATCGCTTGTGGTAAAAATGAATTTAAATCAGATTCATCAATTGAGAATACAAAAAATTGATTGGGATTATTAATGCCACCAACAGTTGGAAGGAAATCGTTGTCGTTAGCAATGAAGAGCGTGTGTTTGTTCACGCCTTTGATATTAATATCTGGCCCAAACGCAACGCCTTCAAGTTTAGCAGGTATGTTTTCAGCCGTAATTCCGTTTGCGTTTAATTTTGCTAGAACATCCAAAAATAAAGTTTTAGGTACTAAAGGTGTACCCGCCCCGATAGTTGCTGTGCTAATTTCGGTTGCTCCAGCTAAATCAATTTTATAGATCTGCTTAACAACAGCTTTATCACCATTTCCTAATCCACTGCCATCACGCTCATCAATTAAGAATTCATGTTCGTTGATAGCAAGGATATCGCTTACACTTGTGCCTGTGGTCAATAAGTAAGGATATTCATGCGTTTTACCCGATGCAATGTCAATGGTAATAATTCGCACATACTTCTTGGTATCCTGAATCAAGTTTTGTTGCATCATCCCAACTAATGTCTTGCCGCTAGGTGTAATTGCAAGGGCTTCCATACCTTTGTTGGTAATGCGGCCTGAAGTGTTATCGGATATTTCCTTACTACCTAATGAATCAAGCTTATTAATAGCGTAGTAAGCTGGAAGAGTAAATGCTTTTAGACGGCTACCAGTGATGCGATCAAATTGATAGACGTAAGGGCCATATTCATCAGTAATGAAAACGCTTTTACCGTTGTTAGCTACGCGAATGCCTTCAGGATCTAAACGACCGTCTTTAGGGTTAGTTGATGTTTTTAGAGGATCAAAATTGTCTGAACGACCGCTGAAATAAAATTGGCTTTTAGTATTTAACTTTGGTGCTCCGTTAACGCCATATACCAGAGCAGTTTTATTTGACAATAAAGTAGTGTTAGTTAAAAACGGTGACAAGATATAAGGCAATGAGCCTACAACTGATGATTTATATTCTGGGTTTGGTGCTAAAGATAAATTAAATGTTTGAAAACGTGGAATATAAGAAGTCGTATCATCAATTGAAGTGTTATAAGGTGTAGCATTTGGACCGCGATCTGGAATAGCAAGGAAAGTGTTTCCTCCTGCGTAGGCCAATCCTGAGCCTACACCACCTAACATATTTCCAGCAACGCCACTTTCAAGTGGTTCAGCTGTTTGAGTAGCCATATCCTGATAAGTGCCGCTAACTTGGCCGATAGAGATTAAATCAATTTGCGCTTGAGCGGTTGTTACAACAAAACTTGATAAAAATAAGATAGGAATAAAACGGTTGCTTTTCATATAGAGCCTTATAAATTGTTATTTTTTAAATATTCCATTATTCTTAATTAATATGTCAATTTAATTACAGTAAATAAATCAAGTCGTTTATCTCTTAACTTACACTCAGTAATCTGGATAACTAATTTGATTATTTCAGAGATGATCAAGCTACAATTTTTAGGACACTGCGATGCTTTGATAGAGTAACCAGTCAATCGAGCTGATTCTGACGTATTGCCGTTACCGGAGTAAATTTTCAGAATCGTTTTTGTCTTGATGTTAATCTGGCGTTCATTGGTTGCAGTGTGGCGCATTGTTTTTTTACTACTGTGCAAAGGTTTCACTCAATATTAATGGGTAGAACCATTCATATTGAGTAATTCATCGTATAATTTCGACATTAAAAAAATAGACGCGTACGTTTTATCCGCGAAAATTTGAAAGTTTTAACCACAAATTGAGAATAACTATGAGTGACGAAAATGAAGATATTCGCTGGAAACAACGGTTTTCAAATTTTACTCGCGCTTTTTTATTGCTGCGTGATGCCATGGAAAATGACCTTTCAACACTCAATCAATTAGAAAAAGAAGGCATTATTCAGCGTTTTGAATATACTTTTGAGCTTGCTTGGAAAGTGCTGAAAGACAAAATGGAAAGTGACGGTATTGTGTTAGATCATATTTCACCAAAAGCCGTTGTTCGCCAAGCCTTTGCCTCAAAATATATTAATGATCCTGATACATGGCTTAAAATGATTGGGGATAGAAACTTAATGAGTCACACTTATGATTTTGTTAAATTTGAAGCGGTAATTCAATCCATTTCAGAAGCTTATTTACCGATGCTTGATGAATGGTATTTAGCCTTGCTCATGGAAGCGAATGATTTATGATGTCAACAGGCTTAACAATTGAACAGATTGATGTTTTAGTGCGTATTTTTATCAAGTACCCCGAAATTGAAGTGGTTAAATTATATGGTTCACGGGCAAAAGGCACTTTTAATTCACGTAGTGATGTTGATTTAGTTGTGTTTGGTGAGGGTATTGACCGTTTTTTACTTTCAAATATGCTGCTCGATTTAGATGATTCCAATTTACCATATTCTGTCGATTTGCAAAATTACAGTGAAATAAAAAATCGTGCGTTAATTGATCACATTGACCGTGTTGGTATCCCGATTTTCAAACAGGTTGAATAGTGTAAATTAAATTAATTATTAAAAAACAAAGGCTTTTAGTAAAATATAGGCCTTTTTTATTGCCTGAAAATAAATATATCCCCATCTTGTACCATTTCAAATTAAAACATCACAAAAAACCGCAATAAATACTGGTTATTTATCGCCCTTAATAGACGGGATTCTATTCTCCCCTATCCTAAATGACCTTATGCGATTGCGCTATAACGCAAGATAGTTAATTATTGAGTAAAATTAGAATTTGAATTTTAGTATTAAATAAAGTAAGGTTAACTGGTATAATGGAGAAAAATTATAATAATAAAAAAGGGCTGAATTATGTCGCTTCATTGTTTGATATATACAAGCGTTGCAACTCGTAAAATGACGGATGATGACTTAAAGGCTATTTTAAATAAAGCAAGGCCACATAATTACTTATTAGAAATTACTGGAATGCTGCTTTATCTAGATCCTTATTTTGTGCAAGTTTTAGAGGGAGAAGAAGATTTAGTTGATAAAAAATTTAGACGAATTGCAACAGATCCAAGGCACCATAAAATCTCGTTAATTTATAAACAGGCAATTGGAGAACGTAGTTTTTATAATTTCACTATGGGTTTTAATAAAATAGACAGTGAATATTTAGAATCTGCCCAAAGTTTAGAGCAAATTTATAATAGTAATTCCTTTCATGAGCATCCTAACCATATCGTTGAACTACTAGAAATGTTTAAAAGTGAAACGCTATTTTGATTTATGTATTGGCTAAATTCTGTTTACTTTGTCTTTGAAGAGGTGACCAAAATTTAGGATGTTAGTAGATTTAAATCTAGTGTCCGTTGGGAGAGTATAGGTATGAATGAACTCGCGGTTAATCAATTTGTATCGGGCAAGACGTTTTGTAGTAATCAAGCTACAACGTGTAACTGGAAAATTCATCAAAAAACCAACACCAAAAAGTATTGGTTTTAATGCGAATCGACAACTTTCTTATTTTTGTGTTATCCAACCGTTCCCTAGTGCAACGGTCAAAAAACCTTCGATATCTCCCGCTAAACCACTTGTTTCAAACTTAGTTTCCAGCTCTTCAACGAGTTGCGAAAAAGTGCGCGTTCCATCACAGAGTTTCAAAATTTCCGCTGAACTCTGATTCAGCTCAACCATACCCTCTGGATAGAGAATGACATTTTTTTGTTGAACTTCTTCCCATTGCAATCGGTGCATGGGCGAAAAGGCGAGTAATTGATCGTGCTGTAGAGTCATAAAAATCGGTAAAAGTGATTAATGAAAGAGAAAATCTAAAAGTGACTGTTTTTTTATCAATCACTTTTCTATTTTAGATTGAGTATAGAATTATTTTGCTGGTGGAACGTAGCCTTCAGGCATCTCTTGATTGCCTTCAAATAAATATTTTCGACGCTCAGTCTCTAAAAAAGCACGTGCCTTTGGGTCATAACTGGCTAAACGATTTTCATTAAGTAACATCGTTTGTTTTTCTAGCCATGATTGCCATGCGCCTTTTGAAATATGCTCAAAAATTTCTAAACCTTGTTCACCGGGAAATGGCGGTGATTCCAAACCGTCTGCTTCAATACCCAGTTTTACGCAATGGACTGTTCGTGTCATAAAAAATTCTCCGTCATAAGTTGAGTTAAAAGTACATTAATGGGGGCGGGCAAGGCACATTTCTGCCATTGCGCTCGCGTGTGCCAATGGTTAGACGGTTTTGTTGTGTCTACCGTCAAAAGCAATGGCGTGTAATCTAAATGATAATGTGAAAATGTGTGTCGCTGAACCGCTAAAATTTGTTGATCGCTTAGTTTTAATTCGTGTGCATTGCACCACATTTCAACTTCTTCGATTCGATCAACTTCAGGCAAACTCCAAAGTCCCCCCCAAATTCCTTTCATGGGTCGCTGCTCAAGCCAGCACTCACCTGCTAAGTTTTGCGCAATCAGAAATATAATTTGCTTGACGGGTGTTATTTTTGGCGGCTTGCGTTGCGGGTAATTGGCCACTGTTTGCGTTAAAAAGGCTTGGCAATGCGATTGCATTGGACAATCGCCACAACGCGGTTTTGAGCGCGTACAGAGCGTCGCCCCTAAATCCATAATCGCTTGCGTGTAATCACCGCAACGCGCTTTGGGTGTAATTTGGGCACTCAAGTCCCATAACGCCACTTCCACCGTGCGTAAACTCGGCCAGCCATCAATGGCAAAAAATCGCGTTAACACCCGTTTCACATTGCCATCGAGAATCGGTTGCGACGACGCAAACGCTAAACTTAAAATGGCTCCCGCAGTCGATTGACCAATACCGGGTAATGCGATTAATTGCGGCAATGTATCGGGAATATGGCCTAACGAGTCAATTTGTTGCGCGGCTTTGTGTAAATTTCGCGCACGTGCATAATAACCAAGACCCGCCCAATGTTGCAAAACATGATCAACGGGCGCAGTCGCCAAACTTTCTACGTTAGGAAACCGCGCCATAAACGCGTGATAATAGGGAATAACCGTTGAAACCTGCGTTTGCTGCAACATGATTTCAGAAATCCATACGCGATAAGGCGATTTATCTTGTTGCCAAGGTAAATCTTTTCGCCCATGAATATCAAACCATGCGAGCAACTGTTTCGCAAAATCAAACGTGCCATTCA
>CAINHP010000277.1 GCA_903848905.1 uncultured Pseudomonadota bacterium
GTACGATGCCATTTTTTGTCATCTTCGCGTAAAATAGTTTTTAAAGTTTCAAGTACTATTTTTTCTTCGTAAGAACCTGGAGTTACATCCAATATAGAAGCATCTTTTTCAGCTTGGTAACCTTTGTGTATTGCTAAGGTAGCATCACCACCATCGTCAACAATTAATTGTGGACCTTTTCCGCCTGGGAACGATAATGCTTGAATTGTACACCACCAATATTCTTCTAATGTTTCGCCTTTCCAAGCAAAAACAGGAATACCCGCTGCTGCCATCGCTGCTGCTGCATGATCTTGAGTTGAGAAAATATTGCATGAAGACCAACGCACTGTTGCACCTAATGCAGTTAATGTTTCCATTAACACAGCGGTTTGAATTGTCATGTGCAAACAACCCGCAATACGCGCACCTTTAAGCGGTTTTTCTGCGCCATATTCTGCACGCAACGCCATCAAACCGGGCATTTCAGTTTCAGCAATGTTGATTTCTTTACGGCCCCACGCAGCTAATGAAATATCGGCTACTTTGTAATCAGTAAAACTCATTTTATAATTTCCTTAATGAAATAAAGTATTGGTGCATGCGTTTTAATTAAAAGCACACACCCTAAATTTTTTTACAGACCCGCCGCTGCTTTTAATGCATCAACTTTATCGGTTTTTTCCCAGCTAAAGGTTTCTTCATGTCGGCCAAAGTGTCCATACGCAGCCGTTGGCTGATAAATAGGACGCAGTAAATCAAGCTGTGCAATTAAGCCTTTTGGACGCAAATCAAATACATCACGCACAATCGACACTAAGCGTGTTTCATCGAGTTTGCCTGTACCAAATGTTTCAACGCTAATCGATGTTGGTTCAGCCACGCCAATCGCATAAGACACTTGAATTTCGCAACGCTCAGCAAGTCCGGCAGCAACAATGTTTTTTGCCACGTAACGCGCCATATAAGCCGCAGAGCGATCCACTTTTGAGGGATCTTTGCCCGAAAACGCACCGCCACCGTGACGGGCCATACCGCCGTAAGTGTCAACAATAATTTTACGACCCGTTAAGCCGCAATCGCCTACAGGGCCACCGATAATGAATTGACCCGTTGGATTGATAAAATATTTAGTGTCTTTATGAAGCCATTCTTTTGGTAGAACATGCAAAATAATATCGTCCATAACCGCTTCATGGAGTGATTTTGCGCTAATTTCAGGTGAATGCTGTGTTGATAACACCACCGCATCAATGGCTACGGGTTTATTATTTTCGTAGCGGAACGTAATTTGGCTTTTTGCGTCAGGACGTAGCCAAGGCAATGTTTTATTTTTACGCAACTCTGCTTGACGCTTAACGAGCAAATGCGAATACGTAATGGGGGCTGGCATGAATACATCGGTTTCATTGCTTGCATAACCAAACATTAAGCCTTGATCACCCGCACCTTGCTCATGATTTGCATCTTCATCAACGCCCATCGCGATATCAGCGGATTGTTTACCAATCGCGTTAAGTACCGCGCAACTATTTCCGTCAAAACCCACATCGCCATTATCATAGCCAATTTCACAGACCACTTTACGTACGAGCGCTTCAGTATCTACCCAAGCATCCGTGGTAATTTCACCCGCCAAAATGACCATACCTGTTTTCACTAAAGTTTCACATGCCACACGCGCTTTTGGATCTTGCGCAAGAATGGCATCCAAAACAGCGTCTGAAATTTGATCAGCAACTTTATCTGGATGGCCTTCAGAAACGGATTCAGAAGTGAAAATAAAATTATTACTCACGGTTTATTCACCTAAAAAAAAGAAAAATTTAAATACAAAAACGGCAAACGCCTTTTTTATAACTCGAAATGATATAAAACAATAGATTTCTCGGCTTATTATACAACTAACTCGTCGCTTTCAACTATTACACATTCGAAGATAAATCTCATAAATTTGAGATTAAGTCGCTAAAAAGGCACTAATACCGCAAATACCTTGCGCACCTGCATAATACGCTGTGTTTAAATGGGATTTTTTAAGTCCACCTAACGCATAAATAGGCATCGCATAAAGACTGGCAAGTTCGCTAAATGCCACCCACCCAAGTTTTTTTGCTCCAGGATGGCTTGACGTTTCAAGTACAGGAGAAAGTACAGCAAAATCCACACCTATTTTTTGAGCATGCTCAAGTTCTATTTGGTTATGACAAGAAGCGCTGAGCCACTGACTATTTTGGGGCCGTGACTGGCGCTCAAGTAAATCCGAACGCGTTAAATGTATCCCATCACAAGGCATCTCAAACGCATTTTCAACGCCCGAATTTATCAGCAGTTTCACGCCAGCAGATTGACAAATGGGATAGGCTTTATGCAGAAAATCATGGACTTGCTGCGTGGTTGATTGTTTCAACCTCACTTGAATGAGCGTGATATTTTGAGCAAGCAAATGCGCCAATTTTTCGTCTAAATCCCCTTCACTGTCATCCAAAATCGCGTAATACGGTGGCAAATTTAATGCCTTTAAAATGACGCGATTTGCCGCGGGAAACGTATAGCCGGATAATTTACTCAGGCTCACCCAAGCACTTTCTTGATTGGAGCGACTTGCCGCCTCCCCCGTATAATCCGTTACCGAAAAAACGTGTAAATGCACTACACGATCTTCATAAGCGTGACGAAAACTAATCAGCGGCAGAGCGTGATGCATCTCAATGCCAATTTCTTCTTTTAGCTCACGCACTAGTGCGGAATGTAGCGTTTCACCATGTTCGACTTTTCCGCCCGCAAACTCCCAAAATCCACCTTGATGCGCTGTTTCATCGCGACGAGTAATGAAAAATTGTCCCACTTCATTTTTGACAATACCTATCACAATGGAAATGGGCAAATGGGTTTGATCTGTATTTATGACTGTGTTTAGTCTTGTTTTTTTACTCATCGGATAGTAAATCTTTCATGTTTGAAAAAAATGAACGTTTATTTTCTATTTTTGTTTCTTCAGGCAGTGCCTGACGAGCCGCCCAATGTAAATCATCTTGCGGCAATTCATCCAAAAAACGACTCGGCTCACATTCTTCATGGACACCACGCTGTTTTCGATGCGTACAATAACTGAGTGTGCAGGTTTGCTGAGCGCGTGTAATACCAACGTAAGCTAAACGGCGCTCCTCTTCAATACTGTCACTGTCAATACTGTTTTGATGAGGCAATATTTTCTCTTCCATGCCAATCAAAAAAACATGTGGAAACTCCAGTCCTTTTGCCGCATGCAGCGTCATTAAACTCACCTCGTCATTAACCTCATCTTCATGTCCACGCTCTAAAATATCCAGTAACATCACTTTCGCAATTAAATCACTAAGCGAAAACGCCGCACCGTCACTTGTATTTTTATCAATTAATTTTTGCAGCCAATTAAGCAAATCACTGACGTTTCTGGCACGTCGATCTGCTGTATCTCGACTGGGACTTTCTTCGCGCAAATAGTGTGTATAGCCTATTTGCTCGAGTAATTGGCGAATATGGGCAATTTTATCTTCTTCAATACTTAATTGTGTTGATTGCCCAAGCATCCAATCGTGAAACTGCTTCACACGTCTGTGCGATGTTGGCGTGAGGCGCGTGCCAAGACCAATTTCATTGCAAGCAGCAAATAAACTCACTTGACGCTCTCGCGCATACGTCCCGAGCTTTTCGAGCGTTGAGGCGCCAATTTCACGTCTTGGCGTATTCACAATACGCAGAAATGCCGCGTCATCATTCGGATTTGCCAGCAATCGCAAATAACTCAATACATCTTTTACTTCTGCGTAAGAAAAAAATGAGGTGCCACCACTAATAAAATACGGTACATTTTTTTCACGCAAACTTTGTTCAAATAAACGTGATTGATGATTACCGCGATACAAAATCGCATAGTCTTGATAACGCGTATTATTCATCAATTTATGATGCATAATTTCAGATACAATTTGCGTCGCTTCCAATTGTTCATTGCGATGGGCCAAGACACGCAGTGGTTCACCCACATCGAGTTGACTCCATAATTTTTTTTCAAAAACGTGGGGGTTATTGGCAATTAACGTGTTGGCCACTTTTAAAATACGCTGCGTTGAGCGGTAATTTTGCTCGAGTTTAATCACTTCTAAACGTGAATAATCTGTTTTAAGTTGAGCCAGATTTTCCGGTTGCGCCCCGCGCCATGCATAAATGGATTGATCATCATCGCCCACAACGGTGAATTTCGCCAATTTACCCACCAATAACTTCACTAATTGGTATTGCGTGAGATTGGTATCTTGATATTCATCAACGAGTAAATAACGCAAACGATGTTGCCATTTTTCCAAAATATCAGGATGACTTTGGAATAATAAAACCGGAATTAAAATCAAATCATCAAAATCAACTGCGTTATATGCGTGTAAACTGCGTGTGTAATCCGCATATAAATGCGCAGCATGTATATCATTAGGCGCTTTTGCACTGGCAATCGCTTGCTGTGGCGTCATAAACGCATTTTTCCATTGCCCAATTTTACCCGCACATTGATCAATTTGCGTATTATCATAATCGCCATGCTGCTGCGTGAATAAACTTTTTAGTACCGTGCCTTTGTCGTATTCGTCAAATAAGGTAATCTCAGCTTTATAACCTAAGGCTTTGTGCTCTTTGCGCAAAATATCAAGTCCAAGTGAATGAAATGTCGATACACGAAGACCGCGACTTTGCGAGCCATTCAATAATTTGCTGACGCGACTTTGCATTTCTCGCGCTGCTTTATTGGTAAACGTCAAAGCCGCAATGTGACGAGCAGCAAGACCTTGCCTGACTAAATACGCGATTTTTTCCGTAATCACGCGCGTTTTTCCACTCCCTGCGCCAGCAAGCACAAGTAACGGTTTATCCACTAATTTCACCGCAGCTTGTTGCTGTTCGTTTAAGCCTTTCATTTTATCCCTGTGAAAAAAGCGTTTTATTCACAGCAAAAGTCGCGGCGATTTCGGATGATATGCCGCCTGTATCAACACGCATTTTTAAACATTGATCGAGCGTTTGCATACCTTCTTGTCGCCCTGTTTGCATGGCAGAAACCATTTGAGCCACTTTTCCTTCTCGAATGAGATTTTTAATCGCAGGCGTTCCCATCATAATTTCATGCACCGCGATACGGCCACCCCCCAATTTTGGAAATAACGTTTGCGAAATAACCGCTTGAAGCGACTCTGAAAGCATTGTGCGAATCATTTCTTTTTCCGCGGCACTAAACACATCAATAATGCGATCTATCGTTTTTGCAGCTGACGAGGTATGTAGCGTTCCCAGCACCAAATGTCCCGTTTCAGCGGCGCTTAACGCTAAACGAATAGTTTCAAGATCGCGCAATTCACCCACTAAAATAATATCGGGATCTTCACGCAACGCAGATCGTAGCGCATCATCAAAACTGTGTGTATCGCGTTTTACTTCACGTTGGTTCACCAAACTTTGCTTGCTTTCATGAACAAATTCAATGGGATCTTCAATGGTTAAAATATGCGCTTGCCTGTGCGTATTTATATAATCAAGCATGGCTGCCAGGGTCGTTGATTTTCCACTCCCTGTCGCGCCTGTGACAAGAATTAACCCATGCTTTTTTTGACATAATGCTTCACAAATAAGCGGAGCACTGAGTTGCGCAAGCGTCTTCAATTCCGCAGGAATGAGTCGAAATACTGCCGCTGCGCCACGCGATTGATGAAACGCATTAACGCGAAAACGGCTGCCATTTTCAAGTGTATACGAAAAATCAAGCTCTAAACGCGTTTCATAATCCTCGCGCTGCGCTGCATTCATAGTATGATAAATAAGGTGTGCAACCTGCGTATTTTCAAGTACTGGAAAATTCAGTTGCTGCATATCACCATCGACGCGAATCATTGGCACTGCGCCCGCTGACAAATGTAAATCTGACGCATGATGCTCAAAAGCAAGTGTCAATAATTCTGCAATATCCATTTAGCGTATTTTTATTTATTTAAGGTGTTTAGATGTCGACATTTCAACTTCATGCGCAATTAAAACAGGATTGTTTTGTTGTTGGACAATTTGAACTCTGCCTAGTTTTACTTCTTAATGACAGTCAATTTCCGTGGTTTATTTTAGTACCGCAACGTGAAAATATTCGTGAAATCTACGAACTACAAAGTGAAGATCAACAATTATTGATTCAAGAATCGAGTTATTTTTCGCAGCAACTCGCCACGATTTTTGAAGCAGAAAAGTTAAATGTGGCAGCAATCGGGAATATTGTACCGCAATTACACGTTCATCATATTGTACGTTATCAAACGGACAAAGCGTGGCCTGCGCCAGTCTGGGGGAAATTTGCTGCTACGCCTTATACAACGCAGCAGCGAGATTCTCGTATTTCGAAAGTGACAGCCGTGTGCGACTTATTGCAGTAAGAATTCAGTGAAGAATAAATCTTTAAAACCAGCACTTGGGAGTTTTGAATAATCTCTCTTTTTCATGCGTTTGTGACCTTCTTGAGGTTCTTCCTCTTTTTCTTCTTCTACGCCTTCCGCTTTATCAATGGTTTTATGAATTAGCTCAACAGCTTGTTGACGCAGTGCTTCACGTTGTTCCATTGTTTGCAGATTTTCAATTGAACGGTCACTAAACAACATCAATAATTCATGTTTAATTGCTGCCATGTGTTTTTTCGTCGCTTCAGCCGCTGCCCCTTCAACAAGGACCTGTACGGTAATCGCTAAAAACTTTTTAGGTTCAATTAAATTAACAACAAATTTGGGGGAGATTTCCATATACTGGATTTTTGCCGGGCCAGCAGCAGCTTCACCCTCGCCACCTCCACCATGCTCTTCAGCAGAAGCAAATGCGGGTAAAAGTAACAAGCTAAATAAGAGAATAAATAAACGCATAAAACACTCCAAAAAATTAAAGGGTCAAGTCCGCCCATTATAACGAATTGTCTATCTTATGGCGAACTATCAAAATCGAAATTATATTATCGAGGCTTATCATTTACTCATAAAATACAGGTCAAAAAGTGACCAATAATGGTTTTTCAAATACGCAATTTTGGTTTTTGAACCCGAAATTAAATGCGACCAGTCACGCACGACAAAAACAGTTTCAACATGCGTATCATAAGTCATACCCACCATACTACCACGCCAAACTCTCCGAATTATCTACCTCTAAATAGTCCACAAAAACATTATCCATTTCAAAAATATGTGATTTATCATAACAATCAATCGAGATTACGCCTAACATCAATCAAAACGATTTCACTTAAAAATAGTGCATTTGTTTTATGATACACATGAAAATTAGTTTTTAGATTTAATCATGGGGATATAAAAAATGAATTACAACACTTTGATTTCTTGCAAAACGTTAAATAACCATTTAAATCAACCTGATTGGGTGATTATTGATTGTCGTTTTTCATTGACAAATACGACGCAAGGTAAAAATGCATATCAACACGGACATATTCCCCATGCACGATACGGACACTTAGATCATGATTTATCGTCAAGCGTAACACCTTTTACAGGACGTCATCCGTTACCCGATTTTCGAGTTTTAGTTGAAAAATTGGGACATTGGGGTGTTTCAAATCATACACAAGTCATTGTCTATGACGATGCCGGCGGCGCATTTGCGGGTCGTTTGTGGTGGATGCTGCGATATTGGCTTGGACATGAAAAAGTAGCCGTTTTAGATGGAGGGATTCAAGCATGGCAAACACATTTCGATTTAGTGACAACCCTACCCCAAATTAAACTAACCACTTTTCGACCTTATTTAAACGATACGCAGTGGTTCACGGCAACCCAAGTTCAAAACGCGCTTGCACATAAAAAGACTTATTTAATTGATGCTCGAACACCTGAGCGTTATCAAGGCGAAGTGGAGCCGATTGATTTTGTCGCAGGACATATTCCGTATGCGCTAAATCGCCCGTTTCAATTTAATTTGGATAACGCTGGTTTATTTTTATCCGCTGAAAAATTACGCACTCAATTTCAATTATTAATTGGCATTATGCCACCTGAAAATGTTGTGCATTATTGCGGTTCAGGCGTGACTGCGTGTCATAATTTATTAGCAATGGAATACGCTGGATTGAGTGGTTCAAAACTTTACCTGATTACCCATAAACCTCAGCCATCTTAAGCAACCGCATGGGCATTGGAGGAGTTTGCAGTGCAACATAACATAGGCGAGGCAACATATCCTCAAGAACAAAACGCCGATTA
>CAINHP010000278.1 GCA_903848905.1 uncultured Pseudomonadota bacterium
GCGGTTGCGCAGATACTCACGCAACCTCAACATGCTTATACGCAGAAATTAATTTCGGCTATTCCTTGCGCAGTAAATTAAGCACTAATGCGGCTAATGGCTGTTTTTGCTAAAGGCGATAAGCCTTCGCCATCATGTTGGGTGATATGTGCAATTATTGCTTTGCGCATTCGTAAGTCCCAAGATTTAACTATATGATTTCTCATGCCTTCAGCGGCCACTTCTTTGTCTGGATCAGCGTTGAAAAAATTGCTGATATCATTCGCCATTTTTACTAATGTATTAATATTTGAACTCATAATTCTCTACTCTGTAAATCGTTGTGGATGACTATAAATAACGCAAGAAGACTCTCGCGCAAATCCGATTAATGTTAATCCGGATTCTTGTGCTAAACGAATTGCTAACGCTGTAGGTGCTGAAATTGCCACTAAAATGGATACGCCAACGGCTGTCGCCTTTTGCACCATTTCATAACTCGCACGACTGGTTGTCACCATAAATCCGCAAGTAAAATCAGTGTTACGTTTAAGCAAGGCACCAATTAGCTTATCAAGTGCATTGTGTCTTCCTACGTCTTCGCGCAATTCAACCATTCCCTCTTCTGGATTTATCCATGCAACTGCATGGATTGCGCCTGTTAATTGATTGAGTTTTTGTTGCATTGGCAATGCATATAGTGCACTTGTGAGTTGCGATGCGGTAATTGTTAAATCACTTGCGACCGACCTCGACGGTTTGATTGCTTGTTTTAGCGTCGTTGCACCACACAAGCCACACCCAGTTCGCCCTGTTAAATTACGTCCTTTACTGGCTAACCCTTGAAACCGCTCATCGGGTATTTTTAGCTGAACTTCAACTCCATTAGCGCGTTGATATACTTTTGCCGATTGTAATTCTGATGCATGCGCAATAATGCCCTCTGTTAAACTAAAACCTAGAGCAAAATCGTCCAGATTTGTGGGTGTTGCAAGCATCACTACATGTGAAACCCCGTTGTACATTAAAACAACGGGAACTTCTTCAGCAACAAAGTCATCAACGTGTGAATTAACACCATTTTGCCATCGGTCTACAGAAATAGATTGATAACTTGACCAGCCTAATTCTAAAACCGATGACAATAAGGCATCATTAGCCATGTGATGCTTGTGCTAGTAAATCAAGTTGATTGTCACTAAAGGCGCGATAATCTTCTTGCCATTCTGATGTTTGATTCACTTTTGTAACTTGAACCGCCGTGACTTTATATTCAGGGCAATTTGTCGCCCAATCTGAATTGTCAGTCGTAATCACGTTCGCGCCAGATTCTGGAAAATGGAACGTAGTAAAAACTACACCAGGCTGCACGCGGTCTGTTACCAACGCGTGTAACACGGTTTCACCAGCACGACTTTTAATGCCAACCCAATCGCCGTCTTTAATACCGCGATCTTCGGCATCGTGTGAATGAATTTCCAAACGGTCTTCTAAGTGCCAAGCGTTATTTTCAGTACGGCGTGTTTGTGCACCCACATTGTATTGCGACAAAATGCGTCCTGTCGTCAAAATCAACGGGAATTTACCGTTGACGCGCTCTTGTGTTGCCACAAATTCTGTCAGCATAAACAAGCCTTTGCCGTTATTACGCATGAATTCTTCCGTGTGCATAATCGGTGTGCCTTCGGATTCTTCGTCATAACATGGCCATTGAATACTGCCCAACTGGTCAATCTTTTCATAACTAACGCCGTTAAACGTAGGTGTAAGACTGGCAATTTCATCCATGATTTCAGAAGGATGCGTGTAATTCATGGGATAACCTAACGCATTTGACAACATTTGCGTGATTTCCCAATCGGCATAACCCGCTAGTGGGCGCATGACTTTTCGCACAGGTGAAATTCGACGTTCTGCGTTGGTGAATGTGCCATCTTTTTCTAAAAACGACGCACCTGGTAAGAAAACATGTGCGAATTTTGCAGTTTCGTTTAAGAAAATATCTTGTACAATCACGCATTCCATCGCACGCAATGCCGCGTGAACGTGCTTAATATCAGGATCAGACTGAGCAATATCCTCGCCTTCGCAATACAAACCCATGAAGCTGTTATCAAGCGCAGCATCAAACATATTTGGAATTCGCAAACCAGGTTCATTGCTCAAATTCGTTTGCCACGCATTTTCAAACATAGAATGTGTGTCAACGTCAGAAACATGGCGATAACCTGGAAATTCATGTGGAAAAGATCCCATGTCGCACGAACCTTGCACGTTATTTTGACCACGCAATGGATTCACACCCACGCCGTCACGTCCTAAATTTCCCGTAGCCATCGCTAAATTCGCAATGGTAATAACAGTCGTTGAACCTTGGCTGTGTTCCGTTACGCCTAAACCGTAATAAATTGCGCCATTTTCGGCCGTGGCATACAAACGTGCAGCCGCTCTCATTTCTGCAGCAGGAACGCCCGTAATGGATTCAGTTGCTTCAGGTGAATGACGTTCATCAGTAATAAACGTGAGCCATTTGTTAAATGAAGCTACGTCGCAACGCGCATTTACAAATTCTTCATCCACCAAATTTTCGCTAACAATAACGTGAGCCAATGCGTTAACCAACGCGACGTTGGTACTCGGACGCAATTTCAAATGGTAGCTCGCTTCAACGTGCGGCATTTTGACAATATCGATTTCACGCGGATCCACAACTATCAATTTTGCACCTTGACGCAAACGTTTTTTCATTTGCGAACCAAAAACGGGATGCCCGTCTGTGACATTTGCGCCGATAATCAAAATCACATCCGCTTTCATCACCGAATCAAAATCTTGTGTGCCTGACGATTCGCCAAACGTTTGTTTTAAACCGTAACCCGTTGGTGAATGGCAAACGCGCGCGCAGGTATCCACGTTATTATTACCAAAACCGGCTCGAATGAGTTTTTGCATAATATATACTTCTTCGTTGGTGCAACGTGAAGAAGTAATGCCACCGACGGAGTCTTTGCCGTATTTCGCTTGAATTCGTTTCATTTCTGACGCGGCATAATCAATCGCTTCTTCCCATGATACTTCTTTCCAAGCGTCTTCAATGCTGGCGCGAATCATCGGTTTAGTGATGCGGTCTTTGTGAGTTGCGTAACCAAACGCAAAACGTCCTTTTACGCACGAATGTCCGTGATTGGCTTTTCCGTCTTTATTTGGCACCATGCGAATAACTTGTTCGCCTTTCATTTCAGCACGGAATGAACAGCCCACCCCGCAATACGCACACGTTGTAACAATTGCGTGTTCGGGCAAACCGTTTTCAATCACTGATGTTTCCATCAATGTCGCCGTCGGGCAGGCTTGAACGCACGCACCACATGAAACACATTCGGATTCCATAAAAGATTCATTTTGTCCCGCAGAAACTTTTGAATCAAAACCGCGTCCATCAATAGTTAATGCGAATGTACCTTGCACTTCTTCACACGCACGAACGCAACGAGAACAAACAATACATTTGCTCGGGTCGAAACTAAAATAAGGATTCGAGGTATCTTTTTTCGCGTCCAAATGGGTTTCAATTGGGTGGTAACGCACTTCACGTAAACCAACCGCGCCTGCCATATCTTGCAGTTCACAATCACCGTTGGCCGAGCAAGTTAAGCAATCAAGTGGGTGATCAGAAATATAAAGTTCCATGACGCCGCGACGTACATCAGCTAACTTTTGATTTTGTGTAACGACTTTCATGCCTTCCCAAATCGGGGTTGTGCATGATGCGGGTAAACCGCGTCCACCTTCTACTTGTACGACGCAAAGGCGACATGAACCAAAAGGCTCAACACTATCCGTGGCGCATAATTTTGGAATCTCAATACCAATGCTCGATGCAGCTCGCATTACAGAGGTACCTGCAGGCGCAGTGACTTTGAAACCATCAATTTCTAAAGTGACCATTTCAGTTGATGTACTGATTGGCGTGCCGTAATCTTTTTCTTTATCAATGCTCATTTTTATGTGTCCTTATTATTATTTTAAGCTACGTGATGCTCAGCGCTAATACCAAAATCTTCAGGGAAATGATTTAATGCACTCAATACAGGATAGGGCGTCATGCCACCTAATGCACACAAAGAACCGTTGAGCATTGTGTCGCATAATGAACGTAGAAGAGGGATGTTTTTATCTAAATCGCGTTTATTTACAATGTCTGTCATGACTTCATAGCCTCGTGTGGCTCCAATACGGCAAGGTGTACATTTACCGCATGATTCTTCCGCACAGAATTCCATGCTGTATTTAGCCATTTCAGCCATATCAACACTGTCATCAAATGCCACAATGCCTCCGTGACCCAAAACAGCCCAAATTTCTGTAAAGGCTTCGTAATCAACTGGTGTATCAAATTGTGACTCAGGTAAATAGGCACCTAAAGGACCACCTACTTGAACAGAGCGAATAGGTCTTCCTGTTGCGCTTCCGCCACCAAAGTCATAAAGTATTTCACGTAATGTCACGCCAAAAGCCAATTCAACTAACCCCGGATGTTTTAAATTTCCTGCTAACTGCAATGGTAATGTGCCTCGTGAGCGTCCCATGCCAAAGTCACGATAAAAATCTCCACCCTTATCTAAAATAATGGGCACAGTGGCAAGTGAAATAACATTATTCACAACGGTTGGTTTGCCAAATAGACCGCTAATCGCTGGTAGGGGTGGTTTGAAGCGAACAAGACCACGTTTGCCTTCTAAACTTTCCATTAATGACGTTTCTTCACCGCAAACATAAGCCCCTGCACCTTGACGTACTTCTAAGTGAAATGAACGTCCGCTGCCTTGAATGTCTTCACCTAAGTAACCTGCTGCTTGAGCGTTTGCAATAGCTGTATTTAAAATCTCATAAGCATGGGGGTATTCAATACGCAAATAGATATAACCTTGCGTCGCACCTACTGCTAAACCTGCAATTGTCATGCCTTCAATTAAAACGAGCGGATCACCTTCCATAATCATACGATCAGAGAATGTGCCTGAATCGCCTTCATCTGCATTACAGATAATATATTTTTGATCTGAAACCGTGTTTAAAACGGTATTCCATTTGATGCCTGTTGGAAATGCAGCACCACCGCGACCACGCAAACCTGAGTCACTCACGTGTTTGACGACATCCGCTTGACTCAATGCAAGTGTGTTTTTTAAACCACGATAGCCGTCATGTGCAATGTAATCTGCAACGCTA